>NZ_CP053837.1:1939139-2308709 GCF_013201705.1 Aliarcobacter faecis | reverse complement strand
TTAATCCTAAACTCTTTTCTTGTAATGCTAAATATTATATCTAAATATTATATAAAATAGCTTCAAGAAAGTAAAAAGAGTATAAAATATTAATAAATAATATTTTGTTCACATAGTGAATAAGTTGTGAATAAATTTTATCTTTTAATTAAATAAATATATAAAACATTCGATATAATGGTGTTTTTATTTATGTGAATAAAATAATTTATAAAAGAGTGAAATATTGAAAATATTAGGAATAGACCCAGGCACACGAAATTGTGGTTATGCAGTTATTGAAAAAAGTGGAAGAGATTTGAAATTAATTGAAGCTGGACTTATAAAAATAAAAACAACAGTTTTACAAGAGCAAATTGTTGAAATGACAGAAGGTATAGATTTGATATTTAAAACTC
This sequence comes from Aliarcobacter faecis, assembly GCF_013201705.1. Lineage (NCBI taxonomy): Bacteria > Pseudomonadati > Campylobacterota > Epsilonproteobacteria > Campylobacterales > Arcobacteraceae > Aliarcobacter > Aliarcobacter faecis. The sequence goes on along the minus strand of NZ_CP053837.1, from coordinate 2,308,311 downwards.
ATAAAATTGATGAAGTATCAGTTGAAGATATGTTTTATGCTTTTAATCCAAAAACTGTTATAAAACTAGCACAATTTAGAGGAGCTATCTCTCTTAAAATATTACAAAATTATGGAAATTTTGCAGAATATACACCACTTCAAGTAAAACAAGCTGTAACTGGAAATGGAAAAGCAGCAAAAGAGCAAGTAGCTTTTATGGTTAAAAAACTTTTAGGAATAAAAAAAGAGATAAAACCACTTGATATAACTGATGCTATTGCGATTGCTTTAACTCATGCTCAAAGATTAAAAAATTAAAAAGGAAAAATATGATAAAAAAAATAGGAATATTAGCTTCATATAATGGAAGTGGATTTGAAACAATACAAAATGCAATAGAAGATGGAATTTTAGATGCAAAAGTTTGTGTAATTATTACAAATAATAGTAGTGCTGGAGTAATAAATAAAGCAAAAAAATATGGAATTGATAGTTTTATTGTAAATTCAAAACTTTATCCAGATGAAAATCTTGATTTGAAAATAACTCAAATTTTAAAAGATTATGAGTGTGACTATATATTTTTATCAGGATTTATGAAAAAAATTGAGGAAAATCTTTTAAAAGCCTTCCCTAAAAAAATTATAAATACTCATCCTGCAATTTTACCATCAATTTATGGAGGAGCTGGAATGTATGGAAGTTTTGTTCATCAAGCAGTTGTAAAAAATGGTGAAAAAAAATCAGGAGTTACAATTCATTATATTGATGAAAATTATGATGAAGGTGAAACAATTTTAATAAAAGAGTTAGAATTAAATGCAGATGAAACTGCCGAAACTTTAGAAACAAGAATAAAAGATTTAGAAAAAATAGCAATAGTAAAAGCTTTTAAAAAAGTTTTAGCTTAAGCTAAAACTTTAATCTATTGGAAAATTTTCTATTACAAAATCTATATCTTTATCACCTCTACCACTTAAATTTACTAAAATAGATTTTTCTTTATGCTCTTTTGCATATTTCATAGCAAAAGCAATAGCATGAGAAGATTCTAATGCTGGAATTATTCCTTCAAGTCTTGAGAGTGTGTAAAAAGCTTCAACAGCTTCGTTGTCTGTACAAAGTCCTATTTTTGTTCTTCCTATACTATTTAAATATGCATGTTCTGGACCAACAGATGGATAATCTATTCCACTAGCAATTGAATGAACAGGTGCAGGTTCACCATTTTCATCTGCAAGCATTATAGAGTTAAATCCATGCATAATTCCCTCTTTCCCATAAGTTATGCTTGCACTATGTTCTCCTATTTTATCTCCTTTTCCTGCTGGTTCAATAGCATAAAGTTCTACACTATCTTCAATAAATGCACTAAAAATACCCATAGCATTACTTCCACCACCAACACAAGCAGTAACCATATCAGGAAGTTTTCCAGTCATTTCAAAAAATTGTTCTTTTGCTTCAAATCCAATTACACTTTGAAAATCTCTTATCATTTTTGGAAAAGGATGAGGACCAACAACTGAACCAATAGCAAACATAGAGTTTTTTGTATCACTTAAATAGCTTTCAAAAGCACTATCAACAGCCTCTTTTAGAGTTTTTAAGCCTTTTGTTACAGGTACTACTTTTGCCCCTAGAATTTTCATTTTAACAACATTTGGGTGCTCTTTTTTTATATCAACTTCACCCATATGTATCTCACATTCCAATCCAAAATATGCAGCAGCAGTTGCAAGTGCAACTCCATGTTGTCCAGCACCTGTTTCTGCTATTAACTTCTTTTTACCCAAATATTTTGCTAAAAGAGCTTCAGCCATACAGTGGTTTAGTTTATGAGCACCAGTATGATTTAAATCTTCTCTTTTTAAATAGATATTTCCATCTACTTTAGTAGATAAATTTTTTGCAAAATATAGAGGAGTTGGTCTTCCTTGGTAATATTTTCTAATAGTTTTTAGCTCATTTAAAAAATTAAAATCTTTTGAAAGTTTATTATATGCCTCATTTATTTCATTAAATGGTTCAACTAATGAAGGTGGAATATATGAGCCACCAAACTTCCCAAAATATCCATTATTATCTGGGAAACTTTCTAAATATGGTTTTTGTTTTTGCATATTAAGTACCTTTGAAATAGAATACAAAAATATTATCATATTTTAAATAATTTTTCGGGGGTTATATGAGAGTTGTATTTTTTGGAGTAGGAGCAGTTTGTAGTGTTATTTCAACACTTTTATGTGAACAAGCTAGTAAAAATTTAAAAAATTGTGTAAATTTTTTATTTGTTGTAAGAGATAAAAAAAAGGCAAAATTGCATTTTTATAAAAATAGTGAACTTTTAGAAAACTCAAAGTTTTTGGAAGTAAAAAATTTTGAAGATATTTTTGAAAATTCACATAAATATAAAAAAGAGTTAAAAGATTATGATATTTTTATAAATAGTTCAACACCATCATATAATTTATCTATTATGAGGCTAGCTTTAGAGTTTAACTCAAATTATGCAGATTTAGCAAGTGATATTTATAAAGAGGAAGTTATAAATAGTTTGAAATTTGAACAACAAAATTTACAAAATGAGTTTAAAAAGAGAGAACTTTTTGCTTTAATAAATCTTGGAATCTCTCCAGGAATTACAAATTTTTTAATAGGAGAAAGAATTGAATCACTCAAAAATCTTCCTTATGAGGTAAAAATTACAAAGCTTGAACTCAATTTACTTGAAGAGATACAATCAAAAAAACTGATTTTTTCGTGGTCACCAAAAGTTGCTATTGATGAACTTGCATTTTCTCCAATATTTTTTAAAAAAAATAGAGTAAAAACCATAGAGCCTTTCTCAAAATCAAAACAGTATAAGTTTCCCTATTTTAGAAATATTATAGATATATATCCAGTTTTTCAAGAGGAGTTAATCTCTTTAAAACAGAGTTTTCCAGAGATTGAAAATATTAAATTAAATATTGGTGGAAATGAACTAGAGTTGATGAAAAGTCTTTATCAATTAAATCTATTTTCAGATAAATATTGCTTTGAAAATGAAGATGAAAAGATTTCAATAAATAGCATAATAAAAAATATTGTTCCAAAAATGAAAAGCCCACAGATTATAGAAGATTATATCAAGAAAAAAACTATAAAATATGCAGAATTTAGTGCAATTGCTGATATTTATTTAGAGATTTCATATCCACAAAAAAAGAAAAAGATTAAAAGTTTAGAGTCTATTGGTTTATCATTTAGTAAATATACAGATCTTATAAAAACTCCATATAGTGGAAGTACTTATGTCTCTTATCCAACAGGAATTGGAGCAGGAATTTTGATATTTTATTCACTTTTAAATAAAGAGTTTTTAAGTGGTGTAATTTTGAGTGAAGAGTTACCAAAAATACTTGGAAATAGTACAAATGATATTATAAAAAGGGAACTTAGTAGCTATAAAATAAATATTTATAGTCAAATTAAATAGTTTTAAATACAAATAAGCTAAAATTATAACTTATATAAATAATTATAATTTTAGAAGAGACTTTTATGCAAAAAGATATTTTTAGACCATTTTTAAATGAAAATATAGATATTTTAAATTTTTTAAGATATAACACAATAGGAAAGAATAAAGAGAGGTATTTTGATTTTACGGCTTCGGGCTTGGCATTTAGACAGATTGAAAATCGTATTCATGAAGTACTTGAAACTTATGCCAATACTCATTCAAAAGAGTCATCAAATGCAAAAACTACAACTTTTTATTATGAAAAAGCAAGAGAAAATTTAGCCAAAAATTTTGAGTTAAATGATGATTTTACAACTCTTCCAAGTGGTTGTGGTTCAACGGCTGCTATAAAACATTTTCAAGAACTTATGGGACTTTATATTCCACCTGCAACAAAAAAAAGATTTAATTTTAAAAAAGACAAGAAAAAAGCACCTTTAATTATAGTTGGACCTTATGAACATCACTCAAATGAACTCTCTTTTAGAGAATCTTTAGGAGATATTAAAAGAGTAAAATTAACTTCGGATGGGCTTATAGATTTAAAACATTTAAAAAGAATTTTACAAAAGAGTAAAAATAGAGAGATTTTTGCCTCTTTTTGTATAGCTTCAAATGTAAGTGGAATAATAACTCCATATAAAAAAATATCAAAACTTTTGCGAAAATATAATGCAATAATATGTTTTGATGCAGCAGCTTCAAGTGCTTATATGAATATTCCTTGCAAATATTATGATGTGATGTTTACCTCTTCTCATAAACTTTTAGGTGGACCATCATCTTGTGGATTATTGATTATAAAAAAATCTTTAATTGATACCTCTTTAGCTCCAACATTTAGTGGTGGTGGAACAGTAAAATATGTAAATAAAAAATCCCAAATTTATGAAGATAGTATAGAGTTAAGAGAAGATGCAGGAACACCTGCAATTATTCAGCTAATAAGAGCATCTTTAGCTTATCAACTTAGAAATGAAGTTGGATTTGATTTTATAAAAAAAAGAAAAGATGAACTTTTAAAATATCTTTTAGCTGAGTTAAGAACTATTCCAAATTTAGTAATTTATGGAAATCAAGAAGTAGAAAATATAGGTATTGTATCTTTTAATATAAAAGGGTTTAATCCATATAATTTATGTGAAAAACTATCAAATCATGGTAACTTTCAAACTAGAGCAGGATGTGCTTGTGCAGGACCTTATGGTCATGATTTATTGGGCTTAAAAAAAGTAGATATGAAAAATAGACCAGGTTGGCTTAGAGTTGGAGTTCATTATATGCAGACAAAAGAGGAGATAAAAGCTTTGGTTGATAGTATAAAAAATAGTTTGATTTAAAATAAATTATTAACAATCTATTTAAAAACTATTAACCAAAAACTTCTATACTTTCTTTATGAGTTTTTTGATTTTCTTCTTGGTTTATTTTATAGCCTTCTCCTTTCAGACCTATATAATAAAACAAAGGTTTATAAATAAACTAGATTTTAATCTTAAAATTAGAAAGTATTTTAGCTTTGCATTATATTTAACATTTTTTGGTGCTTTAATGTACCCTCTTGCTAGATACTTTCCTCTAGTGCCAAATTGGCTCTATTTTCTCCTTTCCCTACCAATTGGGGTGATTTTTTTAACATTTATTATTACAATTATTCATGATATCATCTCAATTGGTTTTAAAAAATCAAAACTATCAACAAAAAGAAGAAACTTTTTAAAAAAGACACTTGATATTGGTACAACTTCATTAATCCTTGCAACAAATTTAAAAGCTATGGATAATGCAAGACATATAGAGATAGAAGTTGTAGATGTAAACATAAAAAAGCTTCAAAAACCTTATAAAATAGTTCAGATAAGTGATATTCATATTGGTGGATTAATTGATAAAGATTTTATAAAAAATTTAGTAGTTAAAGTAAATATTTTAAATGCAGATATTGTCGTAATAACTGGAGATTTAGTTGATACAAAATTGGAGTTTGCAAAAAAAGCTTTAGATGAATTAAAAAATTTAAAATCAACTTTTGGAACTTTTTTTATAGTTGGAAATCATGAGTATTTCCATGGAGTAAAACCAATAATTGACTATGTAAACTCTTTGGGAATTAAAGTTTTGGAAAATGAAAATATCTATATAGGAGAAGTAAATAAAGGGTTTTATTTAGCAGGAGTTTATGATAGATTTGGTTTTAGATATGGCTCTTATACACCAGATATTAATAAAGCTTTAGAAAACTGTGAAAAAAGCCCAGTTGTACTTCTTGCTCATCAACCAAAATATTTAAAAGATTTAGAAGATACAAGTAAAATTGATTTGGTTCTTTGTGGACATACTCATGGAGGACAGATTTTCCCTTTTAATTTTTTAGTAAAACTTGAACAGCCTTATGTGAAAGGTCTTCATCAGCACAATGAATTTACACAAGTGTATGTAAATAAAGGAACTGGATTTTGGGGACCACCAATGAGACTTGGTGCTAGTAGTGAAATTACAGTCTTAAATATAAGTTAATGTGAGACTAAAGTCTCACTTTTTCTTACATCATAGAGCAAGGACTCATTCCTGTGTTAAAAAATCTTGCAGTTACAGTATCCATACTTCTAATATGATTTACTAGCCAATTTATTAAATCATATTCAATATAGTTTTTTAAAGCTTCTATATCTCTATTCTCTTCAAAATCAATCCAAACAGCTTTTATATCTTCGATATTTCTGTCATGTTCACCTTTATGAAAAGGATAGGCAAAAAAACCTCTTTTTTGCATCTCCTCTTCTTCTGTTAAAAAGTGTTTAACTGTATGGTTTATCCACTCTTCATATATAGATTTTAGATTCTCAAAATTTTCATTTGAGTTGTTTTTCTCAAATATTTCAATATTTTCATAAATTTTATTTATTAAATCTACATCTTCAAAGTGAGTATTGTTCATAAATTCAGCATCAACCAAAGGTAGATTATTTTTATCTATTAGCATTTTTTATTCCTAAAATTTTTTGCTATTTTACATAAAACCTATATAAGTTTTATTGATAAAAATCAATTAAATTCCTGCTCCATCCTCAAAACTTCTTAATTTTCTTGCTCGAACTCCTACTATATCATCTTTTTTAAGATTTTTATTATTAAATTCATAGTGTGCCATTTCAATTAAAATAGTTCTCTTCTCATCTTTTAAATCTGTTAATTCTAATTTTACAAAAGACCCAGCTAATTGAATATATTTTATTTTTGCTTTTTTTATTGCTTCATTATCATTTTGTGAAACTATTTCAAGTTCGTGAGGACGAATTAGAAATTTATCTTCACTTCCATCATCTTTTCTTTCATGAAATAGATTTACATTTCCTAAAAAGTTTATTACAAACTCATTTTGAGGATTGTGGAAAACCTCTTCAGGAGTTCCTATTTGCTCTATTTTTCCTCTGTTTATAACAACTATTCTATTTGCAACTTCAAGTGCTTCTTCTTGGTCATGAGTTACTAAAACAGTTGTTATTCCTAACTCTTCTTGAAGCTCTTTTAACCATCTTCTTAAATCTTGTCTTACTTTTGCATCTAATGCACCAAAAGGTTCGTCTAAAAGTAGAACTTTTGGTTCAACTGCTAAAGCCCTTGCAAGTGCTACTCTTTGTCTTTGTCCTCCTGAGAGTTGCCATGGGAAACGAGAAGCAAAACCATCAAGTTGGATAAGTTTTAAAAGTTTTGTAACTTTTTCTTCAATCTCTTTATTAGAAAGTCTTTGTTTTTTTGGTTTTACTTTTAAACCAAAAGCTATATTTTCAAAAACTGTCATATGTCTAAAAAGTGCATAATGTTGAAATACAAAACCTATATCTCTATCTCCTATATCTTTTTTTGCAACATCAACTCCATTAAATAGTATCTCCCCTTTATCACTATTTTCAACTGTTTCAAGCCCTGCTATCATTCTTAGAAGTGTTGTTTTCCCACTTCCTGAAGGTCCTAAAAGGGCTAGTAGTTCTCCTTCAACTATCTCTAAATTTATATTTTCAAGAGCAACAAAGTTGCCAAAATATTTTGTTAAATTCTTTACTTCTATTTTCATTTTCTACTCTTTATCTTCTAATTTTTTAATTTTTCTTTGAACTTTCCACTCTAAAATATATTTTAATACTAAAGTTAAAAGTGCTAATATTGCCAAAAGTGTTGAAACGGCAAAAGCTGCAACAAAGTTATATTCGTTATATAAAATCTCAACTTGAAGCGGCATAGTATTTGTTATTCCTTGAATATGTCCAGAAACAACAGATACTGCTCCAAACTCTCCCATAGCTCTTGCATTACATAAAATTACTCCATAAAGTAATCCCCATTTTATATTTGGTAAAGTAACTTTCCAAAATGTCTGAAATCCACTAGCTCCTAAGAGTAAGGCAGCTTGTTCTTCATCATTACCCATCTCTTGCATTAGAGGGATTAATTCTCTTGCAACAAATGGAAATGTTACAAATATTGTTGCTAAGACAATTCCAGGAACGGCAAAGATAATTTGAACATCATTTGCGATTAACCAAGACCCAAACCAACCTTGAGCACCAAAAAGTAAAATATATACAAATCCTGAAATTACAGGAGATACTGCAAATGGTAAATCTATTAAAGTTATTAAAAAACTTTTACCAAAAAATGAGTATTTTGCTATTGCCCATGAAGCACAAATACCAAAAATTACATTTAGAGGAACAGCAATAATTGCAGTGATAAATGTTAATTTTATAGCACTTAATACATAAGGGTCATCAAAACTTAAAAAATATGCTTCATACCCTTTTCTAAAAGCTTCTGCAAATATTGTAATTAAAGGAACAACAAGCATTATGCTTAGAAATGCTAAAGCTGTAAAAATCAATAGATATTTTACTAATCTTGACTCATTTTGTGAACTTTGTGAATTGCTTATAGTTTTCATATTGCTTCCATTCCTTTTCTTCTTGAACTCCATCTTTGAAGTATATTTATGATTAATAACATTACAAAAGAGATTAATAGCATAACAACTGCGATGGCCGTTGCTCCTGCATAATCATATTGCTCTAGTTTTGTAATAATTAAAAGAGTACTAATCTCTGTTTTCATTGGCATATTTCCAGCGATAAATACTACTGAACCGTACTCTCCTAAAGCTCTTGCAAATGAGAGAGCAAATCCAGTTAAAAGTGCAGGAAAAATAGTTGGAAGTATAACTTTATAAAAAGTTTGCCATCTTGATGCTCCCAAACTAGCACTTGCTTCTTCTTGCTCTGTTTGTATCTCTTCTAGTGCAGGTTGTATAGTTCTTACTACAAAAGGTAGTCCTATAAAAATTAAAGCTATTGTTATACCTATTGGAGTAAAAACCACTTTTATTCCAAGTGGCTCTAAATATTGTCCAAACCAACCTTGACTTGAATATAAAGTTGTAAGTGCTATACCTGAAACTGCTGTTGGAAGAGCAAATGGTAAATCTACTATTGCATCAAAAACTCTTTTTCCAAAAAATGTATATCGTACTAAACACCAAGCAACAATTAATCCAAAGAATGTATTTACTAATGCGGCAATTAAAGAAGTTATAAAAGTTAATTTATAACTAGCAATAACTCTAGTATCAGTTGTAGTTTTTATAAAAGCATCAAAACCCATACTAAAAGCTTCAGAAAATAGTGCTATTAGTGGAATGAGTACAATAATACTTAAATAAAAAACGGTATATCCCATAGTTAAACCAAAACCAGGAATTGGTGATTTTTGTCTTTTTAATATTCCAAAATTTAATCTCATTTAAAACCTTTTATTCAATATACATTTTATTGATGAATATTGAAAATCTATAAAAAAATAGATGATTAAATTAATCATCTATAAAATTGGTGAATTATATCTATTTTAATTTGAATTGTCAAGAAGAGTTAAAAGAAGTGAAAAAGTTTTCAAATATTTCTCACTTATTATTTCCTAAAATTTAGAATTTATATTTAAACCCTAAAGTTGCTGAGTTTTCACTATGTGATACTTTTATAGAACTTCCATTAAGCCCAGTTGTTGTTATACTATTTTTTGGAGCATAAATAAATCCAAAGTCAAATGATAAATTCTTAGATAAGGTTGTTCCCGCTCCGAAAGTGAAATGCTTTTCTTGAGTTGCTGGAAAAAAAATGTAATTAAATGTATTAAGAACTTGTTGAGTAGATGTTATTCCAGCATAATTTGTGATTGGATTTTTTGAATAGTTATATCCAATTCCATACCATGTTCCATTCTCTTCATATTTAATTCCTAAAGAATATACATCTTGGTTATTCCAGCCAAAATCTTTATATCCTGTTGCACTTTGCCACTTTATTTTTTTATAATCTGTTGAAAATGTGAAATTATTTATATCATAAGATAGACCAACTCCATACTCTTCAGGTTGTTCTAATTTATTACTAAATGTTGAAGAAATTAAACCAAAATTTACAAATGGAGCAGAAGCAGTTGATAAGGTATTTTTATACTCTAATTTTATTGAAGATTGATAAGTAGCCCCTATTTTTAAATTTGGTGTTATATTATATGCTGTTCCCAATTTATAACCAAATCCTAAATCATCACTTTTCCCTAAACCATTAGGAGTATTTGTTGGGTCAATATAAGAGATATTTAATTCACCATATTGAATAAGTGGAGATATTCCAAAAGAGAAATCTTCATTTTTATACGCAAGTGTTGGTGCAATTTTTAGTAAAAGCAAATTTGTTCTAGCATCCCATAAAGAAGGATTTTGACTATTCCTAAAATCAACTCCCATTCCAGCTGAACCAAATAAACCTAAACCAAAATATAAATTATTATCTAAACTTTTACTATATGCAAAATGAGGGATAAAATTTTTATCTGCTTTACTTTTTGTTTCATTTGTTTTAATTGTTGGAGTAAAATATGTTACTCCTATATCAAGTTCATCATTCTTTGTTTCACTAATTAAAGCAGGATTTGAGAAAATATTTGATGAACCCAAAAAGTTAGCAATTCCTGTTCCTCCTAATGCTCTTGATTTTGAACCATAGCCTATTAAATTATCACCATTTGTTGCAAATAGTGATAAAGAACTAAATAAACTAAGAGTTATTATTTTTTTCATTTTTTTCCTTATTTAAATCAATTTTTTATAAATATAATAAATTTCACAACCCAAACAAAAGCTAAAAAATGCCTCTAAACTACTACAAATTAATAAAAAAATTATACTTATATATAAGGCAATTTTTAAATCTAAACTATACAAAATAATTGTAATAAACATAAAAAATAGACCAAAAAACATAGCCCATCTTTTTGAACCTGAATCTGTCATTTTTGTTTTTAGTTTAAATATCTTTTTAATGGCTTTTGAAAAATTAAAAACTAAACTATATGTATTATATTTTGATACTCGAATTATAAAATCAATAAATATAAAATATAAAATTAATACATTTGAACTTATTAAAAAAGATAGAACTAAAATAGTTATAATAAAAGCATTTATTCTAACTATTGTTCCATCTATTTGTTTTAACGATATAGGACAAGATTTTGACATTAATTTGTACTTTAATATAATAAAGAGAGCTTACTCTTCAATATAGTCGTATAACCCAGAGCTTAAATATCTTTCACCAGTATCACATAAAATAGTAACAATAGTTTTACCTTTGTTTTCAGGTCTTGAAGCCACAATTTTTGCTGCTAAAGCATTTGCTCCTGAAGATACACCTACAAGTAAACCTTCTGTTTTCGCTAAATTTCTTGAACTCTCTATTGCATCATCATTTGCAATTTTAATAACTTCATCATAAATCTTTGTATTTAATACATCAGGTACAAAACCAGCACCAATACCCTGTATTTTATGAGGACCAGGATTTCCACCACTTAAAACAGGAGATGCTTCAGGCTCAACAGCAATAATCTTTATATTAGGATTTTTTGCTTTTAAAACTTCACCAACACCAGTTAATGTTCCACCAGTTCCAACACCAGCAATAAAGATATCAACTTTATCATCTGTATCTTTTAAGATTTCTAAAGCTGTAGTCTCTTTATGAATTGCTGGGTTTGCTTCATTTTGGAACTGTTGTAAAATAATAGAGTTAGGAGTTCCCTCTTTTAACTCATTCGCTTTTTCAATAGCACCTTTCATACCTTTTTCAGCAGGAGTAAGAACTAATTTAGCACCTAAAGCTTGAAGAAGTCTTCTTCTTTCAATACTCATAGAAGCAGGCATTACAAGGATAAGTTTTAATCCTAAAGCAGCACTAACACTAGCTAATGCAATACCAGTATTACCACTAGTAGGCTCTATTAAAGTTGAATCTTTGTTTATAAGACCATTATTTAGAGCAACTTTTATCATATTTGTACCAATTCTATCTTTTACTGAATGGCTTGGATTCATAAATTCACATTTACCTAAAACTGTTGCACCACTTGTGTGACTTGCATCTTGTAGTTTTATTAGTGGAGTATTCCCTATTAATTCTGTTATATTTTTTGCATATTTCATCTTTTCTTCCTTCTTTTTTAAATTAATTTTTACTAAATTCCAGCACCATCAATTAAATAATCATCTAATAAATCAAAATTAACACTCTTTTTATTTTGACTTTTATTTAATTCATTAAGATTATCTCTACTTATAATTTCTTTATCTTCAAGTAGTTTTTCTAATAATTCAATTCTTTTATTTAAATATTTAAATGCTTCTTTATCAATATCAGGTAAATCACTATGAGTGAATTTCCCAAAACGATCATATCGTTTTATAATTCTTGCAGGAATTCCAACAGCAGTTGAATAATCAGGAATATCATTTATTACAACTGAATTTGCACCAATTTTGCTATTAGAACCAACAGTAATATTACCTAAAACTTTTGCACCACTTCCAATAACACTATTTGATTTAATGGTTGGATGTCTTTTGCCTTTATTTAAACTAACACCTCCAAGAGTAACACCTTGATAAATTAAAACATCATCTTCAATAATTGTAGTTTCGCCAATAACAACACCAATTCCATGGTCAATAAAAACTCTTCTTCCAATAGTTGCTGCTGGATGAATATCAGTATTTGTTAGAAATTGACTAATCCCACTATAAACTCTCGCTAATCTTTTAAAGCCTTTTAAATAGAATTTATTTGCCACTCTATAATTTATTATTGCCCAAACACCAGGGTAATTAAAAAAAATTTCTAATCTTGAATTTAATGCAGGATCATTATTTTTTGGAAGATTAAAATCCTCTTTTATCTGTTCAAATAATTTTATTTTTCCATTTTTACTTATTCCCATTTAAGTAATCCTTACCTATTTTAAATCTTTAACATTTTTTGGTTCATCAAACCAATACCCTTGAAAATAGTCGATATTTAACTCTTTACAACTTTCATAAATCTCTTTTGAAGAGACAAATTCAGCGATAGTTTTCATACCTACTTTTTGTGCAAAAAATACTATTGCTTCAATTACAGCCTTTGCTGTTTTTGATCTATTTATATCTTGAATTATAGAGCCATCAATTTTTATAAAATCTGCTTGGAGTTTTACTAAATATGAAAAATTTGAGTAACCTGTACCAAAATCATCTATTGCAATTTTTACTCCTAAGTTTTTAACTATTTTTATAAAAGAGATTACCTCTTCAAGACTTTCTATCCCTTCACTCTCTGTTATTTCAATAGTTAAAAAATCTCCAATATCAAACTCATATATTTTTTGAATTAAAAAATCAATAACATCTTTCTCTAAAATATCACTAATTGATAGATTTATACTAAACTGAATAGATCTATTTTCAAAAAACTCAAAAGATTTTTGAATTACTTTTTTTGTAATTTCGCTATATAAATTTATCTTTTTTGACCTATCTATAAAAAAATAAGGAGAGACAATTTTTCCTTTTGAGTCTTTCATTCTTACTAAAATCTCATATTTTTTTTCATTCTGATTATTAATTGATTGAGCAAAAATCTCAAATTTATCTTTTTTTATAGCTTGAATAATTTGTGTTTCCCAATATAAATCTTGTTCTATAGTTGAAGAGGTTGGATGACAAATATCGTGTTGCTCGCTATCATAAATAACTAAATTATGTTTTACAACTCTTGTTTGTTTTAGTGCAAATTCTGCACTAAAAAGAAGTTCTGTATAATTTATAGCAACTCCAGCTCTTAAAGGTATATATACTTTATAACCATCAAGTTCAATGGGAGAGTATCCAAAATACCAAATAATAGCTTTTACAGTTTGAATAAATCTATCTTTTGAAATATCACTACTTGAAGTAGCAGCAAAAATATCTCCTCCTAAATAGTAAATATTACTATTTAAAAATTTCTCTACCAATCTCAAAGATATTATTTTTAAAACCTTTTCCCCAAACTCATATCCATAATAGTGGTTTATATTTCCAAATCCATTTATATCAAAGATTGCAACTTTATTGAATTTGTTATCTTTGTTGTCTTTAATAAAAACTTTTCTATTTGGAAGATTTATTCTATTCTCTTCATTCTCTTTATCTATCATTTTAACCCTTATTAAAATAAAGGGTTTAAAACCCTTTACTCAAAAATATTTGAAGTAATACCAGCATACCAAGCTTTTGTTGAATCAAATGTCTCTTTTTCTATATCTTCAAAAAGCTCAGTTTTAACTTTTACTTTTCCATCTGTATCTAAATATGCTTTATGAGTTACATAAATTCCACTATTTTGACTTACTAAAGAGTAACATACATTTTGTGGATATACACTACCCTCTTTTGGGTCTTCTTTATTTAATCTTTTTGCTATTTGTTCACCAAGAATAATTCCACAAGAGTGTGCCATTTGAGCACTTTTTGGGAAAGGATACTCTCCTAGAACATCTCCAACTAAATATACACTATCATCATTTAAACTTCTAAATGTTGGTGTTTTTACTCTTCCCCACCCTTCTGGTGTTAATTCTAAACCACTATTTGCTAAAAGTTTAGAAGCTTTATTGCTAGGAATAATATTTGCATCATCAAAAACTAGACTCTCTTTTGTAGTTTCTGCTTCTTTTAGATTTGTTTTATCATAAAAGATAGTTTTTTTATCTACATCGATTTTTGTAATATTTGCATTTGGAATATACTCTAAATAATCTTTATATAAAGTATTAAATGCTTCTAAAAATCCTTTTGCTTTAGCTGCTGGTTTCTCTCTTGGATCTAATACAACAACTTTTGCATTTATCTTTTTAGATTTAAAATAATCAGCAACTAAAGAGGCTCTTTCGTAAGGAGCAGGTGGACATCTATAGATACCTTTTGGTACTGTTATAACAAAAACTCCACCTTTAAAGTTCTCAATATTTTCTTTTAGAGATAATTGCTCAAATCCACCATTATAACTAGCTGGAAATTTTGAGTAAGCTTTTCTTGCCTCTTTTTCATCTAATCCAAAAGTTGAATAATCATACTCTATTCCTGTTGATATAACTAATAAAGAGTATTCATAGCTTCCATTTAAAGTAGTAACTAATTTTTTATCTCTATTTATTGATACAACTTTATCATTTATAATGTCAAAATCATAGTTTGAAGCAGGTTTTAAAGGTGAAAAAACTAAGTTATTATAATCAACATTTTTAACTCCACCAAACCATAAATTGCTATATGGACAAGATGCAAATATATTCTTTGACTCAAAAACTATAACTTCTGCTTTAGCATTATTTAATTTTATATTTTTTGCAACAGTTAAACCTGCAAATCCTCCACCAATGATGATTACTCTATCACCATTATTTAGTGGTTTTATAATTTTTTCCTCTTTTTTTGGCTCCTCTTTTACTTGAGTTGCTCCAAAAACAGATGTTGCAGTTACTGCTGTAACTAATGTTCCTAATTTTAATAAATCTCTTCTATTCATAATTACCTTCCTAAACTACTATTCTTAAACTCTTTTATAGTTTGTACTAAAAAATCTATCTCTTCTTTTGTATTGTAAAAAGCAATAGATGGTCGAACTGTTGCTTCAACTCCAAATCTTCTTAATATAGGTTGTGCACAATGGTGTCCAAATCTCAAAGCTATACCTTTGCTTGTAAGATACTCTCCCACTTTTGTAGTATCATATCCATCAAGAACAAATGATAAAACACTTGTTTTCTCTTTTGCAGTTCCTATAAATCTAAGCCCTGTAATCTCACCCATTTTAGCTATTGCATACTCTAAAAGTTTATGTTCATAATTGTAAATATTTTCTATTCCAATTTTACTAACATAATCAAGAGCAGCACCCAATCCAACTGCATCTGCAATATTTCCTGTACCTGCTTCGAACTTATTTGGGGCTTCTTGATAAACTGTTTTTTCAAAAGTAACATCAGCTATCATATTTCCACCAGCTTGATATGGTTGCATAATATTTAAAAGCTCTTTTTTAGCATAAATTGCACCAATTCCAGTTGGAGCAAATACTTTATGTCCTGAAAAAATATAAAAATCACAATCAAGCTCTTGAACATCAGTTTTTATATGTGATACTCCTTGCGCTCCATCTATTAGAACTTTCACTCCATATCTATGAGCAATTTCAATTACTTGTTTTATTGGAACTATTGTTCCTAAGGCATTTGATACATGAGTAATAGATACTATTTTTGTTTTAGGAGTTATAAGTCTTTCAAACTCATTTAGTAAAATTTGCCCATCATTATCAACTGGAATAACTTTTAATTTAGCCCCAGTTTGGCTACTTAAAATCTGCCAAGGTACGATATTTGCATGATGTTCTAAATTTGAAACTATTATCTCATCATCTTTTTGTATATGGATTTTTCCAAAACTATGAGCTATTAAATTTATAGCTTCTGTTGCACCTCTTACAAAAATAATATTGTTTTGGCTAGGTGCATTTATAAATTTTGCTACTTTTTTTCTAGCCTCTTCATAAGCATCTGTTGCCCTTGCTGCTAAAGTATGAGCCCCTCTATGAATATTTGAATTTTCATACTCATAAAAGTGGATAATTCTATCAATCACACTTTTTGGTTTTTGTGTAGTTGCTGCATTATCCAACCAAATAAGTGGATAATTGCCATTTACTTTTTGATTTAAAACTGGAAAATCTCTTCTTATCGCTTCTACATCAAATATCTCATAAGAGTTACTATTTTGTGGAACTATTTTTATATTTGAAAAAGTTTCAAAATTTGATACTTCTTTAGTTTCATAAAAATTTGTTTGTATAACTTTTTCATAATCAAAATCTTTGGCAAAATCACTAGCAAAGTCATCTAAATTATTTTTATTAAACTCAGGAAATGCTTGATTTGCCAAAATTTCTATCTGATTTTTGTAAAACTCTTCATCAAAGCTTGGTAAATTATTGTGCGTAATCATAGTAGTTTCCTACATCTACATCTTCTAAAACTGCTATTGCATCTTTTGATAAAATAACTGCTGAACAATATAAAGATAGAAGATATGAACCAACACCGTTGTTATCTATTCCTCTAAATTTTACAGATAAACCTCGTGATTGTTCATTTGGTAGATTATTTTGGAATAATCCAACAACACCTTGTTTTTCAAAACCAGTTCTAACAAGCAAAATATTTGTCTTTCCAGCTTTTGATTTTGGCTCTTTTAATCCATCAACAAATAGTTTATTTGTAGGAATAATAGGCACTCCTCTCCAACTTAAAAATGATGTTCCAAATAGATTTATAGTTACTGGTGGAACTCCTCTTCTTGTAGCTTCTCTTCCAAATGCAGCTATTGCTCTTGGATGTGCTAGGAAAAATGATGGCTCTTTCCAAACTTTTGTTAATAACTCATCTAAATCATCAGGTGTTGGACTTCCAGTTCTGCTTTGAACTCTTTGAGAATCATCAATATTATTTAACAATCCATAATCATCATTGTTAAATAGCTCACTCTCTTGTCTCTCTTTTAAACTTTCAATAGCAAGTTTTAATTGCTCTTGAATTTGTTGGGTTGGAGAACTATATAAATCTGATACTTTTGTATTTACATTTATAATTGTCTGAATAGAGTTTAATTGATACTCTCTTGGATTTTCTTCATAATCCACAAACCCTTCTGGAATTTTATTATGAATTTTTTGTGAACATAAAGTATCAAGTGGAGTATCTCCCTCTTTTACTTTGTTTAGTCTAAAAATCCCACTATCTAAAGATTTCCAATCAAGCAGTCTTGTAACCCATCTTGGAGTTAATGAATCAAAGACTGGTGTTGTTTTTGCAACATCTGCCAAATTATAAGCTGCTTTTGCACTTAAACTTACTATTTTATTTTCCTCTGCCATTTTGTATCCCTTTTTTTTAATTTAATATTTTGTTAATATCTTGCCATTGTGTAATCTATATCGTTTGCCCAAGATGTAATACCACCTTTTAAACTATATATCTCACCTGTATAACCAGCTTCTTTTAATTGTCTGATAACTTCAGCACTTAAAAGTCCTATTTTACAAATTACTACTACTTTTCTTGTCGTATCAAGTTCATCTTTTCTTCTTACTAATTGTCCAAAAGGTATCCCTTTTGAGCCTTCGATTTTTCCTATTTGTAACTCATGAGGTTGTCTAATATCTATTAGTTGAAAAGGTCGTTTTTCGTTTATTAAATTTTTTAAATCTATTGCACTTATCTCTTCAACTTCAACTCTTTCATCTGGGCTTTTTAAACCACAAAACTCTTCATAATCAATAAGTTCAGTTATTGTTGGATTTTTTCCACAAACTGGACAACTCTCATCTTTTCTTATTTTTAGCTCTTTGAACTGCATTTTTAGTGCATCAAAGATTAGAAGTCTTCCACTTAAAACCTCTCCTATTCCTAAGATTAATTTGATTGTCTCATTTGCTTGAATTGTTCCTATAACTCCTGGTAAAACACCAATAACACCACCCTCTGCACAAGATGGAACTAGTCCAACTGGTGGTGGTTCGGGATATAAACATCTATAACAAGCTTTACTATTTGCATTAAAAACGCTTACTTGTCCTTCAAATCTAAAAATAGATCCATAAACAAATGGTTTATTTAAAATCACACAAGAGTCATTTATTAAATATCTTGTTTGAAAATTATCTGTTCCATCTACAACAATATCAAAGTTTTTAATAATCTCTAAAGAGTTTTTACTTGTTAATTTATCATTGTATGAAACAACTTTAACATTTGGGTTTATCCCTTTTATTCTGTCATTTGCTGAAGATATTTTAGGTCGCCCTATATCTTTTGTTGTATGAATAATCTGTCTTTGTAGATTTGATTCATCAACAGTATCAAAATCAATCAAACCAATAGTTCCAACTCCAGCAGCAGCTAGGTATAAAATAACAGGAGCACCAAGCCCACCAGTTCCTACAACTAAAACTTTTGCATTTTTTATTTTTAGTTGCCCTTCAAGTCCCACTTCAGGTAAGATAAGATGTCTACTATATCTACTTATCTCTTCTTGTGAGAGCTTTTCATATTTCTCACTCTTATCATCTTTTGCCATAATTACAAACCACCTGCAATAGATGGAACTAAAATAATTTTGTCATCATCATAAACTTTTGTATCAAGATTATCTAAACCTCTAATATCCTCTTCATTTAGATAGATATTTACAAAACTTCTTAATTTTCCTTCATTTGTAAATAGATGAGTTTTCAAATCTTGATGCTCATCTACTAAATTTCCTACAATATCTTTTATATTTTCGCCTTGTAAAGATATTTCAAATTGCCCATTTGTAAATAGTCTTAAGGCTGTTGGTATATAAACTTTTGCCATTTTAAACTCCTTTTATCTCTTCTTTTTCAAATTTTAATCTATCATTTGATAATACTGAAACAGTATAATCAACCACTTCTTTGTCATAAACTGACACTATTAAATATGTGTAAACTGGAAGAGCATGATCTATATCAAATTGTGATGGAGTTGCACTATGATTTGGATGAGAGTGGTAAAAACCTACTATATCTAAACCATTTTTTATAGCATAAAGTTCTGCTTCTAAAACCTTTTTTGAAGGGATTAGGTATCTATTATGCTTGTTTTCGTCTTCTCTTTCATTTGATATCTCAATAACTTCACTAACACTTTTTTGACCATTTTCAAACTTACCTAAAAGAATTCCACAACACTCATATGGATAATCAATTTTGGCATGTTCATTTATTTTATCCATAAGATTTTTACTAATTTCTATCATAAATCTTCTTCCCACAAGCTATCGCTTAAATATTTAAAACCACTATCACATAGAATTGTTACAACTACACTTCCTTTTGGTAGAGTTTTAGCCAATTTTAATGCTGCATAAACATTTGCTCCTGAAGATATTCCTACAAAAAGCCCCTCTTTTCTTATAAGCTCTAAAGCAGTTCTTCTTGCATCTTCTGTATCAATTTCTATTGTTTCATCAATTAGTGAACTATCATAAATTTCTGGAACTATAGTTGTTGCCATATGCTTCATACCTTCAAGTCCATGAAATGGTGAAGATGGTTGCATAGCAATAGTTTTTATTTGGGGGTTTAACTCTTTTAGCCTTTTTGAAGTACCCACAAAAGTTCCAGAAGTTCCCATTCCTGTAATAAAATGTGTAACTTGTTTTTTACTTTGTTCCCAGATTTCTAAAGCAGTTCCATTATAGTGAGCTTTCCAATTCTCTTCATTGTTATACTGATTTGTATAGTAATAGAGTTCTGGATTCTCTTTTGCTAATTTTTTTGCTTCAATTAATGCCCCATCTGAACTTAAAAGAGGGTCAGTCTCTATAATAGTTGCACCAAAAGCTTTTAAAATCTTTTTTCTCTCAAAATTTGCATTTTTAGGTAAAGTTACAGTAACTTTGTATCCCAAATTTGCACCAAACATTGCATAAGCAATCCCTGTATTTCCACTTGTACTATCTAGTAAAATCTTCTCATCTGTAAGCTTTTTTGATTTTATTGCTTCTAAAATTATTCCCTTAGCCGCTCTATCTTTTACAGAGCCACTAGGGTTTAAATATTCAGCCTTAGCATAGATAGTTACGCCATCTAAATCTTTTGTTAAGTTATTTAGTTTTATTAGTGGCGTATTTCCAACTAGATCTAAAATTGTATTATTTGCCACTTTGTTTCCTTTTAATTTATACTATTTATAAATTAAATCAAATGTTCCACCATCATCAAAGTGTGTTTTTTGTGCATTTGCCCAAGATCCAAAAACATCATCAATTTTAAATAACTCAAGTTTTGGGAAAATCTCTAAATATTTTTTATCTACAAGTTCAGGAAGACTTGGTCTATAATAGTTTTTAGCTGCTATTTCTTGCCCATCTTTTGAATATAGATATTTTAAATACTCTGTTGAAACATTTAAAGTTCCTTTTTGTTTAGCATTTTCATCTACAACAGTTACTGGTGGTTCTGCTAAAATTGAAATAGAAGGAATAATGATTTCAAATTGATCTTTACCAAGTTCATTTATTGCTAAAAATGCTTCATTTTCCCATGCTAAAAGTACATCTCCAATTTTTCTTTGTACAAATGTATTAGTTGCTCCTCTAGCACCAGAATCAAGAACAGGAACATGTTTTAAAAGTTTTGTAACAAACTCTTTTGCTTTTTCATCTGCTTTTTTATAAGCACTAGAGTTAAAATCAATTTTGTCTAAACTTCCTAGCTCTTGTTTTAATCCATAAGTATAAGCAGCTAAATAGTTCCATCTAGCACCACCTGAAGTTTTTGGATTTGGAGTAATAACTTCGACACCATCTTTTATTAAATCATTCCAATCTTTAATACCTTTTGGATTTCCTTTTCTAACTAAAAATACAATAGTTGAAGTATATGGCGATGAGTTAAACTCTAATTTTTTTTGCCAATCTTTTGGAAATAGCTTTGCTTTTTCGCTAATAGCATCAATATCATATGCAAGTGCTAAAGTAACAACATCTGCTTTTAATCCATCAATTACAGCACGAGCTTGTTTTCCAGCACCACCATGAGACTGTTTTATTGTTACATCTTGTCCTGTTTTATCTTTCCAATATTTTGAAAAGTTTTTATTGTACTCCTCATAAAGCTCTCTTGTTGGGTCATAAGAGACATTTAAAATCTCTATAGATTTCTTTGCAGCTTCTGCTTTATAATCATAATTGTCCGCAAAACCTAATGTTGATACTAGTAATGTTGCTAATGCTATATTTTTTAAATTTTTTATCATGTTATTTTTCTCTTTCAATATAAAATACACCTAATGTGTAATAATTAAAGATTTTTAAAAAATCTCACCTATTTTCTTTTGTACTTATTTATTTTACACATGTCGCACATCATTTTTTATCCTTTCAAACTTAGGTGATTTTTTGCATATTTCATCTATCACCTACTAAACTGGTGAAATTATAGTAATAAAAAATATTTTTGTCAATAGTTTTATCAAATATTTTTTAATTTCTCTATGAAATAACGATAAATAGGGCTTTGTCTTTATATGGATTTTTAATTTTATTTCCTCTTTTTTGTTATAAAAATCTACTTTAAAGTAGAGAGTAGTATTTTTAGATGTTTAATTGAAGGTGTTACAACAGCAACAAAATAACTCTCTTTTAGTTTACGAAACGCATTTGATTTTTCAAAATACCCACGACTTCCACCACTACATAATAATGCTTCATTACTAACTTCTTGTGATAATAAAGCTCCCTCTAATCTAGCTTTTAGAATCTCTTTTAACTCTTTTACTTGATTTGTATAAGGCTTAGTAAAATATTTGTCTAAACCAAAGTAAAGCTCTTCTTTTTTCTTTTCAAATAAGCTTACTTTATCTCCAAAAATCGCATTATTTAAATACTCTTTTCTTTTTACTTCTTTTTTAATAATATCTATACAAGCATCAATATTTCCCAATGCCATTGCTAATTGTAAAAGAATAAAACCAGGTCTAATTTTTTCTATAAATTGTTGTCCATTATCACTTATTAAAAATTTTTCTTCTAAAAAATAATCTTTGAAAGTTGTTTTAACTGTAGCAGAACCATTAAGTGCAAAGAAATTATCAATATTTTGTATTGACATAGCTTCATTATTTGTATCCATAAATCCAACTATATAACCATTATCTATTTGAATTAATGCTCCAAAATAGTGACCTTTTTGGACATTTGAAACAAATGGTAATGAACCATTAACTATATATCCACCATCAGTTTTAACTGCTTTTAATTTTACTTCTTCAAAATTAGCAAAAGCTTTCATAGCATTGGAAAGTCCTGTTCCAGCAAGGACTTTCCCATCTATTATATCTTTTAAAAAATTCTCTTTTAAATAACTATTTTCACTATTTATTAAATACCAAATACAAGCACTTTGACACCACATACAAAAAGCAGTATTCAAACATACAGAAGCCACATGAGATTGTAGATTAATTACATACTCAAAATTAAATACTCCATTCTCATCAATTAATTTATAAGCATCTAATTTTGCAAATTCTCTAATTATCTCTTCTGGATAAATACCTTTAATATCAATATCGGAAACTTGTTTTTCTAATTTTGCTAATAAATTATCAAGATTTAAATTATTGTAAGACATATTTAACCTCTACAGGATTTCTCATAGTACCAGTAACAGGAGAGTAATTTAAGACATGCTCAATTAATTCATCTCTTTGTTTATCATCTAAATCAGATTCCAAATCAACCTTAACTCTAATATGAGTAAAACCAATTGTTTTATCCAATAATTCACCAGTTCCCCATACCGCACTAATATCAATATCACCTTCTAGTTTTATTTCAATTTTTGTAAAATTAATTCCTCTATTTACTAAATTAGCTTGTATTCCTACAGCGATACAACTACCCAAAGCAGCAAGTACAGCTTCACTTGGATTTGGAGCAGTATCATCACCTAATAATACAGGTGGTTCATCAATTATATGTGCATCTAAATTTCTTATATAGTTTTCATGTCTATATTTTTCAACAGCAACTGTTCTACATTGAAGTGTTTTTATTGGATTTGTAGTATTTCTACTTTTAACTTGTAACTCTTTTAATCCCTCTAAATCTATTTTTTTATATGCCATTTTTTATTCCTTTTTTTTAATTTATATTATATAAGTCAAAGACTCTTTATTTACAGATTCTAAATATGTTACTCCAAAAGGAGTTTTTTCAAATCTATAAATATCATCAGCTAAAATTTTTGCCTCTTCATAATTGTGAGTTACTATTAATAAAGTTGCTTTGTTTTTTGCACAATATTCATTAATATCTTTACACAATATCCTAGTAGTATCAGGGTCTAAGCTAGAAAAAGGCTCATCCAATAATAGTACTTCTGGAGAGATTGCCAATGTTCTAGCTAGTGAAACTCTTTGTCTTTGACCACCAGACAGTTCAATAGTTTTTTTATTTATATGATCTTCTAAACCAAGCCAAGTAAGTAGTTTTATAATCTCTTCTTTAATAATAGGTTTTTTTAATATTTTAAGACCAATCACAACATTTTGATATACATTTAACCAAGGATAAAGATAAGCATCTTGAAACATATACCCTATTGTTTTTGAGTTATTAAACACTTCACCTGAATTTGGTTGAATAAGTGGTGCTATTAGTTTAAGTAATGTAGATTTTCCACAACCACTTTGACCAATTATTGCACTTTTACTTTGTGCATATAATTCAAAGTTAAGATTATTAATAATGGGTTCTTTAGAATTCTTATATTGATAATAAAGCTTTTTTGAACCTAAAATAACTTGTTTTTCTACCATTTATTTATTCCTTTTATTTAATTCCATTTAAATTTATTATTTAAACTTTGTAAGAAAGAATCTATAGCAAATCCTATTAATCCTATTGCAAGTATCAATGCTGCTAATTTAGAATAATCTAAAGTATCTCTTGCATCATTAATTGCATAACCTAAACCAGAAGTTACCCCTAAATATTCAGCTGGTACAATAATAACCCACGATACTCCTAATGCTAATCTTAATCCTGTTATTAAATCTTGGGCAATTGCTGGAATAATTGCATATCTTAATTGATTAAATAAATTGGCTTGAAAGCTTTTAGCAACATATATCCATCCTATGTCAATTTTTGCCATACCTTGTGTTAGATTGAAGATAATTGGCCATATAGCAGCCATAACTATTAAGAAAATAATTGCTCCATCCCAACTATCATATACTAAAACTGCAATAGGCATCCATGATAAGGGAGAAATCATTCTTAATATTTGAAATGGTAGATAAAATACTTTTTTTATCTTTTCATTACTAGAATAAAGCAACCCTAGAGGTATTCCTATTAATAATGCCAAAAATAGTGCATAAAAAATTCTATAAAAACTTGCAAAAATATGTTCATAAAATGATGTCTCAAAAAGCAATTCCCATAGTGCTTTTATTGCCTTTATTGGTGTAATTTGAGTATATACATAATTGTCATTTACGGCAGTTCCTATCATTACTAATACTTGCCAAATAAATATTAGAGTAACAATTCCGAATAAACTATATTCTATATTTTTTCTCATATTAAAAATTTATCTCTTCTTCTCTTGAAAATTTTGGTGTTTTATGAAACTTATTTATTGCATTTGTAACATATCGATAATCTATAATCTCATTAACTGCTACTTTTGGGTCTATATTATCCAGAAATTTCAAATTACCTTCTACTAGAGTATCTTTCATAGCTTCTATTAGATATTCTGTTGCACTTGGATATGGGTATGGGTCAAAATCTATTCTATTGTTATTCCAGCTATCTTTATTTCTATTAGCACCAATTTGAGCATAAATTGGATTATCATAAAAATTCATTGCTCTATCAATAACATTAAACTCAAATGGTAATAGACCTGATTTCTCTTTAGATAATATTTTAGCTGTCTCTACTCTATTTTCAGAAATAAAGATTTCTGCTTTTACAATTGCATTGATAACTTTTTGACTCCATTCTTGTTGTTCATTTAGTATATCTTCATGCATTGTTACAACACAACAAGGATGATTTTTCCAAACATCACCTGTAAATCTAAGAATTGTAGCATTTGCTTTTAATTCTCCAAAAGCATTAAAAGGTTCAGCCACAATATAACCATCAATTTTTTTAGCAACTAAGGCTAAAGGCATCTCTGAAGGCGGTAATATTTGTAGATTTACTTCATTTGGTTTAAGCGGAATTGCTCTATCTTGGATAATAGGAATTAAACCATTCTCTTTCAATAATTTTTGTAAGATTATATTGTGTACGGAATACCAATATGGTACAGCAAAATTAGTACCACCTAAATCTTTTATACTAGTTGCATTTTTATGATTTCCAACTACAAGAGCTGAACCATTTGTATGAGCCCAAGCAGGAATTTTAACTGGTATATTATTAGCAAATTTCATCCAAATTGGTATAGGTTTAAGTAAGTGTACTACATTGAATTTTTTTGCAGTAAAAGATTCAACTAAAGGAGACCAACCTCTTATTAAAGCAGGTTTTTCAGATTTTAACCCCTCTTCTTTAAATAAACCTATCTCATGAGCTATTAGTAGAGAATTTGCATCTGTAATAGGTAAATAACCTATCCTAACAGTTTCATCAAAATATTTACCATCATCTGCTCTTAAATTCAAACCAGAGTGTAATGCTGCTGTGAGTGAAAATAAAGAGGCTTGTTTTATAAAATCTCTTCTGTCCATTATAGTTCCTTTGAATCTTCAGTTGTTACACTACCAAATGGTCCTGATTGTACAAGTCCTGATAGTTTCTCTTTTGTTTTATTTGGTAATAATGGAAACACAAGTTCAGCAAATCTAAAAGACTCTTCAAGGTGTGGATAACCAGAAAATACAAAAGTATCTATTCCTAAATCTACATACTCTTGTATCCTTTGGGCTACAATTTCAGCACTTCCAACTAAGGCAGTTGCACAACCACCACGAACTAAACCAATTCCTGCCCATAAGTTTGGACTAATCTCAAGCTCTTCTCTTGTTCT
Source organism: Aliarcobacter faecis (assembly GCF_013201705.1). Taxonomy (NCBI): domain Bacteria; kingdom Pseudomonadati; phylum Campylobacterota; class Epsilonproteobacteria; order Campylobacterales; family Arcobacteraceae; genus Aliarcobacter; species Aliarcobacter faecis. Next base: position 2,281,783 of record NZ_CP053837.1, on the reverse strand, counting down.
TGCTTTTCCACCATTTGTTAAAGCAGTCATTAATCTTTGACCTTCAGAGTCTAGTTTTTGTAAAGCATTTTGGGAAGCATTGATTTTTTCATCATCAAGTTTACTTATTAGTTTTTGGGCTGCTTCCCAAGCTTCTTCTTCACTCTCTCTTACAATTACATGAAGTCTAATTCCAAATTTTAGAGTTCTTCCATACTTTAAAGCTTTCTCTTTTACATCATCAATTTTTGCTTTAACTGCTTTTGGAGTTTCACCCCAAGTTATATATAAATCAACTTTTTGTGCAGCTAATTCATGAGCTTTTTGTGAACTTCCACCAAAAAATAGTGGAGGATGTGGTCTTTGAATAGGTGAATATAGAAGTTTTGAATTTCTTGTTTTATAATGTTTTCCATCAAAATTTACAAGCTCTTTTTCGTAACTAGCTTTTAAAATATCTTTCCACAAATCTATAAATTCAGTTGCTACTTCATATCTCTCATCTGAATCTTGAAATAGTCCATCACCTTCTAGTTCATCTTTATCTCCACCAGCAACTAAATTAAAAGCAACTCTTCCATTTGAAAATCTATCTAGTGTTGAAGATATTCTTGCTGCTAATGCAGGTTGTAAAAGACCTGGTCTAAGTGCAACTAAGAATTTTAAGTTTTGTGTAAAACCTATTAAACTTGAAGCTACAACAAAAGGGTCTTCACAAGATCTTCCAGTTGGAATTAAAACTCCATCATATCCCAAAGTATCAACAGCAATTGCCACTTGTTTTACATAATCAAAATCAGATACTCTTAATTGCTCTTTTGAACCTAAATATCTGTTATCTCCAAATGTAGGTATAAACCAAAATATATCTAGTGCCATTTATTTTCCTTTTTTAGTTTCAGGTATCCAAACAACACTTCTAATATCAAGTTTTTTAGGAATTAGTTTTAAATCATAAAATGTATCTGCAATTTTTTGTTGCTCTTTGATAACCTCATCATTTAAGTAATTTATTCCATAACTACCTCTAGCTAGTGCTTTTTCCAAAGTAGCTAAATCTAAACCAGTTAATGGAGATAAAGCAGCTGCAACTTCATTTGGTTTTGAGATTGCCCAATCATTTACTTTTTTTAACTCATCAAAAATAATAGCAATAACATCAGGTCTTCTAGCAGCATAACTCTCTTCTGATAGATAGAATTGATGGTTATTTACTGTATTTGTTCCATCTTTTACAAGTTTTGCATTTAAAGAGGTTTGTGCTGCTGCATAAAATGGATCCCAAATTACCCAAGCATCAAGACTACCTTTTTCAAAAGCTGCTCTTGCATCTGCTGGAGCTAAAAATATTGTTTCTACATCACTATATTTTAGTCCAGCATTTTCTAAAGCTCTAACTAATAAATAGTGAACATTTGAACCTTTATTTAGAACAACTTTTTTACCTTTTAAATCTGTAACTGTATCTATAGTTGAATTCTTTGGAACGATAATAGCTTCACCTTTTGGAGCAGGTGGCTCATATCCAATATATTTGATTTTAGCGTTTGCTGCTTGTGCAAAAATTGGTGGAGTTTCTCCTACTGTTCCAAAATCTATACTTCCTACATTTAATCCTTCAAGTAGTTGAGGACCTGCTGCAAACTCATTCCAAGTTACTTTTACACCAAGTGGAGCTAATCTTTTTTCTAAATTACCACTAGCTTTTAATAAAATCAAAGTTCCATACTTTTGAAAACCAATTCTTAAAACATCATCTTTTTTATCTGAACTAAACCCTAAAATAGGAATAATTGCTAATAATATTAAAACCTTTTTAACTAAATTTCTCATTTTTTTTCCTTGAAAAATAAAATATACACTAAATGTATGAATATTATATATTTAAAACTCTTTTGGCATTTTTATAAAATAAATTATCCAAAATTTCATCTTTAAAACCTAATTCTAAAAAATCTTCTATTGTTTGTTTCATTGGTCTAAATGGATATGAAGTTCCAAACAATAACTGATCTTTAAAAAAACCATTTGCTGCTTCTACAAAAAGTTTACTTCCTGCTTGAAATAGATACATATCAGGAACTACAAAAACATTTTCATATCTAAATGCAATACCTATCATTTCATTTACATAAGGATAACAACCATGGCAAACTACTATTTTCAAATTTGGAAACTCTCTAGCAACTCTTCCAATAGCTGCTGGATTTGTATGCTCTAAATTTGGGGTTGTTGGACCACTCATTATAAATATTGGAATACCTAAACTTTGACACAAATCATATACAGGTAAAAAATCTTTGTCATCAAAATAGACTGCTGGCTTTCCAAAAGTTGGTTCAACATTTATCCCTTTTAAATCTAAAATATTTGTTACTCTATGTATCTCTTCAAAAGTTTGAGCTATACCTTTTGTTTGTGGATCAACAGATGCAATTCCAATAAGCTCTTTATATGGAGCTGTTATATCTTTTATTACATCATTTGGTATTGATAAATCAGGTGTATCTCTACCTATTACAACAGCATTTGTTATTCCACTATCTCTAATCTCTTTTATATAACCATCTAGGGTAAAAGATTTAGTAAAATGCTCATCATCTTTTGACCCAACTCTTCTATTTAACCATTTTGCTGTTTCATAACCTTTTGTATTTGGAGTTGAACCATAAAATTCCCCCAATAATGCAGGTCTGCTCCTAAAGTCTATAATTTCTTTACTATAACTCAATTTTTCTCCTTTTTTAAATATAGTACATATTACCAAGAACTCTTGATAAAATATTTGCTTCTAATTTAGCAAAATCTTGTGTTCCTCGCTCTCGCGGTCTTGGTAAATCTATTTTTAAATCAAGTGTAATTTTTCCATCTTCTATCAATACAACTCTATCACCTAAAATAACTGCTTCACTAACATCATGTGTTACAAGTAAAACAGTAAATTTATGCTCTTGCCAAATTCTTTCTATTAATGTTTGCATCTCAATTCTTGTTAATGCATCTAAAGCTCCTAAAGGCTCATCGAGAAGCAATAATTTTGGTTTATGAACCAAAGCACGTGCCAGTGCCACTCTTTGTTTTTGACCACCAGATAAATTTGATGGCCACTCATTTGCTCTTGTATCAAGTCCTACCTCTTTTAAAGCATTAAATGCTAAAGTATACGACTCTTTTGGTAAACCTAAAGCTACATTTTCTATTACAGTTTTCCAAGGAAGTAACCTTGAATCTTGAAACATTATTCTTGTGTTGCTATTTACACCTACAACATCTTCATCATTTAAAAGAAGTTTTCCTGAACTTAATTTTTCAAGTCCACCAACCAATCTTAAAAATGTACTTTTACCACAGCCACTTCTTCCTACAATTGATACAAATTCACCAGAATTAACTTTTAAATTAAAATTACTTAATACTACTCTATTTCCAAAGCTTTTTATTAAGTTATCAGTTCTTATTTCTATTCCTGTTAAATCACTCATTTTTGATAACCTTTATGCCATTTTAAATACCTTTTTTCTAAGATAGAAGCTAAAACATCTGAAATTTTTCCTAAAACTGCATATAATAAAATTCCTAATACCATAATATCTGTTTGTAAAAACTCCCTTGCATTCATTGTCATATAACCTATTCCTGCACTTGAAGCTATTGTTTCAGCTACAATTAAATAAAGCCACATAAATCCTAAAGACATTCTAAGTCCAACTAAAATATATGGCATTGCTCCTGGTAAAATAACATTCTTAAATAATCCATAAGGAGTTAAACCATAAACTCTTCCCATCTCTATCAAATCTTTATCAACACTTCTAAGTCCATGAAAAGTGTTTAAATATATTGGAAAGAAAACAGCTAAAGATAGTAAAAAAATTTTACTAAACTCTCCAATACCAAACCATAAAATAACCAATGGAACTAAAGCTAAAAGAGGAATTGTTCTAATCATTTGTATAGTTGAATCAAGTAAATTTTCTGCTAACCTTGATAAACCTGTAATAAATCCTAAAATAAAACCAATACTTCCACCAATAAGTAATCCTAATATGGCTCTTTGTAAACTAATCAAAAAGTGATGAATTAACTCCCCATTTGCTGTAAGAGTAAATCCTGCACTTATAACATCAAGTGGTGCAGGCATAACCCTTGAAGATAACCAACCATTTTGTACTACAATTTGCCAAATAACTAAAATTAAAAAAGGAATTAACCAAACTATAAAATTATCAACCAAACTTTTATATATTTTATCTATGAGTTTCATAATTTAAAACTCCTCCAAATTGTGTTGGTTCTGATAACTTCTTTTTAACTTTATCTGGCAACAGAGGGAAAACTAACTCTGCAAATTTATAAGCTTCTTCAAGATGTGGATAACCAGAAAATACAAAAGTATCAACTCCCATATCAACATATTCATTTATTCTTTCAACTATAATTTCGGGGCTTCCAACAAGTGCAGTTGCACAACCTTCTCTAGCAAGTCCAATCCCAGCCCATAAATTTGGGCTTATTTCTAATTCTTCTCTAGTTCTTGCTTTTCCACCATTTGTTAAAGCTGTCATTCTTTTTTGCCCAATAGACTCTCTTTTTTCTAAAACTTTGTGATGTTGCTCTATTGTTTCATCATCTAGTTTACTTATTAGTTTTTGGGCTACTTCCCAAGCCTCTTCTTGCGTTTCTCTTACAATTACATGAAGTCTAACCCCAAACTTTAGAGTTCTTCCATATTTTGAAGCTCTTTTTTTAAGGTCTTCAATTTTCTCCTTTACATCTTGTGGTCTTTCTCCCCAAGTTATATATAAATCAACTTTTTGTGCTGCTAACTCTCTTGCTTCATTTGATGAACCACCAAAAAATAGTGGTGGATGTGGTCTTTGAATAGGAGGATATAAAAGTTTTGCATTTGTTGTTTTATAATGTTTTCCATCAAAATTTACAAGCTCTTTTTCATAACTTGCTTTTAAAATATCTTTCCATACATCTACAAACTCTGATGCTGCTTCATATCTCTCTTTAGGATTTTGATATAAACCATCACCCTCTAATTCTGTTTGGTCACCACCAGCAACCAAATTTATAGCTACTCTTCCATTTGAAAATCTATCAAGAGTTGCTGTCATTCTAGCAGCTAATGATGGTTGCACTAAACCAGGTCTTAGTGCTACTAAAAACTTTAAGTTTTGTGTAGCATCTATTAAACTTGAAGCAACAACCCAAGGGTCTTCGCACAATCTTCCAGTAGGAATTAAAACTCCATCAAATCCTAAATTATCAGCAGCAACTGCTATTTGTTTTGAGTAATTAAAATCTATTGCTCTTGCACCAGTTTTTCCGCCTATATACTGACTATCTCCAAATGTAGGTATAAACCAAAATATATCTAGTGCCATTTATTTTCCTTTTTTAGTTTCAGGTATCCAAACTACACTTTTAATATCTAATTTCTTTGGAATAAGTTTTAAATCATAAAATGTATCAGCTATTTCTTGTTGATCTTTTATAACTTTAGGAGTTAAATATTGTGTTGTAAATACAGCTCTTTTATGTGCAAGTTCAAGTGCTTCAACATCTAAACCATTTATAGCTGAAAGAGTTTTTGCTGTTTTTAAAGGCTCTTTTGTAAGATATTCATCAACTTTTTTTATCTCATCAAAAACTATATCAATAACCTCTTTATTTTTAATATAACTCTCTTCAACTAAGTAAAACTGATAGTTATTTACTATATTCACACCATCTCTTAAGTTCTTAGCACCTATTTTTAACTCTGCTGCTGCAAAAAATGGATCCCAAATTACCCAAGCATCAACACTTCCTTTTTCAAAAGCTGCTCTTGCATCTGCTGGTGGTAAAAATATTGTTTGAATATCACTATATTTTAAACCAGCTTCTTCCAAAGCTTTTACTAATAGATAATGAACATTTGAACCTTTGTTTAAAGCAACTTTTTTACCTTTTAAATCTGCAACTGTTTTAATAGGTGAATCTTTTTGAACTAAAATTGCTTCAGATTTTGGAAAACCTGTTTTGTAAGCTATATATTTGATTTTTGCATTTGCTGCTTGTGCAAAAATTGGTGGTGTTTCTCCAACTGTTCCTAAATCAATACTTCCTACATTTAATCCTTCAAGTAGTTGAGGACCTGCTGGAAACTCTATCCAAGATACTTTTACTCCAAGTGGTTCTAATTTTTTCTCTAATTCACCAGACTCTTTTAATAAAATAAACCCTGGGTCTGATTTTTGATACCCTATTCTTAATTGCTCAGCTTTTGAAGCTCCAAAACTCAATACTGGAATAATTGTAAGTATTCCTAATAAATTTTTAAATATTTTTCTCATAATTTTCACCTAAATATATAATATACACTAAATGTATAATAATTAAAAGATTTTAAAAAATCTCACCAAATCTTATTAAATTAACTCTTCTTTTTCTAAATATTTACACATATCACACATCATTTTTTATCCTTTCTTTTATGATAAATAATCTATCATCTACTAAATTGGTGAAATTATAATAAGTTTTTTTATATTTGTCAATAATAACTTATATAAGATTTTTAATTTATTTGAAAAAGGCTATTTTAGTGGTTTAAAAACTAAATTCCTAAACCACCAACAAATTCCTCTTTTAAAACATCCTCTTTTGTAACAGGGGCTTGTCCTAGACAAGATGCAATAGTAGTTTTATCTAAAATTTGTGCAGTTAGATTTCTAATATTCAAAAACACTCTTCTAAAGTAGCATTTCCCCTCTTGACTACAAGGCTCATAGCTAGAAACTGAAACACAAGAGATCATAGCAATCATACCTTCAAAATATCGAATAACTTCACCCATTGTTATCTCATTTGCACCTTTTGCTAAAACATATCCACCATATCGTCCAGGGATACTTTTTACCCAACCTGCTCTATTCATCTCAAGCATAATATTTTCTAAAAATCTTCTTGGAACATCAACTTGTTCTGATAACTCTCTTATTGATATTAAATTATCCGCTTCTGCTATTGCAAATAGTGCTCTTAAAGCATAATCTGTCTTTTTTGATACTTTCATTTATTACCTACCTAATTGATAAATTATATTTGATTTTTATTTTTGTGTCAAGATAAAAAAAGGGAAGAAGTAAAAACTCCTTCCCTTTTTTAATAAAACTTGAAATATTATGAGTTTTTCTCTTTCTTAGCTGTTCGTTTTCTAACAGTTGGGTCAAGTTCTCTTTTTCTAACTCTAATAGAAATAGGAGTAACTTCAACTGATTCATCTTCTTCTATCCACTCTAAAGCATTTTCTAAAGACATTATTTTTGGTGGAATAAGTTTGATAGCTTCATCAGCACCACTAGATCTTACATTTGATTGTTGTTTCCCTTTAATAGGATTTACATCTAAATCATTATCTTTTGCATGTTGTCCAACTACCATTCCAATATACACTTTATCTTGAGGTTTTACAAACATAACTCCTCTATCTTGTAGATTAAAAATAGAGTATGCAAGAGCTTCTCCATTTTCCATAGAAACTAAAGCTCCATATTTTCTACTTTCAACTGTTCCAGAATATGGTCTAAATTCTAAGAAAGAGTGATTCATAACACCCTCTCCTCTTGTATCTGTTAAAAACTCTGTTCTAATACCAATAAGTCCTCGTGCAGGAATCTCAAACTCTAATCTTGTAGATCCTTCACCCATAGGAACCATATTTGTCATAACAGCTTTTCTTCTACCTAATTTTTCTATAATTGCTCCACTATATTCATCTGGAGTATCAATTACTAAATGTTCAAATGGTTCCATTTTAACCCCATTCTCTTCTCTAATAATAACTTCAGGTCTTCCAATACAAAACTCAAAACCTTCTCTTCTCATATTTTCAGCTAAGATAGTAATTTGAAGCTCACCTCTTCCGTTTACTTTAAATTTACCCTCACCAATTTGCTCATAATTCATAGCAATATTAGTATTCATCTCTGCTTTTAATCTTTCATCTATTTTATTTGAAGTTACATATTTACCTTCAGTTCCTGCTAATGGAGAATCATTTACTGAAAAAGTAACAGATAATGTAGGCTCTTCTATATGCATAGGATCAAGTGGCATTGGGTTTGCAGGATCGCATAAACTATCTCCAACATCAATAGTTTCAAATCCAGCAACGGCAATAATATCACCAGAACCAGCTGTTTTTATATCAATTCTATCAAGCCCTTTAAAACCAATAAGTTTAGTTACTCTTCCTTTTACTTTTTCACCATCTGCTTTACATAAAAGTACTGTTTCTCCATGGCTAATTGTACCATTGAAAATTCTAGCAATACCTATTTTCCCTATGAAGTTATCATAATCCAAAGTAAATACTTGAAGTTGAAGACCATTTTCATCAGCACCTTGAGGTTTTGGAACTTCTTTTAAGATTGTGTCATAAAGTGGTTTGAAATCCATATTTCCATCAGTTGCATCATATCTTGCATAACCATCTCTTGCTGCTGCATAAATAACTGGGAATTCTAGTTGTTCTTCTGTTGCATCCATTTGTGCAAAAAGGTCAAAAACTTCATCTACAACTCTATCTGGCTCTGCTGCTGGTTTGTCTATTTTATTTACAACAACGATTGGTCTATGCCCTAAAGATAGTGCTTTTTTAACAACAAACTTAGTTTGTGGCATAACTCCTTCTTGTGCATCTACAAGAAGTAAAACAGAGTCAACCATTTTTAAAACCCTCTCAACTTCTCCACCAAAATCGGCGTGTCCTGGAGTGTCGATAATGTTAATTCTTACACCTTCATAATCAATAGCTGTGTTTTTTGAAAGAATTGTAATTCCTCTCTCTTTTTCAATAGCATTGCTATCCATAACTCTTTCATCTACATTTTGGTGAGCTGAAAATGTACCACTTTGTTTTAAAAGTTGATCTACTAGTGTTGTTTTTCCGTGGTCTACGTGTGCAATAACTGCAATATTTCTAATGTCTCTCATCTGTCTTCTTTTTCTTAAAATTTTCGCGGATTATAGCTAAAAAAAACTTAAGTTCTTATAATAGCTTAAAATATGGTTAAATAAATGGTAAATTTATATTAAAATTTATCTTTTGTAAAAAATTAGTAGTTAAAGTAAAAAGTATGTTAAAATTCCAAACTGTACAATTATAATAATTGTTATTAATTTAAATAAAAGATAAAAAATGACCATTTACTACAATGAGATTTTTCAGTTTGTTAAGAAAAATGTATTAGATAGAGAAGTAGCACAAGATATTACTCAAGAAACTTTTACAAGAGCTATAAAAAGTGCAGATAGAAATGTAATAGAAAATGAGAGAGCATTACTTTATAGAATTGCCAAAAATGTTATGTTTGATTTATACAAAGAGAAATATAAAGTTGATAAAATAAGTTTTGAAGAAGATTATCATATAGATGAAAGCGATAATATAGAAGTAACAATGATAGAAGATGAGCAAACAGCATTTTTATTAAAAGAGGTAGAAAATCTTCCTACGAAAAGAAGACAAGCTTTTACTTTACATATTATTGATGGTTATTCAAGAGAAGAAGTCGCAAAAATGATGAATATAACTATAAATGCAGTAGAAAAACATATAAGTAGAGCAAGTAATCAAATAAAAGAGAATTTGGGTAAAAAAGAGAGTGATAATGACAAATAAAGAGACTATTGTAGAAAAAGCAAGATATTATTTGAGCTGTGAACAAGAAGGAAAAGATATATATTCTAGTGAGAGTTTTTTAAATTGGATAACTGTAGAAGATAATAAGAAGATATTTGAAGAAGAGAAAGCTTTTAGACAGATGTTTTCTAAAATTCCAAAAAAAGATAGTATAAAATTATCACAACAAGTTCAAAAAGAGTTAAAAAAAGAGAGGTTTTTAAGTAAAATCAAAAAAGTTTCAACTCTTGCAGCCTGTTTTTTAATAGTTGGTTTTGTCTATATCCTCTATTTTAAAGATGACTATTCTCAAAAAATATATTCACAAAATAGCATAATGCAAAATATTTTAATGCCAGATGATTCAAAAATAACTCTTGATGTAAAAACAAATATAGAAGTTGCCTATACAAAAGAGAAGAGAGAAGTTTTTTTAAAATATGGAAAAGCTATCTTTGAAGTAAGTTCAAATAAAGAGAGACCATTTTATGTACAAAGTAATGATATTTTGATAAAAGTTGTAGGTACAAAGTTTGAAGTAAATCAAAAAAATGATAGAGTAAATATTGCTGTTTTAGATGGAATTGTAGATATAAATTATAAAGATTTTAAAATATCAGAATTAAAAAAAGGCGATATTTTAGAAGTTTATAATAATGGTGAAATAAAAAGTTTGAAAAAATTACCAGTTGAATATATGGCTTCATGGGAAAAAGGTAAATTAATCTTTGATAAAACTCCTTTGGTTGATGTTTTAAATGAATTTCAAAGATATATTGATAAAAAAATTGAACTCCTTGTAACAAAAAAAGATGATTTTCCAATTACAGGAGAGTTTGAGATTGATGATTTTGATAAATTCACCAAACTTTTACCTATGATTTATCCTATAAAAGTTCAATATATTGGGAATAAAAAAGTTGTTTTTAGGAATTAAGAATATATTATTTTCTGCTATTCCAGTAATTTGGTTTTCTATTTAGTTGCATTATAGCTAGAATGATGATTTCATCATTTTTTAAATAGTAAATTATCCCAAAAGGAAATCTATTTGTCAAACATCGTCTTATATCATCATTTAAAATTTGCCAAGCCTTTGGAAAGTCTATAATTCTTTGTATAGTTTTATAGATTTCATTTGCAAAATCTAATCCCAAACCTTGCTTACACTCTTCATAATAATCTATATAAGTGTTTAATTCTGTCTCTGCTTCAAGATGAAAAGAGTATTTCATTTTCCAAATCTATTGGCAATTTTCTTAAAAACTTCATCACCTGAAATGAGTTTTTCACTATTCAACTCTAACTCATTTTTTCTTTTTTTTGCCTCATCTATCCATAAATCATCTATTGATTTACTAGATGGATTAAGACTACTTAGAATTTTATCAACTATTTTTGTTTTCATATCTAATGGCAATAAATCTATCTCTTCAAATAATTGTTTTTGATTTAATGTAAGCATATTATTTCCTTTAAAGATATTTTGATGATTATATCAAATGTATAATTTTAAAATTATAAACAATAAATCTTTCTTTATAATCCCTATAAAATAGCTATTTTTAAATAAATTTCAAAATTTATCCAAATATTTTGTCAGTAATTTTCATTTTTTAAGACTTCCCTTATAGAGATTAATTCTCATATTAATGATTAAAAATAAGGGAGAAAATATGAATTTATCAAGAAAAGTTGTATTTGGCACAACTTTATCTATTTTACTAAGTAGTCAGCTATTGGCTCAAAGTTTTTCTGTTGAAAGTAGTTCTCTTGAAAATGCTATAAAAACTATTTCAAAAGAGTCAAATATGACATATATGGTTGATTCAAGAATTTTATCAGGTAAAAAATCACCAAAAATAGAGAATATTGAAGGTATTGAAAATGCTTTAAAGGAAGTTTTAAAAGGAACTAATCTTGAAGCGATAATCCAAGATAACACTATTATTATAAAAGAGGTATCTTCTGTAAAAGTTTTAAGCAATGGAACTTATGTTTTAGATGATGTATCTGTAAGTGGTAAAAGCAGTAAAAATGGAAGTGTTGAAAGTGGATATTTAGTAGAAGATGTAAAAACCTTAGGAGTTTGGGGTAATTTATCTCTTCAAGATACACCATACTCTATGAGTGTTATGACAGATGATTTTTTACAAAATACAATTACAACAAATATGGCTCAAGTTGCAAAGCAAAATCCACTTATGCAAAATACTGGTGGAAATTCTTATAATGGAGATTTAGGTGCAAATATTAGAGGGTTTGGTATTAATCAAGCTTTAATAGATGGAATATATCTTCCTGGTTCTTTTTATGGAAGTTCACTAAAAGAGGTTGATAGAGTAGAAGTTATAAGTGGGCTTAGTGGATTTTTATATGGTGCAGGAAATGTAGGTGGAACTATAAACTATGCTTTAAAATATCCTAAAAATAAACCATTTACAGAAATTTCTCTTGGAAATAATGGTGGAGAAAACTACTTTACAAGTGTAGATACTTCACAAAATATTACAGATAAATTAAGTATTAGAGTAAATGGTAATTATCAAAATGGTGATACAGAAATTGAGAATAATGAAGTAAAAGAGAAGTTACTAGGTGTATCTTTAGCATATAAACCAACAGATAATCTTGATTTAGGACTATATTATTCTCATAGAGAATATAAAGAGAGTGGATTTACTCAGTGGAGTATTACTGGTAAAATGCCAGATGCAAAAGATTTTGATACTTCAAAAGCTTATGCACCAACATGGAGTTCAAATGAGCAAGATTCAAATAAAGTACAGTTAAAAGCAAATTATAATTTTAGTGATAGTTTAAGACTTAGAACAGCATATATCTATAAAGAAGCAAGTAGATATGAACCTTTACAAATCAATAATTACAATTCTAATAATGCAAAACCTTATAGTAGAACTTTAATGGATTTTGGGAAAGAATATACTTATAATCATGGAGCTTATGCCTATTTAGATGGAGATTTTAATACAGGGTTTGTTCATCACTCTTTAACTTTTGGAGGTTCTTTATCAACAGAACAATACAAAAGAAAACTAGGAATTTGGACTGGTGATGGAGTAACATTTACAGATAAAAATGATTTTATGAATTGGAATTTTACTTCTACAAGACCATATGATGGAACAATAAATCAAAGAAAAAACTTTAATACAAATATTGTTTTAGGAGATAATATTACTTTTTCGGAGCAATGGAGTGCTTTAGTAGGAGTAAATTATGCTTCAGTTGAAAACAAAACTTACAATGCAAATAATACACTTACTCCTTATGGAACACAAATTGCAAGTTATGATGAGAGTGCATTAACTCCTACAATATCTCTTATTTATAAACCAATAGAAAATTTAACAACTTATGCTACATATATGGAAGCACTTGAAAATGGTACTGTTGTAGGAAGTACATATATAAACTCTGGGGAAGTTTTTGACCCACTTAAAAGTAAACAGTATGAAATTGGGGCAAAATATTCTGTAAATGAAAAGTTATTACTTAGTTCTGCAATATTTAGAATAGAAAAACCAAATAATATGGACGAAAATACTCCACTTGGAAAAAAACTAACTCAAAATGGAGAGTTAGTAAGAGAAGGAATTGAAATTTTAGCAACAGGAAAAGTAATAGATAGTTTAACACTTATGGGTGGGGTTACTTATGTTTCACCAAAAGTTGAAAAAGCTACAACTAAAGCAACAGAAGGTAAAGAGGCTACAAATGTAGCAAAGTATCAAGCAAAAATGTATGCAGAGTATAGACTTCCTATTGAGCCAAAAATTTTCTTAAATGGAGGAGTTTTTTATACTGGAACTCAATGGCGAGACAATATAAATACTGAAAAATTACCAGCTTATACACTGTTTGATTTAGGAGCTAGATATGAGACAAAACTAGATGGTTTAGATACTACATTTAGAATTTATGCAACAAATCTAACAGATGAGAAGTATTGGGAGAATACAAGTTATTTAGGCGACCCACGAAGTGTTGCATTTAATGTAACGGTTAAGTTTTAAATAGATAAATTGAAAAATTTGAGATATGATATAATAACAGAAACAAAAATACAAAGGAGTTCTTTTGAAAACTATAACATTAAAAGTTGATGATAGTGTATTTGATAAATTTCAATGGTTAATTAGTCATTTCTCAAAAAATGAAATTTCAATGGTAAACGAGATTGATGTTACAAGATTGGATAAACAAGATTTTGATTATATTTCAAAAGAAGATTTAGACAGTTTAACTAAAACATCAACTATGTATAAAAATGGTGATAAAAAAGATTTTGAAGAGTATAAGTTCTAATGGATTATAGATTAATACTTAAAAAAAGTGTTATTAAATTTGTTGAAAAAAGAAATCTAAAAGATAGAGAGAATATAAACTCTAAACTTAAGATACTTAAAAACAATCCCTATCCAAACTCATTGCTAGATATTAAAAAACTAGCAAACTCTTCTTTTTATAGATTAAGAATTAATAATTATAGATTTATCTATGAGATAATTGATGATGAATTGATAGTTTTGATGATTGATGCAAATAATAGAGGCGATATTTATTAAGTTTTAAATATCTCCAAACTTTCCATTTTTATTTTCTTTATTTACTGTTGAGATTTACTAGAAAGGGTAAATTTTAATGAAAAGTGATTTTAATACAAGTATGAGTTTAACTCATACTTGGGTATCTTTGATAGTAGGCTGGGCAATATTTTTTATACTTGTTACTGGAACTCTATCTTATTTTATGTATGACCTTACAAGGTGGTTAGAGCCAGAGCGACCACTTGAGCTGAGTTTAGTACAACAACCACAAGATAAACAACTAAATACAATATTTGATTTTATGCAAAAAGAAGCCCCTGAAGCTAAAAAGTGGGAGATAAAACTTCCACATAGTAAAAATCAACCAGATAATAGTGCTAGTAGAACAGAAATTGTTGCAAGAAGCTCTTTGGATTATAGTAAAAAATACTATTTTAACCCATTAACTTTAGAAGAGATAAAACCAATAGAAGTTAGACAAACAGAGGGTGGAGAACTTTTTAGAAATCTTCATCATAAATTCTATTATATAGATGAAACTTTAGGGATTATTCTTACTGGATTTTTGGCATTTTTTACTTTGGTTGCTGTTGTAAGTGGAGTGATAATCCATAAAAAAGTGTTTAAAGACTTTTTTACTTTTAGAGCAAATAAAAAACAGCGTTCTTGGATAGATATGCATAATATCACAGGGATTATAACTTTGCCTTTTGTGTTGATGATATTTTATACTGGACTTGTTTATTATAGTCCACACTATGTAACTATTCCTTATAAAATGATAGAAGATAAAAAAGAGCAAAGAAAAGATGAGAAACAAGCTTTACTAGATAATAGTTCTCTTCCTATTATGGAGAAACCAACAGCAAATATAGAAAATATGATAAGAGAAGCTGAAAAAAAATATGGTATTGGAAATATAGCTTATATAGAAGTTGGTAAGAATAATACACAAGGTTTATATATAGAGTTAAAACCACCTTTTGGTAGCGAACTTACTCGTAGTGAATCAGATGATACAGTTATGAGATTTAGTGGAGTAAGTGGAGAAAAACTAGAAATTACAAACGAATATAGCACAGGAACAAAACTTTTTAGAAGTTTGGTTTCACTTCATGAAGCTTGGTTTGCTTCTTACCCATTAAGATGGCTATATTTTATCTGCGGAGTATTAGCTTGTATTATGACAGCAACAGGGATGATACTATATACAGTAAAAAGAAAAGAGAAGTTTGAAAGAGAGAGTGATAAAAAAAGTCTAGTTTTAGAAATAGTTGAAAGA
The DNA here is from genome assembly GCF_013201705.1 of Aliarcobacter faecis. NCBI lineage: Bacteria > Pseudomonadati > Campylobacterota > Epsilonproteobacteria > Campylobacterales > Arcobacteraceae > Aliarcobacter > Aliarcobacter faecis. The sequence goes on along the minus strand of NZ_CP053837.1, from coordinate 2,266,275 downwards.
TTAAATATTGGTATGATAGTAGGACTTTTAGTAGGAATTTCAGCTTTTTTTATAGCAAATAGAACTCTTAGTGTGAATATGGCAGATAGAGCCGAATGGGAAGTAAATATACTATTTCTAACTTGGGCTTTTATGATTGCTTTTGCCTTTTTTAGACCAATTAAAAAAGCTTGGATTGAAAGTTTATATATAGCTAGTATATCTTTAGCTTTTATTCCAATACTAAACTATTTTACAACTAATAAACATTTAGGAGTTACTTTAAAAGAAGGAGATTTTGTATTAGCCTTTGTTGATATAACTATGCTTTTATTTGCTTTAGTTTTTGCTTTTCTTGGATTTAGACTTAAAAAGAAATGGAGTAGAAAAGATAAAGAAGATAATGAAAATAAAGAAGTTTTAATAGGAGAGAAATTATGAAAAATATGGATATGTTTTTTAGAATATTAGCTTCTACTTTTGGAATGTACTTTTTATCTTCTGCAATTACTACTTTTGTATTGGTTCTTTTAGAGATAAATCCTGAAATTCAAGAGATGGTTGAAGCTATAAAAATAGAGTTTATTTTAGGTATCTTTATAGTTCTTTGGGTTTTTTATACAAAAAATATAGCTAGAGCTTGGTTTTATATGATAGCTCTAACAGTAATATTTTTTGCTTTAAGTTTCTATTTACTTAAAGGAGGTGTTTTATGATGCCTAATGTTTCAATCCTTTGGTATGGTTTAGTAACTATTTTAGCCATAATTGGTTTTTTACTCTTAGCAATAACAAGAAAAAGAGAAGGTGTAGTTTTACTAAATAGAGAATTACAAGAGAAAGAGAAAACTATATTTAAAACCTTAGGTTCTCTTTTTTTAATAATCTCTTTTGTATTTTGTATATATCTTTGGAAATTTAGCTTTGGAATAGTTTTGTACTTTGGAATTTTAACTTTTGCTATTTTGTTTGTGATATTTCCAATATCTTATTTAGCTTATAAAAAAGCTAGAGTTAAAAATATAGTTCCTAAAAGTAAAGAAGAGATAAAAGATAAAGTACCATTTAAAAAACTCTATCTTCTTTTTATGATACTTATTCCTCTTTATGCTATTTATAGTTTAAATAATACTCCACCAAAATCAGTTTTAAGAGATGATGTAATCAAAGATAAAATAGGAGAGTTTGAGTTTGTTTTGGCTGAACACGATAGTGGAGAGTTTGAAATGGCAGATAATGGAATAGCTTTTATGACTTTTAATATTAGATTTTGTGAAGAGTGTGATTTAAAAATAGATGATGTTTTTATAACAATAAATAAACCTTTTATCCAAAATAACTTTGGTATGCCTTTTGGTGGAAATTATTGGGAAAGAATTGCTAGTGTTCAAATACCTTTTTCTTTAGATGAAAAGAGTGAACTATACTTAACTGTTGTAAGTAGAGATAAAAAAGTTTATCAAAAAACTTATAATATAAAAGAGAATTTCCAAACTACTTTTGAAGAGTTTGAAAAATACTCTAAAAATGCTAAATTGGAGATACAATGGTAATAAAATTTAAAAGATATTTTACTTTGATTTTAACTTTCTCTCTTTTTCCAATAATGGCTTTTTCTCATGGTACTACACCAACTGCTTTTTTAGTTTGTAAATATAAAAATGAAAGTATAGTTTGTGTTTCTGGATACTCAAATGGATCTCATGCAAAAGGAAATAAGATAAGCTTGGTAAAAGTAGAGAATAATGAAGTTTTAGAGAAAAAAGTGTTTGATAAAAGCTCTAAAGTTGTTTTTGAGAATATTCCTAAAGATGATTTTTATATCTTGATGCAAAGTGCAAATGGTAAAAGTAGTATTGAAGTTGGTAAAACTGAGATTTTAGAATAGGAATGGAATATATTGGAACTGGGACTCTCTTTTAGAGTACTAAAAGCATAAGTCCCAGTTCTAAAATAAGTTTAAGTATGGGTTTCAAGGTATTTTTCTCATTATGATTAAAATTTCGAATAATAACTAGAAAATCTCTCCTTTTTTATACTTTGAAATCCATACTTAAGTTTATAATAAATCAATAATCATTTAATAATCTTTCATTTTGTAATACTTTTTAATCAAATTCTTTTCTTGTGATATAATTTTTAAAATTATGAAGTTGAGGATTTGATATGGATAATCTTTCAAATATGGTTATGTATAGTGATGGAGAGTTGGAACTTAAAGTTTCAGTAGAAAAAGATAGTATTTGGTTAAGTGCTGATGAAATTGCATATATTTTTAGTGTAAATAGACCAGCTATTGTAAAACATATTGGAAATATTTACAAAGATGAAGAGTTGGAAAAAGATTCAACTTGTTCCATTTTGGAACAGGTTGCAAAAGATGGAAGAATAAGAAAAATAAACTTTTATAATCTTGATGTGATAATTTCTGTTGGATATAGAGTTAATTCTAAAAAAGCTACAAAGTTTAGAAAATGGGCAACTACTATACTCAAAGAATATATCAATAATGGCTATGTAATAAATGGTGAAAAAATCACAAATGAAAGATTTGTAAATCTTGAAAATGATGTAAATGTTTTAAAAAATAAAATATTGAGTATAGAAAGTAAAATTGTAGATAATAGTTTAAAAATAACTCAAGGGATATTTTATGATGGGCAAATATTTGACTCATATAGTTTTATAAATGAATTATTAAAATTAGCACAAAAAGAAGTTATCTTAATAGATAATTATATAGATGATACAGTTTTCACATTGTTTAGTAAGTATTTAAATATAAATTTCACTATCTATACAAACAATATTTCAAAGCAATTAAATTTAGATTTTCAAAAATATAAAACACAATATAAGAATATAGAGTTAAAAACTTTTAAATCTAGCCACGATAGATTTTTGATTATAGATAAAAAAGAGATTTACCATATAGGAGCAAGTTTAAAAGATTTGGGTAAAAAGTGGTTCGCTTTTTCTAAAATTGGTTTGGATATAGATGAAATTTTGAGAAAACTTTAAATCAAAGATTTTATATAAATAAAGGATTAATTTTAAATCTTTGTTATCTTATTTCAAAGAGAGTAAAACTCTCTTTATCTACTATTTTTGAATTATATATCTTATAGTAGGACCATCACTATCTACTAAAAGTAGTTTATATCCATGATTCTTTGCATCAGCTGGAATATTGTTTATACTTTGTGGACAATCACTAATAACTTCTAAAATCTCTCCACTTTTTAACTCTTTCATAGCTTCAAGAGTATTTATTGCTGGATATGGACAAGGTTCTCCTTGCATATCTATTCTATAATCTGGAACTATTTTCTTATTTTCCATAATTTTTCCTTTATCTATTTCTTGATTTTCTTAAATATCTTTTTTCTAAAACTAAAATTAGAATAAAAAATAGTAATAATAAGCCATAATTTGCTATCAATCCACCATAATTTCCAAAGCTTTCAAGGAGATTTATCTTTGGCCAAGAAGTTGCTAATGCTGGGCTTATATCATCCCAAACAAATGCTAAAAGGGTAGCTCCTATAATATTTCCTATACCAACTATCCAAAAATGTACTTGTCCTTCAACAGCTCTATACATCCAACCACATTCACATCCACCAGCAAGAACAATACCAAATCCAAAAAGTAATCCACCGATAACCACATTTGGACCAGTCCAGAATATTTTTGCAGGTTGTCCCATAGTAATAAATGCAAATACACCTAAAGTTGCCACTACCATACCTATAATAATAGCTTTTGCTAATTCACTTCTTCCAGTTGTAAAGATATCTCTAAATGCAGATGTAAAACAGATTTGTGCTTTTGCTATGATAAGTCCAAAAGAAGCACCAAATAGTATAGCCATACCAAGTTTTGCACTATTTGCTACAAATATTAGATATAAAGCCCAAATAATAATAGCTATAAATACAAAAGTACCAAATGTAAAAAACTTTTTAACTTTTTCTTCATTATGTTCAAGTGGTTTTGCACAAGATACTTTTTGCATTTTTATTTTTGATTGGAAAAATGGATGAAGTGCAACTTTTACTCCAAAATATACTCCTACTATCATAAATGCTGTAAATACCCAAGCGTGAAATGAAAACTGTGGAATACCTGTAAAAAAACTTGCTAAGTTACAACCCATACCAAGTCTTGCACCAAATCCTGCGATAATCCCACCTATTAGTGCTTGCCAAACTCTTATATTATTTAAAGGTAATCTAAACTTTACATTATTCCCCCAAAATGCAGCGGCAATACAACCTGCAAACATACCAATAATCATAACACCATCTACTCTTGTGAATATATTCCCTTCTATTTTCATAAGTTTGTAGTAACCCCAAGATGAAACATCTATATTAAATAGTTGTAAAAAGTGTCCACCCCATCTAGTAAACTCTCCTGTAACAGCCCAATAAGTTCCAGTAATTCCAAAATAATATGCACTTAAAATTCCTAAAGCTATAACAGCAGGAATTGGTGACCAGAATCTTGAAAGAGAAGCTTTTAAACTTTGTAAAAATTCCATTTTCTTCCTAACAATAAAAAATAAGATAAAAAAAAGACAGGGCTTGAAAGTAATGTAAAGTATAAATCAAGATGTCTATTTGCACCGCAAACCTAAATAATTTTAAATTGTAGTAAATGAAAGATTAACATAGGCTAAAAAAGGGCAAAAATATTTTACCTTTTTTGCTTTATTTATACTTAAATACTATCTCTTAAATTTTCAAACCTTTTAACTTGTTCTTGTAAAAGTTCCCTATTCTCATCTCTTGTTACAAAGATTTTAAAAATATGCTCCTTATTTACATCATTAAAAACAACACTATGAGATAACATTCCTCTATGCTTTTTAGATACAAAAACAATTTCTTTAATATCACTTACTTTTAAATGCCCAGAGATTGAACTATCTTTTGAATCAAAATTGTAGTAACCATGTCCATAAGTTCCAGTTGGCATATAATCTTTTATTTCAATTACAAAAGATGGTGTGATTTTTATCATTAAAATCTTACCCCAAGTTGAGATATCTTCTATTATCTCATCAAATTTTGATCCATCAACAACTTTTTCTATATCTTCATTTATCTCTTCAATATGTTTTTCCATAATTATCTCCTTAAATTAAAATCTATTAAACTAACTGATTTTTGACAAAATCAAGATAGCAACCTTCCTCTTTTTCCAACTCTTTGTGGTTACCACTTTGAACAATTTTCCCATTATCAAGAACATAAATTTTATTTGCATTTTTTACTGTACTTAATCTATGAGCAATTGTTATAACTGTTTTATCTTTTAAAATCTCTTCTAAATCATTAAATAGTTTTACTTCTGTATGAACATCTAAAGCAGAAGTTGATTCATCAAAAATAACAATTGATGGATTTACAACAATCATTCTAGCTATTGATAATCTTTGCCTTTGACCACCACTAAGTCTTACTCCATTTTTTCCAACAATTGTATCAAGTTTATTTTCCATATCTAATACACTTTGTTTTAGTTGGGCTATTTCTAGGGCTTTATATATAATTTCATCACTTACACTTTCATCTCCCATTGTTATATTAAATCTTAATGTATTGTTGAATAGTATTGGCATTTAAAGAACCAAAAAGAGTTCATTTCTCAAGCTTTTTTTATCTAAATCCTCTATTCTTATATTGTTATATCTAAGTTCACCACTTTTTTTACTATAAAAACCTGCAATTATTTGTGCTAAAGTTGTTTTTCCACTTCCACTAGCCCCTATAAAAGCTACTTTTTCACCAGCTTTTATCTCTAAACTTATATCTTTTAAAAGTTCTCTATTTTCATTATAAGAAAAATAGATATTTTTTAGAGTAATATCAACTCCATTTTTTAGGGTTTCAAAGCTTTTTTGTCCGTTTGGTTCTTTAGTAAGTTGTAAAATCTTATTTATTCTTCTTAGTGCTACTATTGAAGTTTCATAAGAGTATTGCATAGATAATATCTCTTGAACTGGTGTCATAATAAACCAAATATAACCAAACATAGCAAACATCATACCAATAGATAAATCACTATAAGCAACCATAAGTAAACCAGCAGCTCTTAAAATTTCAAATACTATTAAAAATAGTGTAAATGAAAATCTCTCATAAGCTACACTTTTGTAGTTGTAGTTATTTGATGTTATTTGAATGTTTTTTGCTTTAGATATAGCTATATTAGAGAAATATTCTTCTTTATTACTAGCTTTAATTTGACCGAACATATCTAAAGATTCACCGATATTATTTTGAAACTCTGCAATAGCTTGATTCTCTTCTTTTTTTAAAACACCTGTTTTTTTTGCAATCTTTCTAGAAAGAAACATTACTAATGGTTGAATTATTATTATAAGAATCCCTAAAATAGGTTGAATTGTGATAGTTACAATAGCAACAGCAATTAAAGTTAATATAGAAGTTACAAGTTTACTAGCAACAGACATAATAAAATTATCAAGAGTATTTACATCTGTGATTAAATTTGCAGCAATAGAACCACTTCCTAAGCTTTCATACTCATTCATAGAGACATATTTTAAATGAGTAATCAATTTCTCTCTTATTTTAAATGTTACATATTTTGCTATATTTGTAAAAATCTTTGTAGTTATAACTGATAAAATATAGTGGATTAATCTTAAAAAGACTACGGCAATAGTTACAATAAATATATAATAAAAAGCATTTCCACTTCCAAATAAGCTATTTATATTTTCTAAAAAAAAGTTAGGTTTATTTAATAGAACTTCATCTACAAGTGCTGGAAGCATTAAAGGTATGGGAACACTAATCAAAATAGCAATAATTGTTATTAGTTGTCCAAAAATAAGAAGTTTTTTATTTTCTAAAAGCAACTCCCAAATATATCTTAAATCAATTTTTTTCATAAATACTCTTTAATTTTTTGTTGAATTTTATTATAGAGGTAATTTATTCAAAGTAAAGGTAAATCTAATTTTTTGGTAAAAAAAGATAATTTAAACTATTTTAAAGCTAAAAAACAGATTATTCATAAGTATAACTTATATTTTACTATTAAATAAAAAAATTTAAGAATAAGAAAAGTATTTTTCAACTAAAATCTATTTTAATAATTATTATCAAAGAGATAAAAGTGACTAATTTTATAAGATCAAAACTTTATGAAGTCGGAAAAGTTTTAATTAAAGATGAGAAAAGCAAATCTTTTATAAAACAAATTGTAAGTGTCAATAATCAGTATATAAATCTGAAAATTATAAATGCTATGATTGAAGATAATATCTATTTAAATATTGTTGATAATGAGGTAAAACAATCTTATATTCAAAAGCTTCCTAAAAAGAATAAACAGCTTCAAATACGAATAATTCTTCAAGGAAAGCTTGAAAAATTGGATCAAGTTACAAATGAAAAGATAGTATATAATGAAAATGACATAAGTGTTGAATATAAGCAAGATATAGAGGAGTCTTTACTAAATAAACAGGGTGAACATGTAAAATATATTTGTATAACTTTAAATGAAGAGTATTTAAATGAGAATGAGTATTTTACTGATATTTTTAAAGAAAATTTTAGTAAAAAGTTTTATGACCCAAATCTAAAAAAGAAGTTTGATGAACTATTTAGTAGAGAGTATAGTAGTGGTTTTGATAAGATTTATCTTAAAAATAAAACAATGCAAGTTATCCACTATATTCTTGAAGAGTGCCAGAAAAAGGATTCTTTATTAAATAATTTAGATGATGAAGATATAAAAAGAGTTCAAAAAGCAAAAATGATTTTGGATAACTCTTTTCAAGAGAATATTACAATTGCTCTTTTATCAAAGAAGGTAGCTTTAAATCAAACAAAGTTAAAAAAAGGGTTTAAAGAACTTTTTAATACAACAATTTATGAGTATCTAAAAGATTTAAGACTTGAAAAGGCTATAAAATATTTGAAAACAAATAAATACTCGGTAAAAGAGGTTTCTTCAATGGTTGGTTATACAAATCAAGGAAGTTTTTCATACGCTTTTTCAGCTAAATATAGCTGTTTGCCAAAAGATATCAAAAAAAAGTCCAATTTATGAAAAAGTATTTCCAATTTGTGAAAACACAATATTGATATTCATTCTTATATTAAATATAATCTTTATTAGATTTATATATCACAATATAAACATTTTTATTCAAATAAGGATTGATTATGGAAAATGCACCAAAAATTATAAAAAAAGATAAGGCTCAAGAGGAGCTGAATGTTTTTCTAAACAATATTAAAACAGTTATATTATCAACTGTAAGTTCTGATGGAGAGCCTTTTGCTAGTTATTCTCCATTTGTACAAGATGAAAATGGAAATTTTTATGTATTTATAAGTACATCAGTTCAACACTCACATAATATGTATAATACAGGAAAAGCACATCTTCTTTTTATTGAAGATGAAAGTGATACAAAACATATTTATGCAAGAAGAAGATTATACTTTAAAGCAAAAGCAGAGAAGTTTGATGAAAATGATGAAAGAACAGAAAAAATTGCACAACTTTTTGAAAAAAGATTTGATAAACAAGCATCACTTGTTAGAGATATGCCAGCTTCAAGATTTTATAAATTAACTCCTAGTGAAGGAAATTTTGTTATTGGTTTTGGAGCAGCATATAAGCTAGATGAGACAAATAAAAATATCAAGGAGCTTAATACTATGAATGGAAAAGCTCATGGTGAAACTCATGAATTAGGATTAAAAAAAGATGACTAGAGTATTAAAATTATCTTTATCTTTAGCTCTTTTTAGCACTTTTACTTATGCTTCAAAAATTGTAAGTGTAGGTGGAAGTATTACTGAAACTATTGTAGCTTTAGGGCATAGTGATGAGTTAATAGGTGTTGATTTATCAAGTGCTTATCCCAAGGAAGTTACTTCAAAACTTCCAAATGTAGGTTATTGGCTTAGTCTTCCAAAAGAGGGAATTTTATCTTTAAAACCAGAAGTTGCTATTGTAAGTAGTCAAGCCGAACCAAAAAATTTTATAAATGAACTTCCAAATTATGGAATAAAAACATATATTATAAATGATGAACCATCAATAGAATCTACTAAAAAAAAGATTAAGCAAGTTGGAGAAATTTTAGGAGAAGATAAAAAAGCACAAGAGATTATCTCTAGAATTGAAAACAATGTTTCAAAAATGCAAGCAGAGATAAAAGATAAGAAAAAACCAAAAGTATTGTTTCTATTTTCAAGAGGAGAAGGAACAATTATGGCAGCTGGAACACAAACTAAAGCAGGAGTTATGATTGATTTAGCTGGAGGTGAAAATGTAGTTTCTCTTAAAGAGTATATAAAAATATCTCCAGAATCTATTTTACAAATGAATCCAGATGTAATTATAACATCAGAACATATGGGAAATGTAGGAATTGATGAAGCTATTATATCTTCAACAAATGCTGGTAAAAATAAGCAAATTTACTCTATGGATATGCTTTTGATTTCTGGATTTACTGTAAGATTAGATAGTGCTTTACAGGAATTATCTTGTATGTTTAATGATAAGAAATTATCATATTGCAAATAAGTTTAAAAATGTTAGCTTTTAAAAAAACGGTTATTTTAATATTTTTTTGTTTAGTCATTTTATCAGTTGTTTTAAATACAACTATAGGAGCATTTAGTATATCCTTTCAAGATATACTAAATACTATATTAAACTCTCAAGAGAATAAAATCTATTATCAAGTTTTGGTAGATATTAGATTACCACGAATCTTTTTAGCTGTTCTTGTTGGAATTGCTTTTGGAATCTCTGGGGCTTTGATGCAAACACTATTTAAAAACCCATTGGCTGATCCATCTATTATTGGGGTATCTGCTGGAGCTTCAGCAGGAGTTGTTATTTTTATGCTTTTAGGAAGTTTTTTACCAGTAGCAATTAGTAGTGGATTTTTATCTTATCTTTCTCTTCCTTTGAGTGCTTTTTTAGGTGCAAGTTTAACTATTTTTGCTATATATAAATTAGCAACTATTTACAATAAAGTAGCTGTTACAGTTATGCTTTTAGCTGGAATTGCAATAAATGCAATGCTTGGAGCTTTAGTTGGGTTATTTACTTATGTAAGTACAGAAGATGAACTTAAAAGTTTTACCTTTTGGACTATGGGAAGCTTAGCAAATGGTAATACAAAAGTTATTTTTACACTAATTCCTGTGGTAGTTTTCACTTATATATTTGCTATAAGTAAAAAAACAGAGTTAAATCTTATGCTTTTGGGCGAAGATGAAGCTAAAAATTCTGGTGTAAATGCAGAAAGATTAAAAAAACTAATTATCTTTTTTGTATCTTTATCAATTGGTGTTAGTGTAGCTTTTTGTGGAATTATTGGTTTTGTTGGACTTGTTGTTCCCCATATTGCAAGAATATTAGTTGGTTCAAATCATAAATTTTATCTACCTCTTAGTGCTGTTTTAGGTGCATTTATTCTTTTATGGGCTGATTCTATTGCTAGAATAATAATAGCTCCTGCTGAACTCCCAATTGGGATTATTACAGCATTACTTGGAGCACCGTTTTTCTTATGGCTTTTAATAAGAAATAGACAAAGCACAATAAACTAAAGGATATATGAAGTGTATAAAATAAAAGATTTAAACTTTACAATTCAAAAAAAAGAGATATTAAAAAATATAAATTTAGATATAAAAACTAATACTTTTTTATCAATTGTTGGTCCAAATGGTTGTGGTAAATCAACATTGATTAAAAATATAAATAGAAACTTAGATATTCAAGAGGGAAATATAACTTTAGAGGATATAAATATTGAAAGTTATAGTGATAAAGAGTTAGCTCTAAAAAGGTCTGTTTTAAATCAATCTTTTACTTTTCCATATAGTTTTAAAGCTATTGAGATTGTAGAAATGGGGCTTTATGCCTATGAATTAAGCTTAAAGGAAAAAAATGAGATTTTAGATTATGTTGTAAAAAAACTTCATATAGAGCCTTTAAAAGATAAAAACTATCTAGTATTATCTGGAGGTGAAAAACAGAAAATCCAATTTGCAAGAGTTGTTGTTCAACTATATGCAAGTAAGGATAAAAGTAGATATCTTTTTTTAGATGAACCTACTTTAAATTTGGATATTTTTTATCAATACAAAATTTTAGATTTAGCAAAAGAGCTTCAAAAGGATTTGAATATTGGAGTTTGTGCAATTCTTCACGATATAAATCAAGCCTTTTTATATTCAGATGAGATTATTATGATGAAAGAGGGAGAGATAAAATATTTTGGAGCTACAAAAGATATTTTAACTTATGAAAATATCTATGATATTTTTCAAGTTGAAACAGAATTTGTTTACTCTAAAAAGCTTCAAAAAGAGATATTAATTACTACTTCTTAATAAATTTTATAAAAACCCAATTTAAGAAAAATTAATTCCAATCTATATAAAATAATATTGATATTAGTTATCGCTTTTATTATAATCCCATAAAATTATTAAAAAAGGAAAATTATGTATAAGCAAAGTATATTTGCAAGTTTAGCTCTTGCAATACTTTCATCAAATGTAATAGCAGATGAAGTATCACAAAAATTAGACGAGGTAGTTATAACTTCAAAATCAGATAAAAAAATAGAAGATTTATCAAGTTCTGTTACAGTTATAACAGCTGAAGAAATAGCAAAAATGAATGCAACAAATATTAAAGATATTTTGGTTAAACAAGCAGGAATTATTGAAACTGTAAATTCATCACCAATGAATGGAAGAAAGGGAATTTCTATTAGAGGACTAGACCCAAGTTATTCTTTAATTTTAGTTGATGGTAAAAAAATAAATCAATCTGATGCTTATATTGGACATAGTGATTTCCAATACTCTTGGGTTCCTATAAATATGATAGAAAGAATAGAGATTATAAAAGGACCAAAAAGCTCTATTTATGGTTCTCAGGCTATAGGAGGAGTAATTAATATTATTACTAAAAAAGATGTTAAAGAAATCTATGGAGAAATAGATGTTCAAGCTGGTTTTTCTGCTTCTGAGAAAGGTGGAGATGCAGAAAATATAAGTGCTAATATTGGTGGAAATATTTCTGATAAGCTTTTAATATTTGCTGGAGCAAGCAAATTTAATAGAGACTATACTATAGGTTCAGCAACACCAGCATTTGATCATACTTATATAGAAGGAGTAAAAAATGAGAGTGGAAATATTAAACTTCAATATAATTTTGATGATACTCAAAATGTATATGCTTCATATCTTAAAGGAGAAGAGAAAAGAGAGTTAGAACTATATCCTGAACAGTATAAGCTAAAAAGAGATTTATATAATGTGGGTTATACAAAAAGTTTTGAAAATATATCTTTTGATATTGATTATGCCAAAACAAAATTAGATTCAACATATAGAGGTGGTTCATCATCTACAATGAACTATATTACTAAACTTACAAATGATTCTATAAAAGGAGAATCAAAAGTTACTGCTTTAAAAAATAATTATATTGTTATTGGAGCAGAGACTTCAAAAGAGACTCATGATAGAGAATATCCAATGACAGGACAATCAAAATGGGATTATAAAGCTAGAACTAATGCTTACTATCTTCAAGATGAGATAGAATTAGGACAATATTTTATATTGACTCTTGGTGGAAGATATGATGATAATGAAAAATATGGAAGTGAATTTTCTCCAAATATAGGTGCAATTTATAAAATAGATGACCAACAAAGATTAAAAGTAAATTATGGAGAAGGATTTAAAGCTCCGACACTACTTCAAGGTTCAAGCGGATATAGTAGTATGGGTATTTGGGGTAATGATGACTTAAAAGCTGAAACTTCAGAATCTTATGAATTGGCTTATGAGTTTTATGGAAAAGATACTATATTTAAAGCTGCAATATTTAAAACTGATTTAGAAAATATGATTAAATCAGAAAAAGGACATAATGCTATATCGAAATATGTAAATGTTTATAAAGTAGGAACAAAAGGTTTTGAGTTAAGTGCTGATTATGATATTACAGAAAATCATATGTTAAATGCAAACTATACTTATGTTAAAACAGAAGATAAACAAACTGGTAATGATTTGACATATAAACCTGAAAATACATTTAATATTGGATTAACTTCTAAATTTGGTTGGGGAATTTCTTCATATTTAAGTGCAAACTATATAGGAGAACAATATCTTGATTCAGCAAATACAAATAAGGCTGGTGGATATACAATATTTAATGCTCAAATTTCTAAAGAAATAACTAAAGGCTTAGCAGCTAGAATTGGTGTAGATAATATTGGTGATAAAGATTTTGAAGAAGCAGAACCTTATGCTATACAAAGAAGATTTGCTTATGTTGGATTGAATTATAAATTCTAATTAAAAAATTAATAGGGTCTCATATATACTCTTGTGTTTTCTTTATATATGGGACCTTAAACTATAAAAAAGGTAAAAAAATGTTAAAACTTTCAATAGCTTTTATAGCTACAATTTTTATATTTTCTGGCTGTACAAATAAGAATCTAACTATACCAACACATAATTTGGATAAAAAAGAGGGAATTTACTCTATAAAACAAGCAAAAAATATAGATATGCAAGAGCTTGTTAATGAAGTAGAACACTATCCTATTATTTTTGTTGGTGATCATCATAATACAGAAAAAACTCATAAGTTTTTTGAAGATTTTTTAAAAGAGCTTGATAAAAAAGGTTACAAGCTAAATTTAGCAAATGAGTGGTTTACTCCAGAGCATGATAGTTTATTAAAAGATTATACAGATAATAAATTTGATACAAACACTTTAAAAGATAAAAGAGAGTGGGATAAATTTTCAAAATATAAATGGGAATATGTAGCACCACTTTATGAAGCTGTAAAACAAAATGGTGGAAGACTTTATGGTATGAATATATCAAAAGAGGATAGAACAAAAATCTCTTTAAAAGAGTTTGATAAAATGAGCCAAGAAGAGAAAAATTTTTATAATAGTTTGGATTTAGGAGTATCTGCTCATCAACAACTTATCTACCCATATTTAGAACATTGCGATAAGATGCCACAAACAAGTCTAGAGCCTTGCTTGGATAGAATGTATAGAGTACAAGTAACTTGGGATACATATATGGCACAAAATGTAGCAAAAATTGCAAAAGAGGTAATAAAAACTCCAAAAGATAAACTTTTGGTTTTTGCAGGAGCTTTACATATAGAGCAGAAATTAGGAATTCCTTTGAGATTTTCAAGATTGAATAATTTTCCATTTATCTCTATTTCAAATGAGAAAATAGAAAAAGAGAAAGATTTAAAAATAGATACAAATAAAGCAGATTTTGTTTATATATATGAAGTAAATGAAGAGGAAAAAAAGTAAATAATATGTATTAATATATTTGACTTATTTGTTTGTAGAAATATATAAAAAGAGATAATTAATGACCTTTATTTTATTAGTTTTCTCTTTTTCAAGAGCATCTTTAGTTTAATTCTATAATTAAATTAAAAATAGATTTTTTTTGAATAAGAAATAATAAAATATAAAATAAAAATAGTCTATAATATCTTGTTATAAATATTTTTGAAAGATAAAAATAATTTTTAGTCATTATAAATCTTGATTAACGGTATTGACACTAACTTTTAATTTTCTTAGAATGCCCAAAAATTATAAAAAAACAAATAGGTAAACTATGAATACTAAAGATACTTTCAATACAAAAACTTATAATCATAAGTGGTTTTTAGTTTCTGTATTTGTTGTTATTTTTTTGTTTTTAACTCAAGAGATAGTAAATTATCAAAAGTCAATTGAAAATATAGAAAAAGAGATAAATAATCTCACAATTTTACTTACAAAAAAGCTAGAAAATAATTTTGAAAGAGTAGAGAATATTTTAGTTTTAGCTAAAGATACACTTTTAACTTTAGAAGAGAATAAAGATATCTATAAAGATAGCAATTTTGAAGATAAACAAGAAATCATCTTAAATAAACTGAAAATTTTTGCAAATAATTTTGATGGAATTGAAGAGATTGTATTCATAGATAAAGAAGGAGATATTAAAAACTCTTCAAAAAAGATAAATGTTTCACAGCGAGATTATTTTAAGCGATTTAAAAATAATACTAATTTAAATAGAGGTTTTTCAGAGATTATTGTTTCTGGTTTAAGTGGAAATAGAACATTTTTACAAATTATTGCAATAAGAGATAAAAATAAAAATTTTAAAGGAATTTTGGCAGCAATTATAAATATTGACCTTTTAAATAAAACTCTATCCTCTATAAATATTGGTAAAGAGGGTTTTACACTTTTAGGAAATTTGGATTTAACAACTTTATTAGCAAGATATCCCTCAGTAGAAGATGAGTTGTTAAACAAACCTATTTTAGAAAATAGTATAACAGAGTTAATAAAAAATGGAGTTAAGCAAAGATGTATAAAATATACATCTATAGATGGTATTAAAAGATTTACAAGTTTTATCGTAATGGAACAATTCCCTTTTTATGTTCAAGTTTCACTTTCCCAAGATGAGTATATGATAAATTGGAGAAATAGCTTAATTGCAAAGTCTATTTTTCTAATTTTATTTATAGTAGCAAGTGTTATTACATTTATTAGTATGAGAAAAAATTATAAAAATGAGCAGAACTTATTAAAAAAACTTGAAATTGCAAAAAATAGATTTGAAAATATGTTTAGAATCCACTCTTCAATAATGTTATTAATAGACCCACAAAATGGACAAATATTAGATGCAAATCAAAGTGCAGTAGATTTTTATGGTTACTCTTTAGATGAATTAAAAAATATGAATATAAAACAAATTAACCAACTTAGTGCAGAAGAGATAATCAAAAAATATACAGAAGCAGAACATTTAAAAGTGAACTCTTTTATTTTTGAGCATAAGATAAAAAGTGGAGCAGTAAAAGTAGTAGAAGTCTCTTCTTCTCCTATTGAAACAACAAGTGGAATAATCCTTTTTTCAATAATAAAAGATATTACAAAAGAGAAAAAGATAGAAAATAGGCTTAAAGAGTCTTATAAAAATATAGAAAAACTTATAGATTTACAAGATAATATAATTATTTTAACAAATATAAAAGAGATAAAATTTGCAAATCGTAAGTTTTTTGATTTCTTTGGTTTTCTTAATCTTTCAGATTTCAAAAAACATCATAACTGTATTTGTGAATTTTTTATAAAAAATGAAAGTTTTTATTATGTAAAAGATTTTGTAAATAAAGAGACTTGGATTGAAGAGTTAAAATCTCTGGATAGTTCAAAAAGAGTAGTCTCTATGAGAGGAAAAGATTTAAAAGAGTATAAATTCTTTGTTACAGTAAATAGTTTTGAAGATGATGTAAAGATAGTATCTTTTACTGATATTTCAAATACTATAAAAGAAAAAATCAAACTTGAAATAAGAGTAACTAAAGATATACTAACAAATGCTTATAATAGAGAATATTTTGAGAAAAACTACAAAAATTGGATAGAAAAAGCAGAAAAACTTAATCATAAACTAGCAATTGCTATGCTAGATATAGACCATTTTAAATATGTAAATGATTCTTTTGGACATGATGTTGGGGATTTAGTTTTGATTGATTTTGTAAAAGTAATTAAACAAAATTTGCGAAAAGATGATATTTTTATTCGTTGGGGTGGAGAAGAGTTTATTTTGATTTTAAATATAAATCATAAAAGTGATTTGGAAAAAATACTTGAAAATTTAAGGCAAAAAGTAGAAGAAAATAATTTCCCAAAAGTAGGAAAAAGAACTTGTTCTTTTGGTGGAGCTATTTATGAAAAAGGTGAAGATATTTTAAAAACTGTAAAAAGAGCAGATGAATCTATGTATGAAGCAAAAAATAGAGGTAGAAATAAGGTTGTGATAAATTCTTAACAAACTATTTTGTATAATCTTGCTTAATTTTTTACAAAAGGGATAAGATGATAAATTTAATAAATAAAAAAGAGAATATATTTGAAGATAATATTGCTTTTGTAGAGAATTGGGATTTTTCAAAAGCTAATTTAAATGAAGAAAATAGAATTTTAGCTATTACTCAAGTAGCAAGTATTTGTTATCAAAATCCAAAAGCTTTGGGAAGTGAAAGTCTTTATAATAGGCTGATGGCAGAAAGTATGGGACTTCCTAGTTCAAGTTTTGAGTTTGTTCCAGTATTACTTGATTATGAAAATATTAAACATAAAGAGATTTTAGATTTAGAGTATTCAAACTCTAAAAAATTTGGAGAGCTTTTAGATGATAGATATTTACTTACAAATTATAGAGCTTTAGTTTATGATTTTGAAAATGATAAAGATAGATTTAGTTTTGATATAAGAACTATTTTTAATACACAAGAAGAGTGTGATATTATCAAAGATTATTTCAAAGTATTTTTATTTAAAGTAGATTTTCCGACAAGAAGTCAAATGGTAAGACATAGAGTATCTTGGCAAGAGTTAAGTAGAAGATATGTAAGTGCAAAAAGAGTACCTTTTGAGTTCTATGTTAGTGAGAAACTAAAAGAGAATGAAAAAGTACAAGAGCTAATAAAACAGAGTGAAGATTTATATTTTGAATTATTAGAAAATGGTGTGAAACCACAAGAAGCTAGAAGAGTAATTCCACAAATGGGATATACACAAATTTGGGCTGCTTTTATGCCAAAACAGCTTGATAACTATTTTAAACTAAGACTTGATACTCACGCTCAATGGGAGATTAGACAAACAGCCCTTGCAATGCAAGAGCTTCTTAAATGAGTGCATTTGAAATTGCTGATATTATAGGAATAATATCTTTTGCTTTAAGTGGATTTCTAATAGGAGTTCATTGCCGACTTGATATTTTGGGAGTTTTTATATCTGCATTTTTAACTGCTTTTGGTGGTGGAATGATAAGAGATGTTTTAGCAGATAGAACTCCTTATGTTTTTACTTCAAATTTACCACTTTCACTTGTTATTGTTACGGTTTTAATAGCAATACTTTTTAAACTACATAAAATTACAAATTTAGAAGGGAAATGGGCATTTATAATTTCAGATGCTATTGGTTTGGCTTCTTTTGCAATAACAGGTTCTATAATTGCAATAGAGAGTGGTTTTAACTTTTTAAGTGTTTTAGTTTTAGGTTTTATAACTGCTGTTGGAGGAGGAACAATAAGAGATGTTTTGATAAATAGAATGCCTTTTATTTTAGTTTCAGAGTTTTATGCAACAGTTGCACTGATTATTGCTTCTATTGTTTACATTTTAGAGCTGTTTGAATTAAGAAATTTTGTATCACTTATTATAGTTTTTATTTTTGGTGTACTTTTAAGAGTTCTTGCATACTACAAAAAATGGCATTTGCCAACTTTGTTAAAAGAATAATTTTTATTATAATTTAAATATTTTTATATACAATTTTAATAAATAATTAAATAAGGAATTCATATGGAAAATAGTTTAACAGTAGTAGAAAAAGAGCTAGTTGAAAAATCTTTTCAAGAAGTAAAAGATTTTAGAGAGTTAGGTGAAAAAATTACTGCACCAATTGATTCTATTATAGATGAAACAGCAAAAATAATAGAAAATGACCCTATTATGGATGTATCAAAAGTTTTAGAATCTATGAATAAACAGATGAATGTTGTTTATGATGAGATTATTGATAATGATAGTGGAGTAATGAAGTTTTTTAAATCAATCCCTGTTATTGGGAATGTAGCAAAATATCTTGATGAGAAATGGGATGAACAAAGCTTTAATATCCAATCAATAAATGGAAAAATCTCAACAATATTTAGTGGATTTGACCAAGCTTATAACTCTTTAAATACTTCAATAGATATGCAAAACAATTTTTTAGAAGGAATAGAGCAAAATTTAGGAAAAGTTGTTGATTATAAAGAGTATTTAGATATAAAATTACAAGAGTTTAAACAAAACTTACAAGTAAATTCTGATGATGATAAAACAAAACTTTTTGTAAAAAGTATAGAGTTTTTTCAAACTAATTTAGTAGTTTTAATAGGTAATTTAGAGATGGCAAAAAAAAGATTACTTGTAAGATTGGATTCTGCTAGAAAATTATCTTTATCAATGAATGCTTCTAAACCAATATTTAAAACACTTTTATCAACTGCAATTATTGAAATATCTGGACAAAAAGCAATAGATGCTTCAATGGCAACAATAGAAGCTATGAGTAAAACAATAGATAAAATGTCTTCAACTTTAACTGATGAAGCTATAAAAAGTAATAAAAAAGCAGAAGAGTTATCTTCAAAACCAGTTTTATCTTTAAATGTTTTTGTAGAGAATGTTAGTAAATTAAAAACTCACTTTGAAGAGATAGAAGATTATAGAGAGCAAGTTGCTATTGAAGCTAAAAAAGAGCAAGAAAACTTTGATCAAGCTAGAAAAAGTTTAGCAAGTATAAAACTACTTACTAAACAACAAAGTGATGAATTAGAAGATATTTTAAATAAATAAACCTATGTATACAAAAGATTATTTAAACTACGAAACAAAAGAAGAGATAGAAAAAAAGGGATTTAGTATTTATAACTATATCTCTTTAAAAGAGCTACTTCTTACAGTAAATAAGGATTATTTAAAAACTATAACTTTTTTAAATATTCCTTTTATAATTGTTTTTATGGGCGTTGGGTTTTTATCTTATTTTTCAGATAATTATGAATATTTTATATATATGTTTATATCTATTTATAGTTTAATTTTTATTTATTTAATAGGAAAATTATCTTTTAGAACTTATAAATTTTCACAAATTACGAATATTCTTTATACAAAAAAAGGTTTAATAATAGGTAAAGAAATTTTCCATTATGAAACAGATGAAAAACTAAAAAAGCTACTTTTAGATTATGAAAAATTATTTGATGAATATTTATCAAAACCATCAAAATTAAGTCAAAGCATATCTTTTTTAAGAGAAAAATTATCAAATAAATTAAAAGAAAATTACTCTTCTTTAGGAAGAGGTGATGATATAAGAGCTATTATTATTGGTTTCGTATTAATAACTATTTATAATATAAGTGTATTTGTATTCTACTATATAGGTTTTATTTTAGGATTTTTCTTATTTTTTATATTCTCATTTTTTATAAATCTATATTTTAAAATTAATAAATCAATAGAGTTAAGAATAAAAGATGAAATGGCAATAGTTGATAATAAATTAAGAAAATTAGATGAGTTATATGTTATATTAAATCAAAAAATAAATAATTTTCAAGATGGAGAAATCTCAAATCTAGGAAATAAAATAGATAAAGAGCTTAATCTTTTTTATGAGAATATAAATACTATTTTAACTCGTAAAGATACTCTAAGAGATATTATTCAACAATCAATTTATAAAGATTTTATAGATTTTGAATATCTAGCATTTTATATTAAAACACAATTTAATAAACCTTTAAAAGATGTTATAAATCTAATGAATGAGTATAAAATGAAAGTAGATAATCAAATAAGCGAAATAGATGATTATCTAAAAAATAGTAGTGAAAAAGAGAACTATCAAGTTGAACAAAAACTAGTAAATTTGGAAACTATACAAAAAAATATATCTTTATATTTAAATAAATTAAATAAGAGTTTGCAATAAAAACTTATATTTAACTTTTTGTTTACTTTTAAAAGATACAATCCATAAAAATTTTTTAAGGAAAAAATATGTTAAAAAAACTACTTCTAGCTACTTTTTTAGTTTTAGGTTTAAATGCTGCTCCTTTAGCAGTTGATAGTGTTGTTGAAAATATTAAAATTAAAGACCAACATGAAGCTGAAAAGATTATTGATGCAAAAATAAAAACTATTCTTTTTGCTAGTGATAAAAAAACAAGTGATTTATTAAGAGATTATCTTTTACCATTAAGTGAAAAAGAGAATGTTTTAGAGAAAAATTCTGCTGTTTATGTAGCTGATATTTCAGGAATGCCAAGTTTAATATCTAAATTTATTGCTTTACCAAAGATGAAAAAATACCCTTTTTCAGTTCTACTTTTAGATGATACAAATAAAGATAATTTCACAAAAGAAGATGGAAAAATCATTGTTTACTCTTTAGATAATGGAAAAGTTGTAAAAATTGAGAAAATCTCTACAACTGAAGAGTTAGCAAATATTATAAAATAAGCTTAAAGGCAAACTTTTGTTTGCTTTTAACATCTTTCAAATTCATTAAAAATATCTCTATTTTTTGAAAATATTTTATAGATAATATTTTTATATGAAAATTCCAAATAGTTTGCATGAAGCCAAAGTCTTGAAGAGCCACTTAAAGTAAATCTATCATTACTACTTAAAGTTTTATTTAGATAATTTTCTGCATTAATATCATCTATACCATAAATTGGGTCTCCCAAAATTGTATGATTTATAGAGTGAAGATGAACTCTTATTTGATGTTGCCTTCCTGTTAGTGGAATAGCTTCAATAAGTGTTAAATCTCTATTTTGATTATATTTTAAAGGTTTTATAATTGTAATTGACTCTTTCCCACCCTCTTCTTCATTACAAACTTTCATTTTGACACCAATTAAAAGACCTTCTTTATCAAGAGGTTTATTTATAGTTAGCTCTTTTTCTAATTTTCCGCAAACAATAGCAAGATAAGATTTATGATATTTTTTCTCTTGAAACATATCTTTTAGTTCTATTTCACTTTTTTTGTTTTTTCCTACAATTACTAAGCCACTCGTTTCTGCATCAATTCGGTGGATTAAATTTGCATCTTCTCCAAAAAAATATCTTATTTCATCTAAAAGAGAGTATTGTGTATGTTTAGAAATTGGATGAACCATTAAGTTTGTTGGCTTATCAAATATTGCAAAATCATTAAATTCTAAAAGAGGTTTTAATCCCCTACTTTGACCTTCAAAAACTCCAATAAAAATCTCTTCACAATCAATAATATCACTAGGATTAAAAGCACTCATATCATCTCTAAATACTCTTCCTTTACCTATTAACTTTTGGGCTATTTTTGGGCTATAGTTTAAATAATGGGTCAAAAAAATCTGTATTTTTTTATCTTTTATTGCTTGAAATTTCTTAAGTACAAATGGCAAATTATATTCCTACTTTTGTTTGATTTTATATTATTTAGATACAATACAAACTAAATTTTAAAGCTATTTTATAATAAAAAATATAGAAATACGATTATAAGGGAATTTATATGGTTGAAAGATATGCTAGAGAGCAGATGAGCTCAAAATGGACACAAGAAGCAAGATATGCAGCTTGGTTAGAGGTTGAAAAAGCAGCTGTTAAAGCTTGGAATAAATTAGGGCTTATTCCTGATGAAGATTGTGAAAAGATAGTAAAAAATGCAAAGTTTAGTGTTCAAAGAATTGAAGAGATTGAAGCTATTACAAAACACGATTTAATAGCATTTAATACTAGTGTATCTGAATCTTTAGGGGAAGAGTCAAGATGGTTTCATTATGGAATGACAAGTTCAGATGCTGTTGATACAGGTGTTGCCTTACAAATGAGAGACTCTTTAATAATTATTATTGAAGATGTGAAAATGCTTTTAGAGTCTATCAAAAAAAGAGCGAATGAACATAAATATACTTTAATGGTAGGAAGAAGCCATGGAATTCATGGTGAACCAATAACTTTTGGACTTACACTTGCAGTTTGGTATGATGAAGTAAAAAGACATCTTAAAAACCTTGAAGAGACTATGGAGGTAATTGCAGTTGGGCAAATTAGTGGAGCTATGGGGAATTTTGCACATGCACCACTTGAACTTGAAGAGTATGCAATGGCTGAGCTTGGGCTTAAACCAGAACCTTGTAGTAATCAAGTAATTCATAGAGATAGATACGCTAGACTTGCGACTTCTTTAGCCCTTTTAGCTTCTAGTGTAGAAAAATTTGCAGTACAAGTAAGACATCTTCAAAGAACAGAAGTTTATGAAGCAGAGGAGTATTTTGCAGCTGGGCAAAAAGGAAGTTCAGCAATGCCACATAAGAGAAATCCTATTTTAACAGAGAATATTACAGGTTTAGCTAGAATGATAAGAGCCTATTGTATACCAGCTATGGAAAATGTAGCTTTATGGCATGAAAGAGATATAAGTCACTCTTCAACAGAGAGATTTTGGTTGCCAGATGCTTTTATAACAACAGATTTTATGCTTCATAGAATGAATAGTGTAATAGCAAATCTTACAGTTATGCCTGAAAATATGATGAAAAATTTAAATTTAACGGGTGGATTAGTATTTTCTCAAAGAGTTTTATTAGAGTTACCATTAAAAGGTGTTAGTAGAGAAGATGCTTATAGAATAGTTCAAAGAAATGCTATGAGAGTTTGGGAAGAGATACAAAAAGGAAAATCAACAACAAACGAAAAAGGAGAATCTCTTTATCTTCAATATCTTTTATCTGATGAGGAACTTGGAAAATCTTTAAGCCAAGAGCAAATAAGAGAGTGTTTTAATTTTGACTACTATACAAAAAATGTAGATGCAATATTTAATAGAGTTTTTAAATAGTTTAAGGACAAGTAAATGACAATAATGATTCAAAAAAGAAATGGTCGAAGAGAGGTTTTGGACATTACAAAAATCCAAAAAATGACTATTGATGCTACAAAAGGTTTAGAAGGGGTAAGTCAAAGTGAATTAGAACTAGATTCTCATATAAAGTTTATAGATGGTATGAGTTCAAGTGACATTCAAGATGCTTTGATAAAAACAGCAGTTGAAAAAATAGATATAGATGTTCCAAATTGGACATTTGTTGCAGCAAGGCTATTTTTATATGATTTATATCATAGAGTTGGTATTGCAACACATGGAATTAAAGGAGAGCCTTATTGTCATTTAAAATCATATATTGAGTTTGGAATAAATGCAGGAAGATTAATCCCAAATTTGGCAAATGGATATGATTTAGATGATTTAAACTCTTATTTAAAACCGCAAAGAGATTTTTTATTTAATTATTTAGGTGTAAAAACTCTATATGATAGATATTTAATAAAAAATAGTAAAGGTGAACCAATAGAGTTACCACAACAAATGTTTATGGCAATAGCTATGTTTTTAGCTCAAAATGAAGAGAATAAACAAGAAAGAGCAAAAGAGTTTTATGATGTTATCTCTAAATTTGAAGTTATGTTAGCAACTCCAACACTAAGTAATGCTAGAACAAATAGACACCAATTAAGCTCTTGTTATATAGGAAGTAGTCCTGATAATATAGAGGGTATTTTTGATGGTTACAAAGAGATGGCACTTTTAAGTAAATATGGTGGTGGTATAGGTTGGGATTGGAATCAAATAAGAAGTCTTGGTGGAGCTATAGATGGCCATAAAAGTGCTGCTGGTGGAACTATTCCATTTTTAAAAATCACAAATGATATTGCTATTGCTGTTGATCAATTAGGGACAAGAAAAGGGGCAATTGCTGTTTATCTTGAGCCTTGGCATATGGATATAGCTGATTTTATAGATTTAAAGAAAAATTCTGGAGAAGAGCGAAGAAGAGCTCATGATTTATTCCCTGCTTTATGGATAAGTGATCTATTTATGAAAAGAGTTTTAGAAGACTCTTATTGGACACTTTTTGACCCAGTTGAAGTAAAAGATTTAAGTGAATGTTATGGAGATGAGTTTGAAGCAAAATATATAGCTTATGAGCAAAATGAGAGTATAACAAAAGATAGAATGAAAGCAAAAGATTTATGGAAAAAGATTTTGACTTCATATTTTGAAAGTGGAAGCCCATTTTTATGTTTTAAAGATACAGCAAATAGAGTTAATCCAAATTCTCATGTAGGACATATTAGAAGTTCAAATTTATGTACAGAAATTTTCCAAAATACTAATCCAAATCACTATAGAATTAAACTAGAGTTTGAAGATGGAACTATAAAACTTTTTGAAGAAGAGGATTTAGTAGTTGTTGATGGTGGATTTACAAAAAAAGCAAATAAAGTAACAGCACTTGATAGTATTAATGGTAAAAAAATCTTTATAGTTGAAAAAGAGAAAATTGATGGTGATACAGCAGTTTGTAATCTAGCTTCTATAAACTTGTCAAAAATAAATACAAAAGAAGATATTAAAAGAGTAGTTCCAACAGCTATTAGAATGCTTGATAATGTAATTGATTTAAATTTTTACCCACTTAGAAAAGTAAAAGCTACAAATCTAAAAAGTAGAAGTATAGGTCTTGGAGTTATGGGTGAAGCAGAGATGCTTGCAACTTATCAAATATCTTGGGGTTCAAAAGAACATTTCAAGAAAATAGATGAGGTTATGGAAGTAATTTCATATAATGCAATACTTTCAAGCTCAGATTTAGCAACACAAAAGGGTGTTTATCCAACATTTGAAGGTTCAAATTGGAGTAAGGGTATTATGCCACATGATTTTGCACCACAAGCAGTTAATGCTTTGGTTGAAAAAGATCTATTTGATACTTCTTGTGATTGGGAGTTTTTACGAGAAAAAGTGAAAAAAGATGGTATGAGAAATGGTTACTTAATGGCTATTGCTCCAACTTCTTCAATTTCAATTTTAGTTGGAACTACTCAAGCAATTGAACCAGTATATAAAAGAAAGTGGTTTGAAGAGAACTTAAGTGGATTAATTCCTGTTGTTGTTCCAAAATTAAGTCCAGAAACTTGGGGGTATTATACTCCTGCCTTTGAAATAGATCAATTAGATTTAATAAAAGCAGCGGCAATTAGACAAAAATGGATAGATCAAGGTCAAAGTACAAATATTTTTATGAGTTTAGATAAAGCGAGTGGAAAATATCTTCATGAAATTTATACATTAGCTTGGAAACTAGGACTTAAATCAACATACTATTTAAGAAGTCAAAGTCCAGAAGCAAAAAATGATGTAGAAGATAGAAGTATGGAGTGTGCTGGTTGCCAATAACCAAAACACTTTATTTAATAAAGGAAAGAGATGGAAAGAAAGATTATTTATAACCCAGATTCAAAAGAGAGTTTAAATGATAGAAGAGTTTTTGGTGGAGATTCTGATGGAATGATAAACTTTACAAGAATGAAGTATCAATGGGCTTTAAATTTATGGGATATGATGGAAGCCAATACTTGGTTCCCAAGAGAAGTTCAAATGACACAAGATGCAAAAGATTATAAATATTTGACTCCAGCAGAAAAAAGAATGTATGATTTAGTTCTAAGCCAATTGATTTTTATGGATAGCTTACAAACAAACAATTTAATGGATAATATAAATCCTTATATAACTGCACCTGAAATTAATGCTTGTTTAAGTAGACAATCTTATGAAGAGGCAAATCATAGTAAATCTTATGCAGTTATGGTTGAATCAATCTCTGATAATACAGATTTAATCTATGATATGTGGAAAAATGATACAAAATTAAAAGAGAAAAATACTTATATAGCAAGTGTTTATGATAATTTGGCACATGGTGAATTAACAGATGAAAAATTACTTCTTGCTATGTTTGCAAACCAAATTTTAGAAGGTTTATATTTTTATGCAGGATTTGCAGCAATTTATGCTCTTGGAAAATCTGGGAAAATGTTAGGAAGCTCTCAAATGATTAGGTTTATTCAAAGAGATGAAGTTACTCATTTAATACTTTTCCAAAATATGATAAATAGTGTGAGAAAAGAGAGACCAGATCTTTTTACAGAAACTTTAGAAAAAAAAGTGCGAGAGATGTTTAGAAAAGCAGTTGATTTGGAAGCTTCTTGGGGAGCATATATTACTCAAGGACAAATTTTAGGTTTTACAGATGCTATTATTAGACAATATATTGAATATCTTGCAGATAGAAGACTTGAAGCTGTAGGATATAAATCTGAATATAATGTAAAACACCCTATTCCATGGGTAGATGGATATGCAAGTTTTAATGATCAAAGAACTAATTTTTTTGAAGGAAATGTAGTAAACTACTCAAAAGGTAGTATAGATTTTGATGATTTTTAATAGGAGTTTAAAGTGTCTTTATTTAAGAAAATCCTCTATCTTTTAGTAATTTTTCTCATTTTGAATGTAATTACTATTTATAATTTTGATTATTCAAGTACGAATAGTAATAAAGAAAATATTTTTTCATCTATGAATAAGAAGATTAGCTCTTTCTTTTCAAAAGAGTCTAAAAATATACCCTTTAATTTTAGTATAGAAAAGAGTAATGACATTTTAGTATTAAATGGATTATTCCCAAATAATAATGATTTGAAAATAGTTTTAAATAGTTTAGGAATTGATCAAGAAGGGAATTCTATATTATTTGAAGATGGAGTTGTAATTGATTATCCATTTTTAGAAAGAGTTAAACCTTTTATTGATAAATTCAAAGAAGAGTCTATAAATGGTGCTAAAATTATTTATAATAGTGAAGGTTTAAAAGTTATAGCAGATATGAATAGTCAAGAGGCTATACAAGAGTTAGAAAATATTAGTTTAAAAAATAATTTAAATGCTTCTTTAAATATAAAAGCTATAGTAAAAGATCAAGAAACAATAGAGAAACAAATAGAAGAGATAAAAAGTATTGTTGAAAAAGATGTATCTATAAATAAAACGGATATTCCAGAAGCTGTTACAATTATTGATGTTCAAAATAAAATAAATAGTATATTAAAAGAGAATAAAATTACATTTGCAAGAGCAAGTACAAATTTAACACCAGAATCTATAAAAATAGTAGAAGAGATTGCAAATATATTAAAAGGGCATGATTACTATATTGAGGTTGGTGGACATACAGATTCAAAAGGAAATCCTAATTTGAATCAGCAATTATCAGATAAAAGAGCTGCTAGTGTTAAAGATGTTTTAATTAAATTTGGGGTGAATAAAGATTCTATAAAATCATTTGGTTATGGGAATAAATTTCCAATTGCACAAGAAGATGAATTAGGTCTTTCTGAAGAGAATAGAAGAGTAGAGATTTTATTAAAAGAGAAAGGAGTTAAATAGATGTTTGAAATAGCTTTACAAATTGTTTTAAATCTTTTTATAGCTTTGATTATAGGAATATTAATTGGTTATATAATAGGTAAGGGAAGAAGTTCTAAAGAAGAGACTAATAAAGATAAAAAATTAGCTGTTCAGAAGCCAGTAAAAGATAATTTAAAAAAGATTAAGGGTATTGACTCAAAATTTGAATTTGAATTAAATAGAATGGGAATAAATAGCTTTAAACAAATATCTGAATGGACAAATGAAGATTGTGTAACTATTGGAGCTTCAATAAATGCTGAGAACTCTATAGAAGAATTTTCATGGGTAGAGCAAGCAAAAATTTTAGCTTCAGGAGAAGAGACTATATATAGTCAAAAAGTTGAAAATAAAGAGATAAATGTAGCTTAATAGCTTACGCTATTTTTACTACATATCTACCACTAGCTTTTCCATCTAAAAGTTTAGAATAAACATCTTTTATCTCATCTAAAGAGATCTCTTTGATGATATTTTCTAAACAATCTACACTCCAATAACCTGCAAGTTTTTCCCAAGCAGCTTCTTTCTTTTCTAATTTACACTCAACACTATCAATTCCAATAAGTCTAGCACCTCTTAATATAAAAGGGTAAACATTTGTATTTAGAATTGCAGAAGCTGTAAGCCCACAACAAGTTGCTACCCCATCATATTTTAAAGTTTTTAAAGCTTGAGCTAAAATATCTCCACCTACAGTGTCTATAATGGCATCATATTTTGTAGCTAATAAAGGTTTAGAAGAGTTTTGCATAAAATCTTCAAGTAGGATTATTTCATTTGCTCCAAGGCTTTTTAAATAGGTACTTTTATCACTTTTTGTTGTAATAGCAACTACATTAAATCCAAGTTTACTTAAAATTGCAATAGATATTGAACCAACTCCACCTGTTGAACCAGTAACTAAAATAGAGCTATCCTCAGGATTTATGCCATTTTTTAAAAGTTCTTGAATACTTAATGCTGCAGTTAATCCAGCTGTTCCATACGCCATAATCTCTTTATCACTAATAGAATCAGGAGTTTTAATAACCCAAGAAGCTGGAACTTTTACAAATTGAGCATGACCACCATTTGTATTCATTCCTAAATCATATCCTGTAACTATTACTCTTTGCCCTACTTTGAATATTGTTGATTTTGATTCTTCAATAACTCCAACAACATCAACTCCTGTAATATGAGGAAAAACTTTTGTAACTCCTACATGACCAATAGAACTAAGTGCATCTTTATAATTTAAGCTAGAGTAAGTTACTTTTATTAAAACTTCATTATCATCACAAATTGGTTTTAGAAACTCTTTTACATTTGAAATAATTTCATTATTATTATCTTTTTCTACAACAAAAGCTTTCATTTTCTCTCCTTTTAACTTTTTGATTTAAAACTTTAGCTAAAATACTTTAAAAGAGCAAGAACTATCTTTTAAGAAAGGTACTTACTAAAAAGATACTTTTGGAGTAAAATATGATTAAAAAAAAGAGTAAAATTAATATAGATAAAGAGTTTAAATGTCCAGTTGAAACAGCAATTGATGTATTGACAGGAAAATGGAAGATTTTGATAATTTGGTATTTAAAAGATGAAAAAAAAAGATTTAATGAACTACAAAAATTATTACCAAAAGCTACTCAAAAGATGTTAATTCAGAAGTTAAGAGAGTTGGAAATTGATGAGATAGTTCATAGAGAAGTTTATCCTATTGTTCCACCAAAAGTTGAGTATTCATTGACTGAATATGGAAAAAGTTTAAAACCTATTATTAAACAGCTTTATTTGTGGGGAGATAATCATAAAAAAAGATAGTTTAGTTTTTTAGTAAATCTTTTAAACTATCTTGTGGATTTTTACCATCTAAGATGAGTTTTACCTCTTTTGCAATAGGCGTATAAATCTCATATTGCTTTGATAACTTATCTATTGCATTTGCAGTTTTAACTCCTTCAGCTACTTCTCCTAACTCTTTTAAAATAGTATCTAAAGTCTGATTTTTAGCAAGTCCTAGCCCTACTCGGAAGTTTCTACTCATAGTTGAATTTGCAGTTAAAAATAGGTCTCCAGCGCCACTAAGCCCTAAAAAAGTCATCTTTTTTGCTCCAAAATATTTTCCAAATCTTTGCATTTCAACTAAACCTCTAGCTATTAGTGAAGCTTGAGCATTTTTTCCAAGATTTAATCCTTCACAAATTCCACTTGCAATTGCTAAAACATTTTTATAAGCTCCTGCAATTTCAGCACCAATTACATCTGAACTATAATATGTTTTTATAAAATTTGGGAAAAATTTACTAAACTCTTCATAAATATTTTTTGAATAAGAGTTTATAACTAAAGCACAAGGTAGTGCTTTTATAACTTCAGTAGCAAATGAAGGACCAGAGATAAATCCAATATTTTCATTTGGTACAAAATTTGAGTAGATATCATTTAAAAAAGCCCCGCTTGAAGCCTCTATCCCTTTACTTGCAACTAATATTTTTTGATTATTAAATTTAAAATTTTCTTCAAGCCAAACTCTTATTTCTTGAGTTGGAATTGCAATTACCAAATATTCACAAGATAGTGCAAAATCCAAATCAACAAAGTTTTTAATCTCTCTTTTTGTTCTTGAAGTAATATAACACTCTTGTTTTTGGCTTAGGGCAAAATGGAGAGCTTGTCCCCATTTCCCTGCCCCAATAACGGCAATTGCACCTTCTTTCATTTAAGATAATCTCTCTTTTATTAATTCATTTACTCTATTTGGATTCGCACTACCTTTACTTGCTTTCATAGTTTGACCTACAAAAAATGCAAACATTTTCTCTTTCCCAGCTTTATATTCAGCTACTTTATCTTGGTTTGCATTTAAAATTTCATCAATTATTGCTAATAAAGCCCCATCATCACTAACTTGTTTAAGCCCTAATTTTTCAATAGCTTCATCAACATTATTTGAAGAGTTTTCAATTAAATAATCTAAAACCTCTTTTGCTGCTTTTCCAGAGATTGTACTATCTTCAATTCTTTTTACTATTAAAGCTAAAGTTTTTGCACAAATTGGCGATTGCTCTATTGTAACACCTTCTTTAAGTCTTCCTTGAAGTTCAACAGTTAGCCAAGTTACTGCATTCTTTGCACTAACTCCTTCACTCATCATATCATCAAAATAGTTTGCCATTTCTAAGCTAGAAGTGATTACTGAAGCATCATACTCTTTTAATCCATACTCTTTTACAAATCTAGCTTTTTTTTCATCTGGAAGTTCTGGAATTTTTGAATACTCTTTTAACATTTCATCAGAAATAATTAAAGGAAGTAGATCAGGATCTGGGAAATATCTATAATCCGCAGCATCTTCTTTCCCTCTCATAGATCTTGTTTCTCCTGTAGTTGTATCAAAAAGTCTTGTTTCTTGAACAATAGTCTCTTCATAAACTCCATCTTCCCAAGCTTCTATTTGTCTATTTACTTCATAAGTGATAGCTTTTTCGATAAATCTAAATGAGTTCATATTTTTTATTTCACATCTTGTGTAAAATTTAGTATCACCTTTTGGACGAATAGATACATTCACATCACATCTAAAAGAGCCTTCTTGCATATTTGCATCACTAATTCCTATATATCTTACAATTGAGTGAAGTTTTTTTAGATATAAAATAGCCTCTTCAGCACTTCTCATATCAGGTTCAGAAACTATTTCTAAAAGAGGAGTTCCAGCTCTATTTAAATCAACTTGTGAGTGGTTACCACTATGGATATTTTTTCCTGCATCATTTTCAAGGTGTGCTCTAGTTACTCCTATAGTTTTACTTCTTCCATCTGGAAAATCTATTATTAACTCTCCCAATCCAACAACTGGAATCTCTAGTTGAGATATTTGATAACCAGTTGGTAAATCTGGGTAGAAATAGTTTTTTCTATTAAAAATTGATACTTGATTTATTTTTGAATTTAGAGCAGTTCCTAGCATAATTGCTTTATGAACAGCCTCTTTATTTAATACAGGTAAACCACCAGGAAGGGCTAAACAAGTAGGACAAGTATTGCTATTTGCTTCTTCTCCAAAACTTGTAGCACAAGAACAAAATAGTTTACTTTTTGTATTTAATTGTGCATGAACTTCTAAACCAATTACTGTTTCAAACATACTTGACATATTTATAATCCTTATTTTAATACTTTTATATCTGCTGTTAATTTTTGTTTTTCAAAATGCTCTTTTAAAAATGATTGTTCTCTTTGCATCATAATATCATTAAATATTTTTGCTTTTGCTGCTTCAAAAGATTGAGTAGTTGTTCCACTTCTTTTTACAATAAACATTGTTACAAAGTTTTTATCAGCAGTAAAAATTGGTGTAAAAGTGCTATCTTTTGTATTATTTAAGATATATTGAAATTGTGGAGGAAGATTAGAAGCATCTAAATTTAATGAAGATTTTGTAACTTCACCAGAATTTAACATTGGATTTTGAATAACTTGATTTAAGCTATTTTTATTTTTTGAAATGTATTGAATTACCTCAAAGTTTTTTGCACTTGTGTATTTGTTTTTATTTTTTTCATAATACAACTCCATATCTTCATCTGTTGCAACTGCTAATTGCCCTTTTATAATTTGTTGAATTAGTTTTTGTCTAATTACAGCATTTTTTGCTTCATTTTCAAATACTTCATAATTTGGATACTCTTGTTTTACAATAGATTTAAATGTATAAATATCCATACCATTTGAGTTTGCAAGTTTTTCAATATAGTCATTTATTTCAAAAATATCTGCTGTAATATTGTATTTTTCAACTTGTTGATCATAAAGTGCTTTATCTATTAGATAACTAACAGCCTCATTTTTTGAGATTTTATTTACAGAGATTGTTTTTTCAATATCATAAATTGTGATTGGCTCATCATTTACAATAATTGCAATACCATTTTGTGCTGCATATAATAAGCTAGAGCCAATAAATAGTGATAATAGAAGTTTCTTCATAATAGTCCTTTCTTTACATAAAGTAGATATTTTATCAAAAAAAATGTAAATATCAGGTTTGAAAGGAGTAAATATTATGAACTTTTAACTTTTGTAACTTGATTTACTAGATAAAAAATAGAGTTATAATCAAGTCCAGAACTTTCACTTAATCCTATTTCACAAGTTTTACTTGTAGAAAATGCCATTTTAGCATTAGCTGTTTGCTCTTTTAAATATCTTAAAGCTGAACTATTTAATTCTGGAAAATTGAACCCTCTATCTCCTGCAAATCCACAACATTTAACATCTGATGGGATAATTACAGTTGTTGAACATAATTGTGCTAATGTTTTGAATTTATCTTCTAAGTTCATTTTTCTTGAACTACAAGTTGTATGAATAGTTATTGGTTCATCAATAGGAGTAAAATCTAACTCTTTTGTTAAAAACTCCAAAGTAAAATCTATTGGTTCATAAATTGATAATTTATGTGAAAAACTCTCTATCATTTTTTTAGTACAGGGACTTGTATCACATAAAATTGGATACTCTCCAAATTCACTTGCATTTAAAAGAGACTCTTCTAGTTGCAAGGATTTTGTACTAGATGCTTCATTAAACCCTTTTGAACTAAATGGCATACCACAACAAAGATTTGATAAATTATTTGGGAAAATTATTTGATAATTGGCTTTTTGTAATAATTCAACTGTAACATCAAAAAGCTCCTTATCTTCTTTTGATATAGAGTTTAATCCCATAGTTCTATTTAAGCAAGATGGGAAATAAACTACTTTTTTATCTCTTTGTTTTTGTTCAAAGTTTAAGTTTATACTTATAGCTTTTGGCATAGTTATTGACCATTTTGGAACTTTGTTTTTACTTATAGTTCTCAAAGTTTTAGTAAATTTTTGCATGTTAGAAGTGCCTAAAACTTTATGCATAAGATTTGCACTTTTTAGTCCAAATCTGACACCTTTTAATGTTGTACTAAAATTATTTGCTACAAAATTTGCAATACTCTTATCTTTTGAAGTTAATTGTTCAGCTCTTAAATGTTTTGTTAAATTTCCTGTATCTATTTTTACAGGACAGGCAGTTGAACATAAACTACATGTTGCACAAGTTTCTATTCCATCATATTGGTATAAAGCTTTATACTCTTTTGCCTCTTTTGTATTTCCCATATTTTCAAGTCTTGAAATCTCTCTATTTATTACAATTCTTTGTCTTGGAGTTAATGTAAGTTCATTTGATGGACAAGTAGGTTCACAAAAACCACACTCTATACATTTATCAACAATCTCATTAGTAGCTGGAAGAGTTTTTAGGTTTTTCAAATGAGCTTCTTTATCATCATTTATTATAACTCCAGGATTTAATAAACCTTTTGGGTCAAATAGATTTTTTATTTTTTTCATTATATTATAAGCTTCATTTCCCCACTCTATTTCAACAAATGCAGCCATATTTCTTCCTGTTCCATGTTCAGCTTTTAAACTTCCTTGATATTTAATAGCAACTGAATTAACTACTTCATTCATTAAATTATCATATCTTTTTACCTCTTTTGCATCTGAAAAATCTTGAGTAAATACAAAGTGGAAATTTCCTTCTAAAGCATGACCAAAAATGATTGCTTCAGAGTAACCATATTTTTGAAATAGAGCTTGAAGTTCAAGAGTAGCTTCTGCTAGTACTTCAATTGGATAAGCTACATCTTCTATAATTACTGTTGTTCCTATAACTCTTACTGCTCCAACTGCTGGAAAAAGATCTTTTCTAATTTTCCAATAAAGATTATATTCTTGAGCATCTTTCGTAAAATATATCTCTCTTACTACATTAAAATCTTCTAAAATTCTTTCTATTTGAGATATTTGAGTATCTAATTGTTCATTATTTATAGCCCTTGTCTCTATTAAAAGTGCTGTTACCTCATCATTTAAATCTTTTATAAATTTTGGCATTGATGAATCATTTTCAATACTTCTTAAAGCTGCTCTATCCATAAGTTCAACTGCATCAACAACAATTTGTTTAGAATCTCTTGATAATTTTAGTTTTGTTACAGCGTTACAGGCCTCTTTCATATCTTTAAAATAGATTAAAGCACTAGCTTTATCTTTTAAATCTTCGACTGTATAGTAAGTAATCTCTTCGATAAAAGCTAAAGTTCCTTCACTTCCAATAATTAGGTGTTGAAGTATCTCAAACTCATCATCAAAATCTATTAAAGAATTTATTGAGTAACCACAAGTATTCTTTATTTTAAACTTTTTCTCAATTTTTGCTCTTAACTCTTCATTGTTTTTTGTTTGATTAGAAAAGTTCTTTAAATCTTTTAGGAAGTTGGCATGAGTTTTTCTAAATTCATTTTTACTATTTTCATCAGCAGTATCAAGCTTTGTTCCATCTACAAAGATTAGTTTCATAGATTTTAGAGTTTTATATGAGTTTTGAGAAATTCCACAACACATTCCTGAAGCATTGTTTGCAGCAATTCCCCCAATCATAGCTGCATTTATACTAGCTGGGTCTGGACCTATTTTTTTAGAATATCGTGCTAATAGTCCATTTGCTTGAGCACCAGTAAGTGCTGGTTGAAGAGAAATATAACTAGCGTCTGAAGAGATTTTAAATTTTGAAAAGTTTCTTGAAGTTATAACTAAAATAGAATCACTAATTGCTTGTCCTGAAAGAGAGGTACCACCTGCTCTAAATGTAATAGATAAATTCATAATATTTGCTAACTCTATAATATTTTGAACCTCTTTTGCATTATCTGTTTTTATTACTATTTTTGGAATAAGTCTATAAAAAGAGGCATCTGTTCCGTAAGCAAAAGTGTGAAGTTTATCTGTGAAAATTTTGTTTATTGAGATTTTTTTTGATATTTCATCAAAAAATTGTTGATATTTACTTTCTAACATATTTAATTCCCTTAAGATTTATTAAGATATAAATTTTAACTTTACTAAATGATAATAATATGATATTTATAAAGGAGTAATTTTATTTAGGCAAAATGCCTAAATAAAATTAGATATAGTTATGGAATCATCCAAGTAAAAATATATGCTTGAGACATAGTTATAAGTCCCATAATAACAACAAGTATTAAACTATGTTTAACTGTAAATCTAAATAAATCAGACTCTTTCCCAACAATTCCTGTTGAGGCACAAGCAATAGAAATAGATTGAGGTGAAATCATTTTTCCACAAACTCCACCTGTTGTATTTGCTGCAACCATTAGTGTTTCATTCAGTCCTAATTGTTGAGCAGTTTGTTGTTGTAATCCGCAGAAAAGTGCATTTGATGAAGTATCTGAACCAGTTAAAAATACTCCAAGCCATCCTAAAAATGGAGAGAAAAATGGAAATAAGAAACCAGTATTTGCTAATACTAGAGCCATTGTTGAAGACATACCTGAATAGTTCATAACAAATGCAAATCCAAGAACCATACCAATTGATACAATAGCCCATTTAAGTTCAAAAAGAGTTTCACCCATTGTTTTTGTAGTTGTTGATATATTTAATCTAAATATAAACATAGTAATAATTGCTGTTAGAAAAATAGCAGTACCTGTTGCTGAAATAGGATTAAATGTATATACAACATCAAAAGACTTTGGTGTACTAACTATTGGTGGCATTTTGAATATCATATTGTGAATAGTTGAAAATTCAAATTTGAAAATAGTATTCGCTAAAATTTGACCTTTTGCAAAAAAAGCTTTAAACCAACCTGTTGTCCAAATTGTAACCATTATTGAAAGAATAATAAATGGAGACCAAGCTTTAAATACTTGAGCAGTTGAATATGATGATGAAACAACCTCATCTAACTCTACTGTTTTCATAATATTTTTTGGTTTCCAATATCTTAAGAAGATTGTTGTTGCAACAATAGAAACTATTGCTGAAGTAACATCTGGTAATTCTGGACCAATAAAATTTGATGTAAGATATTGAGAAATAGCAAAACTTGCCCCTGCAACTATTGCAGCAGGCCATACCTCTTTAATACCTTTCCAACCATCCATCATAGCAACAAGCCATAAAGGGATAATTAAAGATAGTATTGGTAATTGTCTTCCAGCCATTGCTCCAATTGTAAAAGCATCGATTGAAGTTACTTGTCCAGCAACAATAATTGGAACACCTAAAGCTCCAAAGGCAACAGGAGCAGTATTTGCAATAAGACATAATCCAGCTGCATATAGAGGTTTAAATCCAAGACCTACTAAAATTGCAGCTGTAATAGCAACAGGTGCTCCAAATCCAGCAGCCCCTTCTAAAAAAGCACCAAATGAAAAACCAATTAAAATAACTTGAATTCTCTGATCTTCAGTGATTTTTATAATAGAGTTTCTAATAATCTCAAATTGCCCACTTTTTACTGTTAATTTGTATAAAAATACTGATGCAACAATAATCCAAGCAATTGGCCATAAACCAAATAAGAAACCATAACTAGCTGATGAAAATACCATATTAACTGGCATCTCAAATCCAAAAACTGCTACAATCATCGATAATGCTAATGTAATGATTGCTGCGTAGTGCCCTTTCATTCTAAATAGTGCAAGTGCCAAAAAGAAAAAAACAATAGGAATTAGTGCTACAAGAGCTGATAGAATTAGACTATCCCCTATTGGTGCATATACTTGTTGCCAAGTTTGCATATAAACCTCCTTAAGTAAAATATTAAATGGATATTAATAAAAAGGTATGAAATTTATATGATTTTAGTAATAAACTAAAAAAAGAGATTAAATATTTTTAAAAATATAACCTGTATCAATAACTGTTTGAATAAAATCTTTATCTAAAATTTTTCTTAATCTTAGAATTAGACTTCTAATAGAGTCTAAAGATACAAAATTTCCTTCCCAAACATAATTTTCTATGGTTTCATAGGTGATAACTTGATTTTGTTTAGTAAGAAATAGATTTAGTAAAAGTTTCTCTTTTTTTGTTAATCTTATCTCTTTATCATTTATAATTATTATTGAAGATATAAAATCAAAATATGAGTTCTTATCAAAATATATTTTTTTATCTTTTATATTACATAATTTTTCTATTTTTATCTCTAATTCATCTATAAAAAAAGGCTTTTTTAGATAATCATTACAGCCAAAATCATAAGATTGTTTTATCATATCAAGTTCAACACTAGCACTTATAATTATAACTGGAACAATTTCATAAAGTTCTCTAATCTTTTTTAAGATATTAATACCATCAATATTTGGTACATTAATATCTAATATAAAACAGGAAAACCCTTCTGTTATCTTTTCATAAGCTTCTGCTCCATCAATGAAAGATATCACATTATAATTTTTCATTTTTAATCTTTTTGTGATTGTTTCATTTAGTTTTTGATTATCTTCTAAAAGTAGAATTTTCATTTTAAGCCTCTTTAAATGGAAGATTTATTGTAAAAACAACACAATTTTTATCATTTTTAACATTTATAGTTCCTTTCATCTTATCTTCTATAATTATTTTTGCCATATAAAGACCAAGTCCCATACCATCTTCTTTTGTTGTAAAATAAGGCTCAAAAATAGAGTTTATGATTTTTTCATCAATTGCTCCAGCATCATCAATAATCTCTATTTTATTATAATTTATAGCTCTTTGAATATTTATGTTAATTTCCCCTTTTTTATTTAAAGGTAGTTTCTTTTCAATAATTTTATTTTTTGCATTATTTATAATATTTAATAAAACTTGTTTAAACTCATTTTCATATCCATAAATAAGAAGTTCTTCATCTTTATTTTTATAGTTAAAGTTCATATTTATATTTGAGTAGAAAATCTGTTTTCCTATAATCTCATTTATCTCATTTAATGCTTTTGATATAGAAAAAAGAACTTTTTTTGTTGATGGTTTTAGAAAATTTCTAAAATCATTTAGAGTTTTAGACATATATTTTATTTGAATCATAGAGTCTTTAACAAAATTTTCAACATCATTATCTTTTAGTTCATTTAATAAATATGAGGTTTGAATATCCTGAACAAGTGCTGATAATTCTACTAAAGGTTCATTCCATTGATGAGCAATTGCTGCTATCATATCTCCCATTTCAGCTAATTTACTTTGTTGAATTAAAAACTGTTTTTGTTGAATTCTCTCTGTCATATCATCCATTATACATACAATTCCTCCAATAGTGCCATCTATATTTTTATATGCAGCTTTATTTAAAACTATATGTTTCATTTCGTTTGAAGGAGTATAAAAAGTAAAATCTGAACTATTTGTAGTAAATGTTCTTAATATTTCTTGGTCTATATGAGTATTTTGAACAGCAATTTTCTCTGGAAAGAAATCAAAAGCAGTTTTTCCTATAATCTCATTTTTTGTAGAGTTTACCAAAGAAGCAAATGCAGTATTACAGCCTAAAAATTTACCTTCAATATTTTTATGATAAATAGCATTTGGAATAGTATCAAGAAGAACTTTATCAAACTCTATTCTATTTGAAAGCTCAAGTTCAAGTTTTTCCCTTCTTTGAATATTTATTTTTAGAATAATAACAATAATACTTAATAAAGAGATTGTAATAATTGTAATAATAAAAAAGTTTTTATGTTCTTTATATATTGAACTAGGTTCATTTATAATTATAGGATTTTCGATATATTTTGGAATATTAATATCAAACTTTTTTAACTCATTATAGTTAAAGATATAAAGATTTGGGGATTTTTCAAGAACTGGAATATCTTTTATATCTTTTCCATTTAATACTTCTAAAGCCATTTGAGATACAGTTTGACCTTGTGCAACTGCTGAGGTTAATAATCCTCCCACCATTCCACTATTTAAATAAAAATCCCAAAGACCATAAATTGGCACTTGGCTAACTTCTCTTATCTCTTCAAAACTCTGTTTATATGTAAAATATTTTCCTGTTGTATCTTTAAATAGTAAGACAAATAAAATTGCACTATTACCTTTTTCAAGATTTGATACTTTTACTTTTAAATCATTTATTTCAAGGTTATCTGTATATTCAATATTAAACTTTTTTTTATATTTTTCAATAATTTTTGTTAAATCTTTTTTTACAGCTAATCCTGTAATTGATTTATCATTTATAATTAAAATGTTCTTTAAATTGGGATGTATTTTTGAAATTAGTTCAAAATTCTTTTCAATATCTACAGCTTCGGCAACTCCTGAAATATCTTTAAAGCTTAGTTTTTTTAAACTCTCTTTTGTATAATCATTTATACCACAAAATAAGACAGGGATATCTTTGAATAGATAGTCATAATATTTTGATATAAAATCAAAAGCATTATTATCACTAATTATTATTAAGTCAAATTTTCTATTAGAGAATTGTTCTTTATAAAGTTTTGCAAGATTATCTAGATAGTGTAAATCATCTATTCTTTTTGTATCCATATAAACAGTTGTAAGCTCAATATTTTTATGTTCTGAAAAGTTTTTTTCAATTGCTTTTGAGATATCATCAGTCCAAGCATATCCTTTATGATATGAGTGTATTAATAATACCTCTTTATTTTCACTTGCATTTACAAAGCCAATAAAAAGTATGCTAAATAGTAAAAAGTATCTCATTGTTATTCCTATTTAGCAATTATATTAGGATTTAATAAAAATTACATAACCAGATTTTGGACCATGGGCACCAATAACTAAAGATTGTTCTATATCTGCAGTTTTTGAGGGACCAGAGATAAATACTCCATAACCAGCTTTTTCAAAATTTATTTTTTCATATGCTTCATGCATATTATTTACTATTTCATCTTCATCTATGACAATTACTATATTTTGTGCAATAAAATATAAAGCTCTATGTCTATTATTCTCATTTTTTACCCAAACAGCACCATTTTCAGCAACTGCGAAATTTCCTTTAACTATTGCTAAGTCAATATCTTTTAAATCTTTTTCATTTTGAAAACGGTTTGCATCAAAATTACCTAAAGAGCAAAAATCTACATTTGAAGCAACTATTTTTTCATCTGGATATAACTCTTTTATTGTTTTATTTAACTCTTCTTTTGAAACTCTTAAAGCTTTTCCACCAACACTTTCAATCATTATAGAAAATGTTTCAAATTTATTCTCAAATTTAATTCCAAAATTATCATAAGATGGAAGTTTCACATCTTTTACTAAGTTATTCTTTTTAATAGAATTTAAAATTTTTTCTTTACTAGTCATCTAATTCTCCATCTTTAAACATCTCTTTGAAGCTTTTTTTAGGAAACTTTGGTAAATCTCTTTGTTTTCCCCAAACATTAAATCTATTATAAAGTATAGATTTTGGAAGTTTTGGCACTATAACTCTTGCCATTTTTCCAAGAAAATCAAATAAAACTGGTTTACTCATAAACCAAGCAGTTACTTTCATAGCAGTTTGTTTTTTACTATCTATTAAATTCATCTTTCCTAAATCTTGTCTTAGGCTATAAAGTTGTGAATCTAAATCTATTTTTACTGGGCAAACATTTGAACAAGAACCACATAAAGTACAAGCAAAAGGTAAACTATTATTTGCTTTTGGCTCTTTTACACTTCCTAAAATTGAGCCAATAGGTCCTGGTATTACATACTCATAAGAGTGACCACCACTTCTTCTATAAACAGGGCAAGTATTCATACAAGCACCACATCTAATACAATTTAAAGCCTTTTTATTTTTTGTTGAGCTTAAAAATTGACTTCTTTTGTTATCAACAATGATTATATGCATTTGCCCATTTTCAACACTATTATGAAAATGTGAAGTATATGAAGTAATAGGTTGTCCTGTGGCACTTCGTGCTAGTAGTCTTGTAAATACACTTAAATCTTCAAGTCTTGGAATTATTTTTTCTATTCCCATTGAAGCAATATGAAGTTTTGGAACACTTGCTCCCATATCTGCATTTCCCTCATTTGTACAAACTACAACTCCACCAGTACTTGCAATAGCAAAATTAACTCCAGTAAGTCCTGCATCAGCAGTTAAAAAATCTTCTCTTAAAGCAGCTCTTGCAGCCCTTGTTAGATAAGTTGGATCATAATTTCCTTTTTGTGTTCCTAATTTTTCATGAAATGTATCAGAAACATCGGATTTTTTTAGATGAATTGCAGGAAGAACTATATGAGAAGGAGGTTCATTTCTTAATTGAACAATTCTCTCTCCCAAATCGGTATCTATTACTTCAATTCCACGGTTTTCTAAATAAGGGTTTAAGTGGCACTCTTCAGTTAGCATAGATTTTGATTTTACAAGTTTTTTTACACTATTTTCTTTTAGGATTTTATAAACAATTTCATTATGCTCTTGTGCATCAAAAGCAAAATGTACAGTAATACCTTTTTTTGTTGCATTTTCTTCAAATTCTAAAAGATATTTATCTAAATTTGCCATAGTATGAGTTTTTATTTGGTCTGCATACTCTCTTAAATTTTCCCATTCAGGAATAGATTTACTAGCTTTATCTCTTTTTTCTCTTACAAACCATAATGCCCCATCATGCCAATGCATTCTTTCATCATTTGAAACAAATTTTGCAGCATTTATACTATGGCTACTCATGGTCTAACTCCTGCAAGAATTTCTGTTATATGCATAACTTTGATTGCTGTTTTATCTCTATTTATAATACCTTCCATATGCATTAAACAAGACATATCAGCACCAGTTATTATTTGTGCATTTGAATTAAGATGATCTTTTACTCTATCTTTACCCATTGCAACTGAAATAGCCTCTTCTTGGACACTAAATGTTCCACCAAAACCACAACACTCATCTTCTCTTTTTAAAGTTACTAATTCAATACCATCTACTTTATTTAAAAGATTTTTTAATTTTGAGTTATATGGAATATTTAATTCACTAGCAGTTGCTAGTTTTAGGACTCTATGTCCATGACATGAGTTGTGAAGACCAATTTTATATGCAAATGAGTGTTTAAATTTTATATTTTCAAGTTTTATTACATCATGTAAAAATTCGCAAATTTCATAAATTGAAGCTTTTACTTTATTGTAATCTTTGTCATTATCAAAAAATTCTGCATAATGCTCTTTTACCATAGTTACACATGAAGCACTAGGTGCAACAATATAATCATAATCTTTAAAAGTATTTACAAAATTTTTTGCTAAAGTTTTGATATCTTTTGAACAACCAGAGTTTGCCATAGCTTGTCCAC
This sequence comes from Aliarcobacter faecis, assembly GCF_013201705.1. Classification (NCBI taxonomy): domain Bacteria; kingdom Pseudomonadati; phylum Campylobacterota; class Epsilonproteobacteria; order Campylobacterales; family Arcobacteraceae; genus Aliarcobacter; species Aliarcobacter faecis. The sequence goes on along the minus strand of NZ_CP053837.1, from coordinate 2,223,065 downwards.
AGCAAGTCTGTTCTAATGGATAGTCTATATCTAAATCTTGATTTTTTAGTAATTTATATGTTGCTTTACAAACATTCGGATATAGTTCATTCATAAAACAGGGAATAAATAGTCCAATTTTCATACTTTTCTCCTTTTTTTAACTAATTTTATAATTAAAATATGAGAAAGTTATGATATTTTTTTATTCAATTTATAATTTGTTCTATCTTAACCCCATTATCTTCTAAAAATTTTGAAATAATAAGAGAGTTTGTATGTTCATAAGCTTTTTCATAAACTATTCTTTTTATTCCACTTGCTATTAAATTTTTTGAACATTCACTACAAGGTTCTAAAGTTACATAAATAGTAGCACCTTCTATTGATATACCTTTTCTAGCTGCCCAAATAATTGCATTCATCTCTGCATGAATTTCATAAGTTTTTGACCATTCGTGATGCTCTTTTGTATATTCTCCATTCCAATATTCGCTACAATTTTTATATCCTGGGGGTGTTCCATTATAACCAGTTGATAAAATTCTTCCATCTTTTACTATTACTGCACCTACTTGTTTTGATACACATTTTGAAGCAAGTGCAATCTCTTTTGCTATATTTATAAAGCTTTTATCATTTAACATAGAGTTATCCTAAATTTTTTTGTATAAGATTATATCAAAAGAGATTTTAATTCATAATCTTAAAAATTGCTTATTTTTTTAAATAAAAATATAAATATTAGAAATATTTTGATATTATGATAGAAATTTTACTAAAAAAAAGGCTAAATTATGGATTTTAAAGATATCAAAGAGTTAATTAGAGTTTTCGATAAAAGTGAACTTAATAAACTAAGAATCAAAGAAGGAGAATTTGAAATCTCTATGCAAAGAGGTTTTGAAGGTGGCGTTACAACTGTTGCTAGCTCTCCTATGGTTCCAGTTTCAGCTCCTATTCAAGTAGCAACTACTCAAGCTACTGTATCTTCTACATCAACAGCTAGTGAAGATAAAACTACACCAACTACAAATGGAATTACAATAAATGCTCCAATGGTTGGAACTTATTACTCTTCTCCATCTCCTGATTCTCCAGCATTTTGTGGAATTGGTGATACTGTTAGAAAAGGTCAAACTTTATGTATTTTAGAAGCTATGAAAATTATGAATGAAGTTGAAGCAGAGTTTGATTGTAAAATTGTTGAAATATTAGTTCAAAATGGTGAACCAGTTGAATATGATATGCCAATTTTTGTAGTTGAAAAAATATAAGTAGTAAAATATGGCAGAAATAAAAAAGATTTTAATAGCAAATAGAGGTGAGATAGTTCAAAGAGCTATTAGAACTATTAAAGAGATGGGAAAAAAATCTGTTGCTATTTATAGTGCAGGAGATAAAAATGCTTCATACTTAAAACATGCAGATGAAGCAGTTTGTATTGGTGGAGCAAAATCAAGTGAATCATACTTAAATATTCCAGCAATTATAACTGCAGCTGAAATGACAGGATGTGATGCAATTTTTCCTGGATATGGATTTTTATCTGAAAATCAAGATTTTGTAGAGATTTGTAAATTGCATAATATCAAATTTATTGGACCAACATCTGAAGTTATGGAGAAAATGGCTGATAAATCAAAAGCAAAAGAGGAGATGGTAAAAGCTGGAGTTCCTGTTGTTCCAGGAAGTAAAGGTGCTGTTCGAACTCTTGAAGATGGTAAAAAAATAGCAAGAGAAATTGGATATCCAATTATGGCAAAAGCTGCTGCTGGTGGCGGTGGAAGAGGAATGAGACTTATTAAAGAGGAGTCAGAATTTGACCATATGTATCTTGCGGCTTCAAGTGAAGCACTTGCAGCATTTGGTGATGGAACTATGTATCTTGAAAGATTTATAAATAATCCAAGACATATAGAAGTTCAAGTTCTTGGAGATAGTCATGGAAATGCTATTCATATTGGCGAAAGAGATTGCTCACTTCAAAGAAGACATCAAAAAGTAATAGAGGAATCTCCTGCAATTTTATTAAATGATGAGACAAGAGCAAAACTTCATGATGTTGCAATAAAAGCTACGAAATATTTGAAATATGAAGGGGCTGGAACTTTTGAATTTTTAGCTGATGATAAACAAAATATCTATTTTATGGAGATGAATACAAGACTTCAAGTTGAACATCCTGTTTCAGAAATGGTTTCAGGTCTTGATATTATTGAATGGATGATTAAAGTAGCAGAAGGTGAAAAGTTACCATCTCAAGATAGTATTAAATTTAGAGGACATGCAATAGAGTGTAGAATTACAGCTGAAGATCCAAATACATTTTTACCATGCCCTGGAAAAATAACTCAATGGATGGTTCCAGGTGGAAGAAATGTAAGAGTTGATTCTCATATTTATGCAAATTATGTAGTACCTCCATATTATGATTCAATGATTGGAAAACTAATTGTTTGGGGAAGAGATAGAGAAAAAGCTATCAATATTATGAAACGAGCTTTAAGTGAATTTGAAGTTGAAGGAATAAAAACAAATATTCCATTTCTTAAAAAAATGATGTTAAATAAAGATTTCATAGAAAATAATTACGATACAAAATACCTTGAAAACTATAAAGGTTTAGATAGTATTTAAATATTTAAGAAAGAAATAATTTCTTTCTTAAAGCAAAACTTAATATAAACTTAGTTATAATCCCCCCGATTTATACACATTTATATGCCTATCTTTTTTAAAATTTAGTAATTTTATACTAAAAACTTACATAATTTTTTATGCTTGATAATACATTCAATAGAAAGGTTTTTTCAATATAAGAGTGTATATTTGAAATATATACTTAGAGGATAAAAAAGTGACTTTTAAAGATTTTAATTTTAAAGAGCTTCTACAAAAAGCGATAGACGAAGCTGGATTTAAAGAGCCAAGTCCAATACAAATTGAAGCAATTCCATATGTGCTAGATGGAAAAGATATTGTTGGTCAAGCACATACAGGAACTGGTAAAACAGCAGCATTTGGTTTACCAATTTTAAATAAATTAGGAAAAAAAGCTGGAGAGGCTTTAGTTATAGTTCCAACTAGAGAGCTTGCAATGCAAGTATCAGATGAAATTTATAGATTTGGAAAACATTTAGGAGTAAATACAGCAACAGTTTATGGTGGACAATCATATACAAGACAGATAAAACTTCTTGAAAATTCAAATGTAATTGTAGCAACTCCAGGAAGACTTCTTGATTTATTAAGAAATGAACAAATAAAAATTAAACCAAATTTTGTAGTTTTAGATGAAGCAGATGAGATGCTTGATATGGGATTTTTAGATGATATTAAAGATATTTTTACATATCTTCCAGAAAATAGACAAACTTTACTTTTCTCAGCAACAATGCCAGTAGCTATTAAAAATTTAGCAAAAACTATTTTAAAAGAGCCAGAATTTGTAACAATTACACAAGCTAATGTAACAAATATAAATATCACTCAAACATTTTATGTAGTTGATGAGAGAGAAAGAGATGATGCACTAATAAGACTTTTTGATTATAAAAATCCAAAAAAATCTATAATTTTTTGTAGAACAAAAAAAGATGTTGATAGATTATCAACTTTTTTAGTATCTCAGGGATTTATGGCAAAAGCACTTCATGGTGATATGGAACAAAAACAAAGAGAAGAGGCTATAAAAGCTTTTAAATCTTCAAAACTTGAAGTTTTAATAGCAACAGATGTAGCTGCAAGAGGACTTGATGTAAATGATGTAACACATGTATTTAACTATCATTTACCTTTTGATGGAGAGTCTTATGTTCATAGAATTGGAAGAACAGGAAGAGCTGGAAAAGATGGGATGGCTATTTCTATAGTAACACCTCATGAATTTAGAACTCTTCAGAGAATTGAAAAAACAATTGGAGCAAAACTTGAATCAAAAATTGTTCCAAATATTTCAACTGTTAAACAAAAGAAAATAGATGAACTTAAACAGACAATATTAGACCAAGAAGTAAAAGACTATGCAATAACTATTGTTGAAGAGTTAAAAGAAGAGTTTGATATTTCTACAATTGCATTTAAATTAGCTTCAATTATTGCTTCTAAAACTTATGTTAAAGGAAATAATAATATTGGAAAAAGTGAAATTGATATCAAAAAACTTTTAGAGATGATTTCTAAAGGGGATAGAGGTGATGATAGAAGTGGCTCTAGAAATCGAAATGGAAGAAGAAACAATTTTAGAAGAGATAAAAGAGGAGCAGATAGAACTGAAAGAAGTAGTAGAGATGATTCTACAGGTTCAAGATCAAGACAAAGACCTTCAAATAGTTCTAAAACTAATACAGATAAACCAGCTAGAGCTCAAAGAGCTAGAAGACAAGATTAATATAGTATTTTCATATTAATAGAGAAACTATAAGTGATAAATTAAGAACGATATCTTTTTTTATTGCTGATTTCTCTTTCTACTATAAATTTAGTTCTATTTTAAAGAAATATTTTCTTTTAAGAGGGCTAATTTTATTATTTTTATAAATCTTATGTAATTATCTTTTCTTTTTAAACTAAATTTTTATAAATATAGAGCTTCTATTATTCTTAATTTCTTATATAAAGTTCTTGATAAATTAGTAACTTCTGGATTATAAATCCTTAGATAAATAAATTATTTTTTATAATATATAAATAAGAGTATTTCCAATATAATATAGTAATCACAATTTAATTACATAAGGATTACATTATGGATATGAAGACCATAAAGACCATAGAAAGTGCCACCGAGAAATCTCTTTCTAGCTTTGCAAAATTAACTCTTTCGTTGCTATTTTTATTAGCAGTTTTTCTTTGGACATACACATCTCACGGAAATATCCCAGATAACACTTTTTTAATTATTGGAGCAATTTTTGGAGCTTATATGGCTTTAAATATTGGTGCAAATGATGTTTCAAATAATGTAGGACCAGCTGTTGGTGCAAAAGCATTAACTTTAACAGGTGCTATTATAATTGCTGCAATATTTGAAAGTGCAGGAGCTATAATTGCTGGTGGAGATGTTGTTAATACTATTAAAAGTGGAATTATAGACCCTTCTGCTATAACAGATGTAAATTCATTTATTTGGGCTATGACAGCTGGACTTCTTGCAGGTGCAGTTTGGCTTAACTTTGCTACTTCTATTGGAGCTCCAGTTTCAACAACTCATGCAATAGTTGGTGGAGTTATGGGGGCTGGAATAGCAGCAGCTGGATTTACTATTTTAAATTGGGGAAGTTTAGGAACTATTGTTAGTTCTTGGGTTATATCTCCACTTTTAGGTGGATTAATAGCTGCTAGTTTTTTATATTTTATAAAAAAACAGATTGTTTATAAAGAGGATATGTTAGAACAAGCTAAAAAATTTGTTCCATTTCTAATAGCTGTTATGACTTGGGCATTTTCAACTTATTTGATTTTAAAAGGTTTAAAACAATTAGTTCATATTGGTTTTATAGGTGCTTCAATAATAAGTTTGGTTTTAGCAATTATTGCATATTTCTTATCTAAAAAAAGTGTTGAAAAGAGTTTCCCATCTCTTTTAAATGATAGAGCAAGTGTAAATAAACTTTTTACTCCTGCACTTATTTTTGGTGCAGCTTTGTTGTCTTTTGCACATGGAGCAAATGATGTTTCAAATGCTATTGGACCATTAGCTGCAATTAATGATGCAATTGTAAATGCAGGTCAAATTGGTGGTGTTGCATCTATTCCTTTTTGGATTATGTTAGTTGGTGCTATTGGTATAGTTATTGGGCTTATTTTATATGGTCCTAGACTTATAAAAACAGTTGGAAATGAGATAACAGAACTTGACCAAATGAGAGCTTTTTCTATTGCTATAGCTACAGCAATTACAGTTATTCTTGCTAGTCAATTGGGGCTTCCTGTTTCTTCTACTCATATTACAATTGGGGGAATTTTTGGTGTTGGATTTTTAAGAGAAGCTTTAGATAAAACTGAAAGAAATTATGTTCAAGATATAAGAGAAAAATTTAAAAAACATAAAAAAGAGCTTGAAAAATCTCAAGCAGATTTGGCAAAACTTGAAGCTGTAAAAGATAAAAATAAACAAATTTATATAAAAATTGTTGAATTATTTAAGAAAATTGATGAAATTGAAGCTCAAGTAAAACAAGAGAAAAAAGATTTTAAACAAGCAAAAGGTGCAAAATATGTAAAAAGAGATGCAGTTAAAAAAATAGTTGCAGCTTGGGTTATTACTGTACCTGCTTCAGCACTTCTTGGAGCTGGGATTTATTATATGATAAAAGGAATTGTAGCAGTTTAAACTGCTACAAAAGGATAAAAAATAGAAGCGATACTCTCTGTACTTCCCATTTATTTTTTTATCTTTTTGGGTTTTATTGCAAAAAAAAGGCTAAAAACCCAAATAGATGAAAAATCATTAGTTCTTCTTTCTTTATATTTTCTCCAACCAATTATGATTTTTTGGGGATTAACAAAAGAACCAATAAATTATGAGTTTATTATATCTCCACTATTTTTTCTTCTTTGTATGGGTGTAACTTTAGTTTTAATGCTTTTATACTCAAAATTTATCTTCTCTTCTAAAACAGATGAAAATATCTTTTTAGCAACAGCTTTGATAGGAAATACTGGAAATCTGGGAATCCCTCTTGGAATTGCACTTTTTGGTGTGGAGTCTGTTCCATATACAAGTATTATAAATATTGCAAATATCTTTTTTATGTACACAATATCTATCTATTTTTTTGCAAGAGAGAGATTTAATTTTAAGGAGTCTATGAAATCTATCTTTAAGATTCCCGTTATTTGGTTTGCACTTTTAGCTTTATGTGTAAATTATTATGAAGTTCCTATTCCAAAAGAGTTTGACTTTGCTTTAGAAATGGGAGCTTATACCTCTTTGACTCTACAATTAATTATTTTTGGAACATATCTTTATAATGTAAAAGTGAAAACTATGCCTTGGAAATTGTCTTTACAAGTAAGTTTTGCAAAACATATTCTTTTACCAATTATTGGAGTTTTGGTTGTAGTGAATTTTACAAATTTAAACTCAATGGTTGCTTCTATTTTGATTATGGAACTTATGATGCCATTAGCAGTAAATAATGTAAATTTTTCTGTAATTTATAATACAAAACCAACAGATGTAGCAGCAACTATTTTGGTTTCAAGTGCTATTTTTGTAGCTCTTTTGCATTTTTATATAGAAATTATTGACTATTTTATAAGGTAAATATTTGAAAAATTTTGATTTAAAAGATTTAACTATTTTTTTTGAAGGTGAAATATATAATAAAAATAGCTTTTTATTTTATGATGAGATTTTGCTTTTAGAAGATTTGTATCTAAAGTTTGGTTTTGAGTTTTTGTCAAAACTTGATGGAGTTTTTGCTTTTTGCATATATGATAAGAGAAAAAATCTATATTTTTGTTCTCGTGATAGATTTGGAAATATTCCTTTTTACTATACTATAAAAGAGAATAAATTTATTTTTTCAACTTCTATTAAAGATATTTTAAAAGAGCTTCCAGTTCTACCAAAGATAAATAAAGTGGCTATTAGTAAATATATGCAATATTTTTCAACTTTTGGTGAAGATACTTTTTATACAGATATTTATAAACTTGAAGAGGCTAGTTTTATTGTTTTTGAAAAGAATAAAGATCTAATCAAAAAACGATATTATAAAATCAATACATATAAAGCTATAAATGATGAAAATAGAGCTTTAAAGGATTTAGAAGAACTTTTATACTCTGCAATAGAAAAACGGCTTATTTCATCTCCTAGTACACTTTTAAGTGGTGGAGTTGATAGTTCAACTATCTCTTCAATTTATACAAAGATATCTGGTAAAAAGATAGATACTTTTAGTATAGGATATAGTGAATATAAAAACTACTGTGAATTAGATTTTGCAAAAATTACTTCAAAACATATAGGTTCAAATCATCATGAAGTGATTATTGATAAAAAAACATATATAGATAATTTTTATAGCTCTTTAGATAATTTTGATGAACCACATGCTGATAGTGCAGCAATTCCACTAAATATTTTATTAAAAAATGTTAAGAATTGTGGAGTAAATAAATTATTATCTGGTGAAGGTGCTGATGAGCTATTTTTAGGATATGATAATTATGCAAAATTTTTGAAATATTATAAATTCCAAGAATCTTTAACCAAAGAGCAAAATGATTTTTTGGAAGAGATAGTTTCTGCTTTACAAAATAATACAAAAGAGAGTGAATATTTAAGAAGAGTTGTAAAAAAGCAAAATATTTATAACTCTTTTGGAGAAGTTTTTAATGATATGCAAAAAAGAAAGCTTTTTACAAAAGTACCAACATTTAAAAGTGAGACACCCAAAAAAGATTTTGTAGATAATATGAGCTATATTGATATAAAACTTTGGGTTGCAAATCCTGTTTTAACAAAGGTTTATGGAGTTTCAACTGCAAACTCTTTACAAATACACACACCATTTTTAGATAATGATATATTAAAATATATTTTTAGTGTAGAAAGTAGTATAAAAGTTGGAGATACAAATAAATATCTTCTTAAAAAGATTGCACAAAAACATATACCAAAAGAGATTATAAATAGAGTTAAAAAAGGTTTTAATTCTCCTTTTAACGAGTGGCTTCAAAGTGAATTTGGCAGTTCTATTTTAGATACAATTTTGGAAGTAAATAGACAGACACAATTTTTTAATGAAAACTATCTAAAACATATTTATTCACTTGCTAGTTCAAATAAGTTTAAACAACATCTATATTCACTTTTTATATTCTCTTTGTGGTATAAAAAAGTTTATATGTAATTTAAAGTTGCAAAGGTTCATCATCATAGAAGTTTATATATTTAGATATTAAAAAGGAAAAATTCTTTTTTAATTCTAATGTTTCACGGGAAACATTTTGTTATTTATTCCAGAAATCTTTTAAAGCTTCACTTTTATCTACTTTATTTTCACTATTTATATCTTTACCAATTTTTTCAATCTCTAAAAGAGCATTTTTATAATCTTCATCACTTATTTCAGATTTTAAATTTACTTTTTTTGTTTTTATAGTTGAGTTAAAATCTTGATCTAATTTTGATATATTCTTTAGAGTCAAATACTCTTCAATGATTTTTTCATATTCTGCAAAATCAAGTAGAATTGCAGATGGTTTTCCATCTCTTAGAATTACTGCTTTTTGAATCTCTTTACTATTTAATTTATCAAAAATAGCTTTATTCTTTCTTACCAAATCAGTTGCTGAAAACATCTCTTTTGAACTATATTGTAGAAGTGACATTATATTCCTTTACAAATTTAATTATGTATTATATCACACTATTTATTTTAATATATCTTATGATTTTGGTTTAAATCTAAGTTAATGAGATTAAAATATAGATTCTGCCCACTCTGTAATTGGACCTCTTAAAACCTTTTCAAGTTTAATTGCAAAAATATTTACGAAGTTATTCTCATTTTTAGTTGATTTTAAAAGAGTTGTTAAGGCATTTGTATATTTATTTACATAGAAATTATCTATTTGTTTATTTGAACCAAGAATTACAACTTTACAGCTACTATCAATTCTTGATAAAACCATTTGCATAGTTTTGTTTGACATATTTTGTGCTTCATCAATTATTATATAACTATTTGATAAAGTTCTTCCACGCATTTCTCCTACCCACATAGTTTCTATTCCATAATTAGATATTAGTTGTTCAACTCTAGCATTTACTTCACTATCTTCAAGAGGTGTATATGGTATTTCTGCTCTTTTGCTTCTTTTTCTTTTATGTTCACTTCTTACAATATAATCCAAACTATCCATCAAAGGATGATTATATATTCTAAATTTCTCTTCAAGTCCTGGTAAGTAACCTACATCTTCCCCTTTATCAAGTGATTCAATTGAGTTTCTAATATATATAATTTTCTGAAAATATTTTTGTTTTACTAGCTTTAAAGCTCCACTTAAAGCTAAAAGAGTTTTTCCACTTCCAGCTTTTGCTTCAACTATTAAAACATTATAAAAGTGATTTATTATTGCATTTGAGAAGAAGAGTTGCTCTTTATTTAGTGGAGTGATTATTTGATTTCTTACCTCTTCTTCATCAAGTAGTTTTATTCTTTTATTTTCAATAGAAGCTAAAACTACTTGATCTGAATACTTTACTTTAAAGCAGTATGAGTACTCATTCTCTTTATGTTCTTTATCAAATTTTATAATCTCTTGATTATCTAAACTCTCTAAATCTTCGAAGTTTATCTCTATATCTTTGATAAAGTTATAATCAAAATCTATGCTCTCCTTACCATGAAGTGCATCTGTTTTTATATCAAGACTTAATGCTCTTGTTCTTGCCATAATATCCATTGATATAAAGATAATTTTATTTTCATAATACTCTTGTATTTCATTTGCTAGTTCAAGGATTTTTCTATCATTTAAAATATTTAGAGATATGTTTTTACTAGATACTAAATACTCATCTTTTGAGATAATATCAACAACTGTGTTATATTGATTTAAAATATTTAGTCTAATAATTTTCTTATCTTGATATTTTGATGAGCTTATAATTTTTGAGTTCTCTAATATTCTTGCGAACTCTCTAGCTTGAAAATTTATCTCTTCAAAGCCACTCTTTTTACTATCTAATTCATCTAAAACAGTCTCTGTAAGAATGATTAGATTTTTCCCTTCATCACTTAATCTAAATATATTTGTTGCATCTTCAAGTAAGATATTTGTATCTAGTAAATAGTATTTTTCAAAGCTCATTCTTTAGCCTTTTTTGTAATTTATAATTTTGTAACAAATAAATGCAAATAGTAGAATTACAATAGCTGTAAATATCCAAGATAAGTTTTTTGTTATCACATAAGTAACTATTAAAATAGCTAAACCTGTTGGTATTTCATTGTACATTCTAAAAAATCTTCCATTTTTTGTACATGTATCTTTTGCTAAAGATTTTCTAAATTTTGTTAAAGATATTGCATAAGTTATAAGTAAAACTAGAGCTACAATCTTTGCTATAAACCAGTTTTGGTTTAGAAGAGCTGGATTTAAAACAATCATAGAAATACCACTTAAAAGTGTTATAGCCATTGCTGGATGTCCTATATAAGCATCCATTTTTAACTCTTGTATTTTTACAACTTCAACAAACTCTTTTTTATCAATATTTTCTGTATGATATACGAAAAGTCTAGGAAGATAAAACAAAACTGCCATCCATGATAAAACTGCAATTATATGCAAACTTAGTATCCAACTATAATATTCCATTTATTTATCCTTTTTTGTAATCTTTTTTACCCATTCATCTAAAGTTTTTTCATATCCAATATTTAAAGATTGATAAAGATTCAAATCCTCTTTTAGATACTCTTGCTCTACATATCCACCAAAATCATGTGGATAAAGATATCCAATATGCTGTGAATCTAAATGTTTTGGTATATCTAAGATTTTACCATCTTTTATAGTTTGTATAGCTTTATTTATTGCTTTATATGCACTATTTGATTTTGGGCTTGAAGCTAAGTATATTGCACACTGCGATAGAATTATTCTTGATTCTGGATAGCCTATTTTATTGCAAGCAAGCATTGTGCTAACTGCAAGATTTAAAGCATTTGGATTTGCATTTCCTATATCTTCACTAGCAAATATAACTAATCTTCTAGTGATAAAATCTACACTTTCACCACCTTCTATTAATCTTGCCATATAATATAAAGCTGCATCAATATTTGAACCTCTTAAAGATTTTATCATAGCACTTGCTAAATCATAGTGTGAACTTGATGAACTAACACCATCTCCTATAACATTTGCTCTTAGCTCTTTTAAAGTATTGATATTTATATCTTTATCTACTTTATATGCAAAGTTTAACAAAGTTAGCATTGCTCTTGCATCTCCAGAGCTAGAATATATCAAGTAATCAATACAATCTTTATCTATATTTATCTCAATATCTTTAAAAACTTTATTTAAAATATTAAGTAGTTCATCATAAGTAAAAGGTAAAAATTCATATAAAAATGATCTTGACCTTATAGCATTTGTTAGAGTAAAGAAAGGGTTTTCTGTACTAGCTCCTATAATAATTGCATCATAATTTTCCATAATTGGAAGTAAAACCTCTTGTTGGTTTTTTGAAAGTCTATGAACTTCATCTATAAAAATTAAAGGCTTCATTAGAGTACCTTTATATTTATCAAAAACTTTTCTTAAATCTTCTACTTTTATAGAGGTTGCATTAAAATAGTAGTAATCTATTCCTAGCTCTTTTGCTATAATTCTTGCCAAAGTAGTTTTACCAGTACCTGGTTTTCCATAAAAAAATAGATGAGGAATATCTTTTTGTTTGATTAGTTTGTAAAGTGATTTATTAGAACCTATAATATGAGATTGACCAACAAAATTGTCTAAAGATGTTGGTCTATATTTGTTAGATAGATCTATCATTTTCATCATTTAAAAAGATTCGTAAATTTTTATACTCCTCTTTTGTTAAAAATCTTGATTTTCCAGTCGGAAGATTGTTTAGACTAACTCCACCATATTCAACTCTTTTTAAATCCATAACATTAAGATTAAAATGGGCGAAGAATCTTCTAAGTTCTCTATTTTTACCCTCACTAATCACAACTTTTAGTTTAGAAAATTTTTCACCATTTGTTTGAATATCATAGGCTAAAAATGGAGCAAAAGTCATAGATTTTATAGCTGTTTTAGCATAAGCACCTTTTCTTGCATCTTCAATAGTAATTCCATTTTGCATAGCTTCTTCAACATTTGGAGTTATAAAACCACTTACTTTAACTTTATAAACTCTTTCAAGATTTGAGTGCATTAAAGCATTTACAACATCAACACTATCACTTAAAAGCAATAATCCCTCACTAGCATAGTCAAGTCGCCCTACACTATTAAAATGCTTATATTTACTCTCTAAACCATCATAAATAGTCTTTCTACCTTGAGGATCACTTTTTGTTACAAGCTCTCCCTTTGGTTTGTTATAAACTATTACTGTGTACATTCTATTTTTATCTTCTTTGACAATTTTCTTACCAATTTCAACTTTATCTGTTGTTTTTACTTTTGTTGCTAAATCTGTAACAACTTTATTATTTACTCTTACAAGTCCATCAGCGATAATTTTATCTGCCTCTCTTCTTGAATAGTTACTATTGTGAGATATAAATTTATTTAGTCTTACTATCTCATATTGTTCTTTTTTATCAAAATCTTTTTTCATTTTATACCTGCTTCAATTAAGTCATGAATATGTAATATTCCAACTAGTTTTTTATCTTTATTTGTAACTATTAATAATTGAATTTTATAATTTTCAATTATTTGAAGAGCATCACTTGCAAGAAGATTTTCATCATCAAAAGTTCTAGGATTTAATGTTGCAATATCTTCAACTTTACAATCAATAGAAAAACTATCTTTCATTAATGCTCTTCTTAAATCTCCATCACTTAAAATTCCAATTACTCTATTTTCTTCATCTTCAATAATAACTGAACCTAATCTTCCTTCACTCATTGTTATAATTGCATCTTTTAGTTTTGTTTCACGTGAAACAATTGGAAGATTATCTTTTCTAAGTAAATCAGAGATTTTTATAAAAAGTTTTTTACCTAAACTTCCACCAGGATGAAAAGAAGCAAAATCCTCTTTTTTAAAATCTCTTTTTTTCATTAGACAAACAGCAAGAGCATCACCCATTGCCATAGTTAAAGTTGTAGAAGAAGTTGGAGCAGTATCAAGTGGACATGCCTCTTTTTGTACACTTATATTCATAAAATAGTCTGAATATTTAGCTAAAGTTGAATTTCCATCTTTTGCCATAGCAATTAGAGGTATATTTAATCTTTTTAGATGTGGTAAAATTTGAATAAGCTCTTCACTCTCTCCACTATATGATATTGCTAAAACAATATCATCTTTTCCAATCATTCCTAAATCTCCATGCATAGCCTCTGTTGGATGAAGAAAGAATGAACTAGTCCCTGTACTTGCAAGTGTTGCTGCAATTTTAGCACCAACAAGTCCAGACTTTCCAACCCCTGTAACAATAAGTTTACCTTTTGATTTTATAATTAGATTTATAATATTCTCAATATCAAAAGAGATAGAGCTTGAAGCTCTCTCTAACTCTTTTGCTTCAGTTAGTAAAACATCTTTTACTATCTCTATATAGTTCATAGATAGTTCCTATTGAACAAATATAGTAGGAACAATCATTGGGTATTTTTTATATTTTCTTACACAATGTTTTCTTACAACTTTTCTTAACTCATCTTCTAAAATTCTACTATTCTTAAATATTCCAGGTTTCGCATTTAAAAGGAAAGTATTTAAAAGTTCTTCTATCTCATTTGTAAAGAATCTATCTTGTTTATCAGATATAAATCCAAATGAAGCAACTTTTGGTTTTCCTGCTAATGTTCTATCATTCTCATTTATTTGAGCAACAATCATAACAATACCCTCTTTTGCCATAGTTTGTCTATCTATAACTACATCATCAGAGATTTTATTATTTAGTTGATTATCTATGTAAACTTTTCCACTTTTTACAGTTTTTACTTTTTTAAGATATTTTGGAGATACTTCAATTTGTTCTCCATCTGCCATTACATAAACATTTCTCTCTAAAACTCCACAGTCTACACCAGTTTCACCATGTTTTAAAGCATGATTATACTCTCCATGAACTGGCAAGAAGAATTTAGGCTTAATTAATCTTAGCATCAGTTTTTGTTCTTCTTGAGCAGCATGTCCAGATACATGAATATCTGCATAATCTTGATATGCAACTTTTGCCCCTGCTTTTAAAAGATGGTTTATAATTTCAGAAACACTTCCTTCATTTCCAGGAATTGCTTTTGAAGATAAGATAATTTGATCTTCAGGTTTAATTTTGATATGTCTATGTTCATGAATTGCCATTCTATATAAAGCACTCATAGATTCGCCTTGACTTCCTGTTGTTACAATTAAAATCTCTTTATCATTATATTTACCAACTTCGTGAGCTTCAATAAATTGATCTCTTGGGAATTTGATATAACCTAAACTCATAGCAATTTCTAAGTTTTTCTCCATAGATCTACCAATAACACAGATTTTTCTTCCATATTTTAAAGCTTTTTCAATTGCTTGAGCAACTCTGTGAATATTTGATGAGAATGTACTCATAATAACTCTTCCTTGAGTTGTTGAAAAAATTCTTTCAAAAGTCGGACCTACTGCTTTTTCTGTTTTCGTAAACCCAGGTGAGTGAGAATTTGTTGAATCAGAAGTTAAAACTAAAACGCCCTCTTCTCCATAATGAGCAAGTCTATGTAAATCTGTTGGAAAACCATCAATTGGAGTATGGTCGATTTTAAAATCTCCTGTATGAATCATAGTTCCAGCAGCCGTCTTAATAGCAATTGCAGATGAGTCAATAATTGAGTGAGTAATATGCATCCACTCTATTTCAAAATCATTTCCTATTTTAATTGGAGTTCTTTTTGAAATTGCTCTAAATAAAGATCTATGTTCTCTCATTTTATGTTCATCAAATTTTGAACCAATCATCTCTAAAGGTAATGATGTTCCATAAATTGGGAATTGCATCTCTTTATATAAATATGGCATTGCACCTATATGATCTTCATGTCCATGAGTGATGATTACTGCTACAATTTTCTCTTTAATATCTCTAAGATATGAGAAATCTGGGATTAAAATATCAACTCCATGCATCTCTCCATCAGGGAAGCTCATACCAACATCTACTATGATTGCTTCATTTTCAGTTTCAACAACCATCATATTTCCACCAATTTCATTTAGCCCACCAAGAGGTGTAATTCTAATTTTGGCATTTGTATTTAAGTTTAATTTATAATGAGGATTTAATCTATCTTTATGAATTTTTTCATTTACAATATAAGCTCTTTTAAGATCATTTGTCCATCCTTCACCATTTGTAGGAATATCTTTATTGATAAATTTTGGTTTGGGTTTTCTTTTTTTGAAAGGAGGTTTTTTATTTGTATTTTGTTCAAAAGAAGTATTATTTTCTTGATTATCTTCTCTAGCCTCTTGGTTTTCTTTAACTTCTCTATTTTGTTTATAGTCTGTTTTATTTTCCTGTTTATTCTCGTCTTTAATTATCTCTTCCATTTTTTACCTTTGTATACATTTGGCTATACAAAGATGCACTAACTTCATGAGGTCGTAGATTGTCGTCTAAATTTAACTCTTTAAAAGTAGTTGAAATTTTAGCTTTATCTAAAATTGAACTTAAATTTTTTGATAGTTTTTTTCGTGGTTGTACAAAACAAGCCTTTAAAAACTTATTAAAATCTTTGTCGAATTTTTTTGATAAATCCTTTTTTATATAAAGAATTGAAGATACAACTTTTGGCATTGGGTCAAATGCCTCTGGTGGAACATCAAAAAGTATTCTTGACTCTTTGGAAATAGTTTCAGTAATTATCCCTAAAGATGAATACTCTTTATCATTTACACAAGCTGTAAATTTTTCTGCTACCTCTTTTTGAACCATTACGATAATGTGTTCACAAAGTCCATCTTCAAAAGCTCTTAATATAATATTTGTTGCAATATAGTATGGTAAGTTTGCTATTAAGTCATATTTACCATTATATAGAGATTTTAGCTCATCCCAAGCTTTTAAAACATCAATATGCTTTAATTCAAATTTTCTGTTTTCTATCTCTGTTGCAAATTTCGACTTTAAAATACCGATTAAATCAGTATCAACCTCATAAGCTGTCACATCTTTGTATTTGACTAAGTTTTTAGTCAAATCACCTAATCCAGGCCCAATTTCTACAATATGATTATTGTTATGGGGCATCGATTCGATGATTTTGTTTAAAATTGAACTATCTTTTAAGAAGTTTTGTCCGAACTCTTTTTTTGCTTTTATTTTTTCCATAAGTTAGGAGTATATCTTTTTTTAACTTACATTTAGGTAATATTTTTAACTAATTTTTAAGGAATTGCAATTGAATAATCTAACAAAAAGAATAATCCCCTGTCTTGATGTAAACAATGGAAGAGTTGTAAAAGGTGTAAATTTTGTAGGACTAAAAGATGCTGGAGATCCTGTTGAAATAGCAAAAAGATATAATGATGAAGGTGCTGATGAACTAACTTTTTTAGATATTAGTGCAAGTGTAGAAAATAGAGGAACTATTGTTGATATTGTAAAAAATGTGGCAAAAGAGGTATTTATTCCACTTACAGTTGGTGGAGGAATACGCTCTTTAGATGATATTTATGCTCTATTAAATGTAGGTTGTGACAAAATTTCAGTAAATTCAAGTGCTGTTAAAACACCAAATTTAATAGATGATGGTGCAAAAAGATTTGGGAGCCAATGTATAGTTGTGGCTATTGATGTAAAAAAAGTAAATGATGGTTCTTACCATGTCTTTGTACAAGGTGGAAGAGTTGATACAGGACTTGATGCTATTTCTTGGGCAAAAGAAGTAGAAAATAGAGGAGCTGGAGAAATATTATTGACTTCAATGGATACTGATGGAGTTAAAAATGGATTTGATTTAGAAATTACACAAAAGATTTCTAAAATTGTAAATATTCCAGTAATTGCAAGTGGAGGAGCAGGTAATATGCAACATTTTAAAGAGGCTTTTGATTGTGGAGCTAGTGCTGCACTTGCTGCTTCGATTTTTCACTTTAAGGAAGTAGATATTATGGATTTAAAAAGATATTTACAAGCTAATAATATAAAGGTAAGGATATAAAAAATGAAAAGAGTATTAATAACTACCCTATTCTTAGGAACTTTTGCATTTTCTTATGAACTAAATTTTAGTAAATCATTTTCAAAAAATGTTAGTGCAGATACTTTAGTAACAAATGTAAATATTTTAGTTGAAAAAAAAGATGAGAAAAGTGTAAATAGTGAGATAGAAAAATTTAATAATTTTCTAAAAAATAGAAAAAATATTACATTAGAAAATACAAATTATAATTTAACTCCAAAATATGAATATATAAATAATAAATCTATTTTTAAAGGGTATAGTGGAGATTTAAGATTTAGTGTAAAATCAGAAATTTCAACAGATATAAATAGCTTTCTAAATGATTTAATGGCTCTTAAAGATAGTATTAAATCAAGTGATTTAATACTAAATATCTCAAATTTATCTTGGGAATTAAGTAATAAATTACAAACTAAAGTTACAGATGAACTTAGATTTGAAACTTTGATTTGGATAGAAGATTATGCAAAAGAACTTTCAAATAAAATCATAAAAAAATGTGAAGTTAAAAATGTAATTATAAATGAAGAGTTTGGATATGCAATGGCAAGAACAAAAATGATGAGTGTATCAATGGATAATGAAAATAGTATTGCTTCAAATGATATTACACCATTAAATACAGACCAAAATATTAAAATAAATACAAACTTTATATTGGATTGTAAGTGATAGTAAGTGCTGGAAATAATGAAATATTTCCTTTTGCCTCAGCTTTAGGTGTTGGACTAATAGAGAGTTCAATAAATCTTACAAAAATTTGCCTTTTTAATAGACCAGAATATATTTTGTTTATTGGGAGTGCTGGGAGCTATGGAAAATATGATATCTTTGATATTGTTGAAGCAAAAAATTCAAGTAATATAGAACTTAGTTTTTTACAAAATTTTGCATATACTCCAATAGATAATGCAATAAGAATAGATACAAATTTAACAAAAAGTGAAGTTGTAGTAAATAGTTCAAACTATATAAGTACAAATAAGAATTTGGCAAAAGAGTTTTTAAACTATGAAATAGATTTAGAGAATATGGAGTTTTTCTCTGTTTTAAGTGTAGCAAGGGAGTTTGAAATACCAGCTTTTGGTATTTTTGTAGTTACAAATTATACAGACCAAAATGCTCATACTGATTTTATAAAAAATCATAAAATTGCTATGGAAAAACTTGTAAATTATTTAGAAGAGAAAAATATAATTAAAATAAAAGAGGCAAATAGTGATAAAATTTGATGAGTCATCGATATATGACTATACACTTGACGAATTAAAAGAGAAATTAAAACCATCATTTAGAGCAAAACAGGTTTATAATTGGCTTTATAAAAAGTATGCAAACTCTTATGATGAGATGAAAAATCTTCCAAAAGAGTTAATAGAAGATTTAAAAACAAACTATCCAATTGATATTTTAAAAGTTGTGAAAAAAGAGCAAAGTAGAGATGGAAGTATAAAATATCTTTTTAAATTAAGAGATAATCATACTATTGAAGCTGTTTTACTTTTGATGAAAGATAAAAAGATTGATGAAGTTGGACAAATAGTTAGAAGTGAAAAATATACTGTTTGTATCTCATCTCAAGTTGGCTGTAAAGTTGGCTGTAGTTTCTGTTTAACGGCAAAAGGTGGGTTTGTAAGAAATCTTACAGTTGGAGAGTATATTGCTCAAATTGTACATATAAAAAAAGATAATGATATCGCTGAAAATAAAGCTTTAAATATTGTATATATGGGAATGGGTGAACCACTTGATAATTTTAATAACTTTGTAAAAGCAGTTGAGATTTTTTCGGAACTAGATGGTTTAGCAATTAGTAGAAGAAGACAAACAGTTTCAACATCTGGAATTGCAAGTAAGATAAAAAAATTAGGTGAAAAAGATTTACAAATCCAATTAGCTATTTCACTTCATGCAGTTGATGATGAACTTAGAAGTGAGCTAATTCCTATGAATAAAGCTTATAATATTGCTTCAATTATACAAGCAGTTAAAGAATTCCCTGTTGATACTAGAAAAAAAGTTATGTTTGAGTATTTAGTAATAAAAGATAAAAATGATTCACTTGATGCTGCTAAAAAACTTGTAAAACTTCTTGATGGAATACAAGCAAAGGTAAATTTGATATATTTTAATCCATATCCTGGAACAACTTATCAAAGACCACTTGAAGATGATATGATGAAATTTAAAGATTTTTTAAATTCTAAAGGTGTTATTTGTACAATTAGAGAATCAAAAGGTTTGGATATAAGTGCTGCATGTGGGCAATTAAAGGAGAAAGAATTAAATGGAAATTCTTGAGATAAGTTTACTAGTTTTTATAGTAGTAGTTGTATTGGTTAGTGGAATAGGATTTTATATTTATAATAAAAAAGATGAGGAGAAATAAAGATGGTTGTAACAAGATTTGCCCCAAGTCCAACGGGATATTTACATATTGGTGGTTTAAGAACTTCATTATATAGCTATTTATGGGCAAGAAAAAATGGTGGAGTTTTTAGACTTAGAATTGAAGATACAGATTTACAAAGAAATAGCCAAGAGGCTTTAAATGCTATTATTGAAGCTTTTAATTGGGTAGGTTTATCTTATGATGGAGAAGTTGAATATCAATCAAAAAGAACAGAAATTTATAAAGAGTATATAAATAAGTTACTTGAAAGTGGTAATGCTTATAAATGTTATATGAGTAAAGATGAACTTGATACTCTAAGAGCAAAACAAGAAGCAGCAAAACAAACACCAAGATATGATGAGACTTGGAGACCAGAAGAGGGAAAAACTCTTCCAGAAATTCCACAAGGAGTTGAACCAGTTATTAGAATAAAAGCTCCAAAAACAGGAGAAATTAGATTTCTTGATGGTGTAAAAGGTGATATGAAATTTGATTCATCTTTTGTAGATGATTTTGTAATTGCAAGAAGTAATGGAATGCCAACATATAATTTTGTTGTAACTATTGATGATATGTTAATGCAAATGACAGATGTAATAAGAGGAGATGACCATTTATCGAATACTCCAAAACAGATAGTTATTTATAATGCCTTAGGCGTAAAGCATCCAAATTTCTATCATGTTCCTATGATAAATAATCCAGAAGGTAAAAAACTATCAAAAAGAGATGGTGCAATGGATGTTATGGAGTATAAAAGACAGGGATATTTACCTGAAGCTTTACTAAATTTTTTAGTAAGACTTGGTTGGTCAAATAAAGATCAAGAGATATTTTCAATGCAAGAGATGTTAGAGCTTTTTGACCCAAAAAATATAAATAAATCAGCATCAGCTTATAATGCAGAGAAACTTTTATGGCTAAATAGTGAATATATAAAAAATGCTTCGAATGAGAGATTAATTGAAGAGTTGAAGTTTTTTGAGTTAGATTTAAGCAATTATTCTAAAAAGAATGAGATTTTAAATCTTTCAAAACAAAGAGCAAATACACTTTTAGAGTTAAAAAAATCAATTCTTGATATAAAAGATGAACCACAAGAGTTTGAAGAAGCTGGAGTTAAAAAGTTTGTAAAAGAGGATACAAATGCTATTTTAAGTGAGTATTTGGTACTTTTAGAAAATAATAGAGATAGTTTTGTATCTGTTATTGAGCTTGAAAATCTTACAAAACCATTTATTGAAGCAAAGGGTTTAAAATTTCCTCAACTATTCCAACCAATAAGAATAGCATTAACAGGTGGAACACAAGCACCATCGGTTTATGACATACTTTTTATCTTAGGATTTGATGAGATAAAATCAAGAATTTTAAAAGCTTTAGAAAAAAATTTTAAAAACTCTTGATTTCAAAAAAATATTAAGGCATAATGTCTCACTTTTTCAAAGGATAAAAAATATGAATATTTACGTAGGTAATTTATCGTACAAAATGAACGATAAAGAGTTAGAAGCAACTTTTGCTAAATTTGGTGCAGTTAAAAGTGCAAAAGTTATTATGGATAAAGAAACAGGAAGATCAAAAGGTTTTGCATTTGTTGAAATGGAAGATTCTGCTGCTGGAAATGCTGCAATTGAAGCTTTAAATGGAAATGCTTGTGAAGGTAGAACTTTAAGAGTTAATGAAGCTAAACCAAAAGAAGATAAACCAAGAGAAAATAGACCAAGAAGAAACTTCTAAGAACTATTAGGGGCAAAGCCCCACTCTTAATATATGAAAATCTTACTTCTTGAAGATGATTTAATACTAAATGAAATTTTAGAAGAACACTTAAAAGAACAAAATTACCAAGTTTTTACAACTTTTTCTTCAGATGAAGCTGAAAAATATCTATATTCCCAAAATTTTGATTTACTACTTTTAGATGTAAATGTACCAAATTTAAATGGCTTTGATTTACTAAAAGAGTTAAGAAAAAATAGCATAAAAACCCCAGCAATATTTATAACTTCTCTAAATATGATAGAAGATATGCAAAAAGGTTTTGATAGTGGATGCGATGATTATATTAGAAAACCTTTTGAGCTAAAAGAGCTAGATTTACGAATCAATAATATAAAAAGGCTTTTTAATATAGATTTAAAAGAGAGTATAGAAATAGCAGATAATATAGTTTTAGATATGAAAAATCAAAGCATTAAAAAAGATGATAAAATCTATAATTTAGCAAAAAAAGAGTTTGAAGTATTGATATATTTGTATAATAATAGAGTAAAAATAGTAAGTATAGATGAGTTAATAAATAATATTTGGAGCTATGAAGATAGCATTGAAGCTAGTACAATTAGAACATATATTAAAAATATTAGAAAAATTCTTGGTGAAGATATTATTTTAAACATAAGAGGAGTTGGCTATAAATTTAACTTCTAGTGAAAAAAAGAGTTTTTTTAGTTTTTTAGCTCTTTATTTAGGTTCTTCATTTATTCTAATGTCAATTTCTCTATTTTTTTACTATCAAAATGAGAAAATATTATATATAGATTTAGTGAAATCAAATATGCAAAATATTGTTTCAAAAGCTTCAAATGAGATAATTGTATCCCATATGACAGATGGTATTTTTGATAAAAATAGATATCTAAATAATCAAGATTATAAAATAGCTTTTTATGATAAGGATAAAAGATTACTATTTGGGAATTTAGAAGAGAATTTTAGTTTTGAACATAATTTTTATTATGATGAAGATAAATTACTTATTCTTGATAGTTCGACAGTTGGTCATTTAGGAGTTTGGTATATAGTATTAAAAGATAATAGTTTAAAAGAGAAGATATCAAAATTAAAGTTTAATATTGTAGCTATATTTTTAATTTTTTACTCAATTATTGCTCTTGTTGGTTGGTATTTAGCAAAGCTATTTCTAAAACCAATAAAAGAGGAAAGAGAGAAACTGAATAATTTTATAAAAGATACAACTCATGAATTAAATACTCCCATAAGTGCTTTAATTATGTCAAGTGATGGTGAAAATCTAACTAAGAAACAGCTTGAAAGAATCAAATTTAGTGCAAAAAGAGTAAGTGAAATTTATAAAGATTTGACCTATATATTTTTAGAAAATATTGAGAAAAAAAGTATTGAAAAGATTGATTTATCAGAAATTATAAAAGATGAAATTTGTCATTTTGAACCTATGTGTGCTAGGAAAAAACTAAATATAAGTTTGGATTTACAAGAATTTAATTATTTGATAAATAAAGATGATTTTATAAGACTTTTTAATAATCTCTTTTCAAATGCAATAAAATACAACAAAATAGATGGAAAGATAGAGATAGTTTTAAAAAATAGAGAGCTTATCATAAAAGATAGTGGTATAGGAATACCTAAAGATAAGATAAAAGATATTTTCAATAGATATTATCGGGCTACAAATCAAAGTGGTGGTTTTGGCTTGGGACTAAATATTGTAAATATGATATGTAAAACTTATAATATAAAAATAGAAGTTGACTCTTTTGAAGATAAAGGAACAACTTTTAAACTAATTTTTTAGAAATTCTCCACACAAACTCCACAAAACTTTAGATAGATTTTCATATATCAACATAAAAGGATGAATATGAGAAATCTATTTAAAGTATTTATAACACTATTTTTAACAGCTACTTTTTTAAATGCAAACTCTTTAAAAGAGAAGTTTGAAGTAGATGGTTATAGTGTTGAACTTACAAGTAAAAGAGATTTAAGTGCTGGTTCAAATGAATTTTTTGCAAAAATTACTAAGGATGGAAAAGAGGTAAATGATGCTCAACTAAGAGCAAAATTCTTTATGCCAGAGATGCCAGGAATGCCTTATATGGAACATGAGGGAGTTGGAAGTCTTGAAGCAAATCAATATAGATTTGTAATAAACTTTTGTATGGATGGAACTTGGCAATATCATCTTAGATTTAAAACAGTAGATGAAAAAGTTCACTCTATTAAAAGTAGTGTAAGTTTCTAATGAAAAGGGTAGTTTTTACTTCAATCTTAGTTTTAAATTCTTTGTTTGCTATTTCGATTGATAATATAGTTTCAAAGAGTTTGGAAAATAACTTTGATATAAAAAGCCTTGAGAACTCAATTTCTATTGCTAATTATCAAATAAAACAAGCAAAAAATTGGCAAAACCCAATGGTCAGTTTCAAGGCAAATTATATCCCACTAAATAAAAACTACCTAAGTGAACAAAAGGAGTATGGTATTGAACTATCTCAAGTTATTCCTATTGGAAAAAAACTTGAACTTGAAGAGAGTATTGCAAAAAAAGATAAATTTATTCAAGAACATACTTTAGAAGATAAAAAGCTAGAGTTTGAATCAAAGATTTATTTATATTCTTATACTCTTTTAATTTTAGAAAATAGATTAAAACTTTTACAAGAGTATCAAAAGAATTTAAATCACTTAGAAGAGCTTTATACAAAGTTATATACATATGATAAAGCATCTTTAAATGAGATATTAAATACACAGATTTCGAAATTTGATTTACAAATACAACTAAATGAGATAAAAACAACTAAAGAGAATTTATATCTAAATTTAGAGATCTTAAGTTATGAAAAGATTGATAAAATCAATGAAAGTTTAGAGTTAAAAAAAATTGATAGAAAAAAAATTGAAGAGAGTTTACAAACTCATCCAAAAATAAAAACTTTACAGACAACTACTCAGAAATATAAAGATACAGCACAACTTGAAGAGGCAAAAAAATTCTCTGAAATAACTTTGGCTTTAGAGTATATGCAAAATAAAGAGCAAGATTATGCAAATGTTACAGTTTCACTTCCTTTACCAATATATAAAACAGAAAATATTAATAAATTAAAAGCGAATTTAAATGCAAATGAGACAAATCATAGAGAAGAGAGTCAAATACATAATTTAAAACTTCAAGCGAATATATATTTAAATAATTTAGAGCAGTATAAAACGAATTATAAGATCATTCAAGAGCAGATAATACCATTAAAACAAAAAGTTCAAAAAAGTTTAGAGGAGTTTATCGGAGTTGATAAAGTAGGTTTTCAAGAGATTTTAACAAATTTAAATGAGCTTATAGATTTTGAATTAAAAGCTAGTGAACAATTAGCAAAATATTTTGAAAATTATAGTGAACTTATATATTACTCAAACAAAGGTGTAAAATGAGAAAGATATTTCTAGGTCTATTTATAGTAGCTTTAACTCTTAATTCAAATCCAATAGATGCTAAACAACTATTTAATATAGAGAGAGTAAAGGTAAAAAAAGAGAGTTTCAATGAATCAAAAGAGTTTTATGGAATCACAAAATTAAATGAGAGTGGAACATTAGATATTGTAAGTAGATTTGATGGATATATTACATATTTAAATGCAAATAAAAATTATATGAATATAAAAAAAGGTGAGGCTCTTTATACAATTTATTCAAGCGATATAGCAACAATTAAAAATGAGATTGAAATAGCAAAAGAGTTAAATCAAAATTTATACCAAAAGGCAAATAGTAAACTAACAAATTTTGATATACAAAATGCAAAGTTTATAAATAATGAAGTAGTAATAAACTCTCCAATTTCTGGAATAATCACACAAAAAAATGTAAATAATAAAAGTTTTGTAGAGAAAGGAAAAACTCTTTTTCAAATCTCTAGTTTAGAAGATATTTGGTTTATAGCCTCTATTTATCAAGAGGATTTAAAATTTATAAAAGCAAATATGAGTGCAAAAATCAAGATAGATGGTTTTGATGAAACAATTTTATCAAAGGTTGATTTTATCTATCCCGTTTTTAATGAGAATAAAACTATTGAGGTAAGGTTTGTATTAGAGAACTCAAAAAATAAAATTTTACCAACAATGTTTGGAAAGGTAAGAATAGAGCAAAGTAGTAAAGAGATTTTGAGTTTACCTTCATCAGCTGTAATAAAAAAAGAGAGTAATTACTATGTCTTTATCCCAAAAGAAAATGGAGAATTTACTCCTAAAAAAATAGAAGCAATAAGAGTCTTGGGTGATAAATATGAGATTATCTCAGGTCTAAATGAAAATGATGAAGTTATAAATAACTCTCTGTTTTTATATGATGCAGATGCTATGACAAATCGATTGTTTGATATAAAATCTAGTGATGAGTGGTAGCAAATGGTTGAAAGAATTATAGATTTTAGTGTAAAAAATCGTTTTATTGTAGTTTTTATCACATTTTTATTAGCCTTTTCTTCTATTTGGGCTATAAAAAATACAAGTCTTGATGCCATTCCTGATTTATCTGCAAATCAAGTAATAATAGAAGTTGAATGGGCAAATCAAAGTGCAAAAACTATTGAAGAGCAAATTTCATATCCACTTATCTCAAATCTTATGAGCCTTCCAAAGATAGATACTATTAGAGCTATGAGTAGCTTTTCATCATCTATGATATATATTATATTTAAAGATGGTGTTGATTTATATGAGGCAAGAAGTAGGATTCTAGAACAACTTTCAACTTTGCAAGGTACATTCCCTTCTTTAGCAAAAGTAAAACTAGGTCCAGATGCTTCAGGAGTTGGTTGGGCTTATGAATATGCTTTAAAGTCAAAAAATAGAAGTCTTGATGAACTTAGAACTCTGCAAGATTACTTTTTTAAGTTTGCCCTTTTAGGAGTTGATGGGGTTAGTGAAGTAGCAACTATAGGTGGATTTGTAAGAAACTATGAGATAACACTAAACCAAGATAAAATTGTAAAGTATGATTTAAGTATAGATGAGATTAAAAATGCTCTTACTATGAACAATAATGATAGTGGAGCTAGAGTTATACTTGAAAATGGTTATGAAAGAATAATAAGTGCAAGAGCTTATTTAAAATCAAAAAAAGATATTGAAAATATTACAATAAAAACTTTAAATAATATCCCATTAAAAATAAAAGATATAGCAACTGTAAATATCACTTCTCTTGATAGAAGAGGAGTTGCAGAGTTAAATGGAGAGGGTGAAACTGTTGGTGGAATAGTTGTTACAAGGTATGGTGTAGATGTTCATAGTGTTATAAAAAATGTTAAAACTAAACTTGAAACTTTAAAAATAGATGATGTAGAAATTGTTGAGGTTTATGATAGAACATCTTTAATTGATGCCGCGATTGATACCTTAAAACGAACACTTATAGAAGAGTCGATTATTGTTATGTTGATAGTTGCCCTATTTTTGTTTCATTTTAGAAGTGCTTTAATTATAATTATAACTCTTCCAATTACAGTTATGATTAGTTTTTTACTTATGAAACTTTTTGGTATTGGTTCAAATATTATGAGTTTAGGTGGAATTGCAATAGCCATAGGAGCAATGGTTGATGCAACTATTGTAATGGTAGAAAATGCACATAAACATCTACAGGGAAAAGAAAATATTACAAAAGATCAAAGAATAGAGATAATTTTATCTTCAGCAAAACAAGTTGGTCGCCCTATTTTCTTTGCCCTACTTTTAGTTGTAGTCTCTTTTTTACCTATTTTTGCTTTAAGTGGTCAAGAGGGCAAACTATTCTCTCCACTTGCTTTTACAAAAACATTTGCAATGCTTGGAGGTGCTATTTTATCAATTACTCTAGTCCCAATTTTAATGATATATTTTATAAAAGGTAAAATTATAAGTGAAGATAAAAATATTTTAAATAGATTTTTTATAAGAATTTATTCCCCTCTTCTAAAATTAAGCTTGAAATTAAAATATTTAGTGGTTACCGTTTTTTTTATAGCTTTAATCTTTGGTTTTTATTTATACTCAAAACAAAAGTGGGAGTTTATGCCAACATTGAATGAAGCAACTTTTATGTATATGCCGGTAACTCCTTATGGAATAGGAGTTGATTTGGCAAAAGAGTTAGCACAAAAAACAAATATGGTTATAAAATCTTTTCCAGAAGTAGAAAACTCTTTTGCTAAAGCTGGAAGAGCTATTACTGCAACAGACCCTGCACCACTTGCAATGTTAGAAACAATCATAACTTTTAAACCACAATATGAGTGGAGAGAAGGAATGACATATAAAAAACTAATTGATGAGATGGATAAAAAACTTCAAGTAAAAGGGCTTATAAATAGTTGGACTTATCCAATTAAAGGGCGAATTGATATGCTCTTGACAGGTATTAGAACACCACTTGGAATAAAATTATATGGAAATAATCTACAAATTTTACAAGAAGAGAGTTCTAAAATAGAGAGTATTCTAAAAAATCATGAAGGAACTATGAGTGTAAGTGCCGATAAGATAAATCAAGGGTATTATTTAAATATAAAAATAGATGAAGAGGCAATAAGTAGATACAGTATAAATAAAAATTCTATTTTAGAGACTCTTGCTCTTGGTGTTGGAGCAGAACAATTAAGTTTATTTTTGGATAATTTAGAAAGATATCCAATAAGTTTAAGATATGAAGCTCATCAAAGAGAAGATATAAAAGCTTTAGAAAATCTTCAAATTAAGACAGATTTAGGATTTAAACCTCTAAAAACCTTTGGAACTTTAAGTTATGAAGAGAGTCCATCAATAATCCAATCTGAAAAAGCATTAAAAGTAGCATATATTTATATAAGTCCCAAAAGTGATTACTCTGTAAAAGAGTATAAAGATAAAGCCAATGAACTTTTACAAGAGATTAAGTTGCCATCTGGTTACTATTTTGAGTGGTCAGGGCAAAGTGAGTTTTTAGAGCATGCTATGGATAAATTAGAGATGATTATTCCAATAGTTTTGATGTTTATTTTTATTTTAATATATTTAGCTTTAAAAAATATGACATATACTTTAATAATATTTTTTACTCTCCCTTTTGCAATAACAGGTGGAATTTTTTATTTAGATTTTTTGGGATTTAATATCTCTATTGCTGTTATTGTAGGATTTCTAGCACTTCTTGGAATTGCTGCTGAAACTTCTATAGTTATGCTTTTATATCTTGATGTTTCACTAAAAGAGTTGAAAAATAGAAATGCTAATTTTTCAATAAATGAGTTAAAAGATGCAATTTATCAAGGAGCTGTTTTAAGACTTCGTCCAAAGCTTATGACACTTTTTGCAATATTTGGAGGCTTAATTCCGATTATGTATATTAGCTCTATTGGAAGTGAAGTTATGCAAAGAGTTGCTGCTCCTATGATTGGAGGAATGATAAGCTCAACATTTTTAACTCTTTTTATAATACCAACTATTTTTTATTTGGTTGTGAAGAGAAAAAATGATTAATTTAGCATTAACTCTATAATTATAATATTAAGAACAAATTAATTTAAAGGGGTAAATATGAATATGATTTCAAAAATTACAAGTGCAATGATTTTAACAGGAGGTTTACTAATGGCAACAGAATATAAAGTAGATAATGCTCACACAAATATTGGTTTCACTGTAAAACATATGATGATTACAAATGTTCATGGAAAATTTACATCTTATGATGCGATAATAGATTTTGATGAAAGCACAAAAACTTTTAAAAAACTTGTTGCAAATATTGATACAAAATCTATTGATACTGGAATAACAGATAGAGATAATCACTTAAGAAGTGATGATTTCTTTGCTAGTGAAAAGTTTCCAAAAATGACTTTTGAAATGACTTCATATAAAGCAGATGGAGATGAAGGAAAAATTAGTGGTAACCTTACAATTAGAGGTATTACAAAACCAGTTACTTTAGATGTTGAGGATATTTCTGTTTTAGGAAGTAAAGTTGGTTTTTCTCTTGAAGGAAAAATCAATAGACAAGATTTTGATTTAAAATGGAACAAAGCTATTGAACTTGGTGGTGTAGCAGTTGCAAATGAAGTAAAAATTAAAGTTGATATTGAAGCAGCAAAAAAATAATATCTAATAAATAGGGGTTAAAAAGCCCCTATTAACTACAAAATAATTAATATTAAATGTTTTTATATCAATAAAAAGTATGTTCATTAAAGAAAGAATTTCTCTATAAGTTGCCAACTTCCTGCTGTACAAATCCCTGCAAAGATTCCTGCAACTACATCATCTCCCATTACTCCTAAACCACCTTTTACATCTCTATCAATTCTTCCAATAATTGAAGGTTTATAGATATCAAAAAGTCTAAAGAAAATAAATGCTAGTGGAGCAGTTATAAAAATATTTTCACTATTTAATCCACAAATTGAAAGAGCTATCCACATACCAGCAAGTTCATCTATTACAATTTCACTACTATCATGGATACCAAGTTCTTTTTCATAAATATCTATTTGTTTAGTAGCTATAACAGTAACTAAAAGTGCCAATAAAAATAGAGTTGAAGTGTGTACAAACTCTAATAAAAAAAGTCCCAAAATAAGAGCTACAAAACTTCCAACAGTCCCAGGTGCTTTTGGGCTAAGTCCACTAAATCCAACAGTTAGGAAAAATCTTCTAAAACTCATTATTTTTTCTTCTCTATTTCAAGTTTTTTTCTCTTTTCCCAAAGAGATTTTCTTGAAATCCCTAATTTTTTTGATAATTCAGTATCTGGATATTTATTTTGATAAGTGGTTACCATAAGTTTTACATAATCATTTATTGACATAATTTGAGTATTATCTAATATTTTTTTATCATTATTAAAAACAATTTTTCTATAAGGGAAATCATCTTCTATTTCAAGGGTCGAAATTACACAATTCTTATCTGCTATTTGTTTGATTAATTGATCTTTTATATTTCTTTTTAGAGTATGAAAATCTGTAAGATAAATTATCGTTTTTTCATTCAAACTTGCTAAGTTTTTTTGCCAAGAATTTGAACTTAAAGAGATAAAAGTTATAGGTAAATCAAGTTTGTTTGATAATTCAAAAACAAGTTTATCAGAGTAACTTTGAGAATTTGTTTCTATTAAAATTGGAAAAGATAAAGGAATAGTAACATCACTTGTATCAATATCATTCATTGTAAAATTAAAATACTCTCTTAATACTGTAAGTTCTCTTCTCATACTTCTACAATCTTTATAGTGATAAATTTTTCGTACTAATTCATCCATTAAAAAAGGTTTCATAATATAATCTTTTGCTCCTAGTTTAATAGGTTCTGTTACTGTTTCATCAGAAATATATGATACTAAAAGTAGAATAATAGAGTTTGAAGCATATTTTTTAATAACGGCTTTATATATTAGTGATGGTAAAGATGTTGAAATTAAAACAGTATCATAATCTTTTGTTAAATTCTCAATATTTATACTCTCTACATAATCACAACTATGTCCATCATCAAGTAATCTTGAAACAATCTTTTGTGCTAAATAAATTTCATTTTCAATTATAAGTATATTCATTTTTCCATCCAATTATAATATTTTAAATTTGCAATAGTTTGTACAGCAACGCCCTCTTCTCTTCCTATAAACCCAAGTTTTTCAGCTGTTGTTGCTTTTATATTTATAAACTGTTTTGAAAGATTTAAAAGTTTTGAAAGATTATTTTTAATCTCTTGCTTATAAGGGTTTATTTTTGGTTTTTGGGCAATTATTGTTAGATCGATATTTACAATCTCATATCCAACGCTATAAACAAAATTAACAATTCTCTCTAAAAGTATTTTCGAGTCAATCCCTTTATAAGTATCGTCTGTGTCAGGAAAAAACTCTCCAATATCTCCTGCACCAATTGCTCCTAAAAGAGCATCAATTAAAGAGTGAATTAAAACATCACCATCACTATGTGCTTTAAAACCGTAATTATAAGGTAATTTTATTCCACCTAAAAACATCTCTTTTTGTTCTTCAAAAGCATGAATATCAAAACCAATTCCAGTAAAGAAATCTTTTGATGGTTCTTTTAAACAAGGTATTTGCCCAATATCATCTATAAATGTTAATTTTTTACTTGAAATATCACCTTTTATATAAAAAATACTTCCATTAATATTTTTTATTGCACTACTTTCATCTGTAAACTCAATATTTGTATCTAAGGCATTAATTAAAACTTTTGTATCTGATAGTTGAGGAGTTTGAATAAGTTTAACTTCGTCTCTATTTATAGTATTTTTTTCAAAAATAACTGTATCATTTATATCTAAAATAGGAACTATACAAGAAGCTTTTTCTTTATTTGTTAAGAGTTCCTCAACAGTAGTTTGTGGAATACAAGCCCTTGCCACATCACTTATCATTACATATTTAGTTTTTACAACTTTTAAAGCATTTTTTATTGATTCTTGTCTAGTGTTTCCACCTTCAATATAGATATAATCATCATTAAAGTTTTGCATATAGTTTAATTCATCTTTATGTGAAACAACAATAGTTTGAAAGAAATTAGAAAAAGAGTTAAGCTTATTTGTAACATTTAACCATAGTGGTTCATTTTTGACTCTTAACCACTGTTTTTTGCATGATTTGTCAAATCTACTTGAATTCCCAGCACATAATACTATTAAAGTAACATCTAGCAATTTTATTCCTTTGAGTAAAAAAGTTACAAAGTTTAGCTAATTGTTACTTAATAGAACTTAAGAATTGCTAAATATAGAAGATTTTATTGATTCTATAGAGTTTAGAAATTTATCAACATCAAAATTATAAAGTACTACTTTATTTAATGCTTTCTCAATACTTTCATCACTAAGTGGATATCTAATATCACATAAGATTTTTATAATTTGAAGAATCTGAGCTTTTGTTTTAAAAGCATTTGGACAATCATTTATATTTGATGTAAATGCTATGGGGAAAATTATATTATGGCTTAAATCCCATTTTTTAAATATGTTTGCAGTAATTCTAGCACATGAGTAACCAATAAAACTCTCTTCTATTAAAGTAATCTCTTTTGTTTCTTCAATCTCTTTTAAAAAATCTTCAGTTCTTTTCTCTTCTTGAATAACTGTAGATATAATAAATTTCCCAACTTCTTGTAAAAATGCTGGAAGAAGAAGTTCCTCTTTTAATTCATTATCTATTTTTTCTACCCAAATATTTACTATATTACTAGCAAGTGAACTAATAAATAAAAAATCATCAATTGTTGCTGCATAAGCTAAAA
Source organism: Aliarcobacter faecis (assembly GCF_013201705.1). NCBI lineage: Bacteria > Pseudomonadati > Campylobacterota > Epsilonproteobacteria > Campylobacterales > Arcobacteraceae > Aliarcobacter > Aliarcobacter faecis. The sequence continues at coordinate 2,189,737 of NZ_CP053837.1, read as the reverse complement.
GGTTTGCTTTTAAAGTTTGTGTAATACTAGAGCCAATTGCAATAGAAACTACAAACTTTGTACCCAAAAGGTTTATAGCTCTACTTAAAGTATCAATTTTTGATCTAAATCCAAACATACTAGAGTTTGCAATTTTTAGAATATTAGCAACAATTAAAGGATCTTTTTGAAGAATACGCATCAATTTTTGTGTATCAATACTATCCTCTTTTTTAAATTCGTTAAGTTCTATTATATGTGTTGGAAGTTCTGGAAGATTATTTAATTCTTTTATTAATTGTTTTTTCATTATATTTCCTAAAATATTAAATCATCATTAAGATAGTAGTTTGCACTACTTTTTTTTGATTCTATGAATAATTTATTTAGTTTATCTTGAATAAAAATCTTACTAAATCTAAAAATTGTATTAAATATCTCTTCATTTGATTTAATATATAAGAATATTGCACTATTTTTTGAATCTATTTTATAAATAAAACTTTCAAGTTCATATTTATTTATAAAATCTTTTGAATTATCTATAAATTCAATTTCTGCTATATAAAAGAATAATTGTTTATTTAAAAGCTCTTTTATAAAATTTATATTTTGTTCTTTTGGTAGATTCTTTTCTAGAAAATTATCAGCAACTATATCTAACTTATTTGAAAGTTTATAAAAGTAGTTTTTAATAAAGTTATTTTCAATCTCATCGGGTAAGATATTAAGATATTTTATAATAGATAAATTTTGATTACTATATCTATTTTCTATTATAGAAAAATTATTAATCAATAAACATATTGTATAAAGTTTCTCTATTTTTTCAGTTTTTATTCTATATTTTGAAAATATTGTTGATATATTTAAATAAATTTTTGTCAATATAGAGTGAAGATGAATATTTGAATTGTTTTGCATAGAGTAATTAGCTATTTTTTCTAATAATAAAAAATCATCATCTTTTAATATATCTTTATTTTTTACTTTTGTTATATATAAATCTAAGATGGCTAATTTAAAAAACTCTTGATAACCATTTTTTATAGGTACAGATTCTGAAAGAAAAGATGCTATATGAGTATATTTAAACTCTTCTACATTCGAAGCAAAATATAAAATTCTATATATAGGTTCAAGGTTCATATTATTAAAGTTTTTGTCATTTAAAAGAAAATCTTCTAAAATATATTTATAATTTTGTTTTTTATCAAAAGATAGATTTGAGTCATAGCTAAAAATAAGAGAGTTTAGTAAATCATTTTTTATAACCTCAATATTCTTAGGAATTAAAGTATTTCCAGTAATTGAAAATCTTTTATAAAATGTTGAGATAATTTTTCTAAAGAAAGGGTTGTTTGTATATGATAAATCATCTAGTGCATCAAGTTTTTTGAGTAATTTTAATATAAAAATAGCTGAATAGTTTTTAAATAATAGAAATTCTGTTTCATAATCAAACTCTTTTTTATAGCCAAAGTTATTATTTCTTGCTAATGTAAAACCATCATCTTGTCTATTAAAATATAATAAAAAATTTATAAAAGTACTATCTAAATCTTTTCGATTAAGTTCTATATTTTCAAGATGAGAGAAAATATATAAATATCTTCCTAAAAGATTATTAATTCTACTTAATTGAATATTGTTTAAAAGAATAGTATATTTTATAACATTAACACTTTCTGTTATAAGTTCCATAATATTATGAATTAGACGATGGTTATTTAAAATATCTATTGAATTAATAATTGATAATTGAAAAAGAGTTTTTAATAAAATCATATATGTATCAAATGTAATATTAAATAGTTTTTCATTATTCTTAAATAGATCTTGTAACCGATTCTCATAAAATCTAAAAAGCCTAGAAATTGCTTCTAAATCATAATGATGATATAGGTCTAAAATATTTTCATTTGAACCAATGGAAGAAATAGAAGTTAAAATATTTATATCTTTTAAAAGATGATTACTATCGTCTATTATTAAATTTGATAGTTTCTTTTCAAGGTAACTATTAATATCTTGTTTTAGTGTGATATTATTTAGAAATAGATTTTGTAAATAATTCCCTCCTTTTGAAGACTTAAAGCATAATTTATAATATATAGATGGTTTCTATCTTTTGGACCAACTAATTCGTTTGCATCTTTTAAGATGTTATATTTTTCAATTATATTTGAAATTTCATAAATATGACTTTTCTCTTCTATTTCTTCTTTTGAGAAGAATGAGAAATTATTTTGTTGATTACTTATTGGCAAATTGTATCCTAAATGTATAAATAGAACTATTATATCCAAATTTTACTTGTATGATAAATAACTATATATTGCTTTAATTATTATTATAATATGATTGTAAAATAACAAAATTTTTATTTAAGACAAAAATTATCCTATTTAAAATATAATTTTAGGAAATTAAAAAAAGGAATTTTTATGAGTATTGAAAGTATCAAAAAAGCACTAGAAAATGTAAAATATCCTGGTTTTTCAAAATCAATTATTGATTTTGGATTTGTAAAAGATATTAAATTAGATAAAGAAGCCTGTAGTATATTATTGGATATTACGTCAACTGCAAAAGAGGTTGAAGATGAGTTAAGAAGAGAGATCCCAAAAGTTTTACCAAATTTAAATGTAACTCTGTTTTTTAATAAACCAAAAGAGGAAGTTCAAAAAAGTAATAGTGTAAGTGGACAAAATATTGTTCCACAAATTAAAAAGATTGTAATGGTAAGTAGTGGTAAAGGTGGAGTTGGGAAATCAACAACAACTGTAAATTTAGCTATTGCAACAGCTATGCAAGGTAAAAAAGTAGGTATTTTAGATGCAGATATTTATGGTCCCAATATTCCAAGAATGATGGGAGTTAATGGGCAAGAGGTTGAAGTTGTAGGAAATAAAGCAAAACCATTAAATGCCTTTGGAGTTGATGTTATGTCAATGGGTGTTTTAATGAAAGAGGGAGAAGCTGTTATTTGGAGAGGTGCCATGATTATGAAGGCAATTCAACAGCTTTTAAGAGATATCTTATGGGAAGAGTTAGATATTTTATTTATTGATATGCCTCCAGGAACTGGTGATGCACAATTAACTCTTGCTCAAAGTGTACCTGTTAGCGCTGGAATAAATGTAACAACTCCACAACATGTAGCTTTAGATGATAGTAGGAGAAGTTTAGATATGTTCCAAAAACTTCATATTCCAACTGCTGGGATTATTGAAAATATGAGTGGGTTTATCTGCCCAAATTGTAATACAGAAAGTGATATTTTTGGAAAAGGAACTTGTGAAGAGTTGGCAAAAGAGTATAATACTCAAGTTTTAGGAAATCTTCCAATTGAACCAGCTATTAGATTAGGTGGAGATAGTGGAAAACCAATAGTTTATTTTGAACCAGAATCAATAACTGCAAAAAGATATATGATGGCTGCTGATAAATTAATCTCTATGTTAGATGCTCAAGATGAAGATGAGGTTTCAAATGAAGCAATTCAACCAATTATGCCAGCTGGTGTAAGTGCTTGTTCTTCTGAAGGGCAAAAAATAAAAGCAGAGTATGAAGCTAAAAAAAGTGCTGGAAGTTGTGGAAGTGGTTGTGGATGTAACTAAATGAAAAAGGGAGAGATAAAATCTCTCCCTTTTTAGTATTCTAATAAAATTTAAATTTTATTTAACCACACTTATAATACTCTTGAAATAACTCTTCAATCTTTTCAGTTACAAGTTCTTCATGCCAATTATGTCTTTTGGCAAACGATTTAATTTCAGTCTCTTTTTGCTCTTCATTACAGAAAAAATATAATTTTTTTACAAAAGGTTTTGGTACAGAGATTGCAATTTTTTGAAAAAAGTTCTCTTTGCATTCAGCAGAACAAAAAACTTTTGATATAGGAATTTTTTTAGAGCAACATTGACAACTATTTGTCATAATAACTCCTTTAATTGTTTTTTAATGTTGGAATTATAACAAGTAAGTATTAAATGCAACTTAGTTGTATAAGAAATTTTAATAATTTTCTAAACTTTTCGTGAATTCTTCTCTTCTATGCCTGAAATTCCAAATCTTCGTGCAAGTTCTTGTTTTACTCTATCAGGATTTATATTAAGGCTGGCAAGTGCTACTAAAACATGGTATGTTATATCAGCTGCTTCATATATTGCTTCTGGCGTATTGTTATCTTTTATAGCAAAACAAAACTCCCCTGCTTCTTCAACTATTTTCTTTAGCATTGAGTTTTGGTTTCCATTTAAAAGTTTTGAGGTATAAGATTTTGTAGAATCTTCATTTTTTCTATCTTGTATTGTATGGTAGAGAGTATCAATTACTCCATAAGCAGTAGATGTATCAATTTTTATATCTTCAATAATTTCATTTGAGTTAAGATTTGTAAAAAAACAAGATTTTCTTCCAGTGTGACAAGCAACACCTTCTTGCGTAACTTTTAATAAAATTGTATCATTATCACAATCTAGTAAAATATCATTTACTTTTTGAGTATGATTTGAACTCTCCCCTTTTTTCCAAATTCTTTGTTTACTTCTACTAAAATAGTGAGCAAATCCTGTTTTAATTGTAAGTTCAAGAGCTTCTTTATTCATATATGCTAGCATTAAAACTTCATTTGTTTCACTCTCTTGAGTAATAACAGGAATTAAATTATCCATTTTTTTCCAATCGATTTTATTTAATTGTTCCATTGATTTGTACCTTTAATTTTAGTAGATTTTGATTTTTATCAGAAAAAAAGGAGATTTTACTCTCCTTTATTAAAATAAACTATTTTTGATTTACTACAGTATCTCTATTTTTATCTTTTGTATCAACCCAAATATTTGGAGTAGCGCCACCAGGAGTTAAGAAAATTTTTGCATCTTTATTCTCTCTTAGAGCTTCATTGAATTTTCCTTGAACTTCAATTTGTTGCATCTGTAAAAGATTTGGTGTTAAAGATTCCGCAATAACTTTATTTGCTTCTGATTGTGCTTTTGCTTCAATTGTAACCGCATCAGCTTTACCTTGAGCTTCTATTCTTTTTGCTTCAGCTTCTCCACTTGCAAGTGCTGCTCTTTTTTCAGCTTCTTGTTTTGCTCTTTGAACTTCGTATCTAACTCTTTCAGCCTCTTGATTTGCTATTTGAACTCTTTCAATTTGCTCTTTGATTTTTTCTGGTAAAACAATCTCTCTTAATTGAACAGATTCAATAGTAACAGAACCTTGAGCTAATTCAGTAACTTGTTCTTTTATTAAAGAATCAAGTTTAGAAGCAACTTCATTTCTTTGCATTGGTAGAACTTCTGCATTATATCCTCCAACAACATTTCTTACAACATTTCTTACAACAGGATTTACAATTTTATCTTCCCATGAAAGTCCCCAAGTAGCAATTGTTTGAGGTGCTCCTTCTGCAATTAATTTATATTGAACTGTTAATTCAATAGAAACAGGTAAACCTCTAGAGTCAAGAACACTAATAGCTCCATTTATTTTAATACTTGGATCAAATCCACTTATCTCTTCAACACTTCTATAGTTTAAAAGTCTAACTTTTGTATCAACAACAATAACTTTTTGAATTCCTGGAATAAAGAAGTGGAATCCTGGATTTAATGGATGTTCGTCATATTTTCCAGTTGTTGATTTGATTCCAACTTGCCCTGATTCAATAATAACAAATGGCTTAAATAAAAACAAAGCCCCAATAATAATTATAACAACATAAAGCATTCCAGCTTTTTTCCCAAAATTTTTGAAAAACTCTGGAGTTTCAAATGGTGGTTGAAAATTCCCACCACCGCCACCATTTGGTTTATTTGTATTATTTTGTTGTCTGTTTTTAAAATAGTCGTTGTCTATTGGCATATTCTTCCTTAATTTTATTTTTTGCTTATGCTACTAAATATTAGTTAATGTATGTTAAATATTTAATATATTTTTCATTTTTACCAGTAACTACATCAAAATATGCAGTTTGTAATTTTTCTGTAACACTTCCTCTACTTCCACAACCAATAACTCTTGCATCAACTTCTCTAATTGGAGTAATTTCAGCAGCAGTTCCAGTAAAGAATGCTTCATCAGCTACATAAATCTCTTCTCTAGTTATTCTTCTTCTAATAACTTCAATTCCAAAATCATTTGCAAGTTCAATAACAGTTGCTTGTGTAATTGACTCTAAAGAGTTATCATTTGGTGGAGAGATAAGTTTTCCATCTTTAACGATAAAGAAACAAGCTCCACTAGCTTCAGCAATATATCCTTGATCATCTCTTAAAAGAGCTTCATCATATCCAGCTTCAACAGCTTCATATTTTGCCATTTGAGAGTTCATATAATTTGCAACAGATTTTGCTTTTCCCATACCTGAAGTATTTGGAGTTCTTGTAAATGAAGAGATTTTAACTCTAACACCTTTTTTAAGCCCCTCTTCTCCTAAATAAGCTCCCCATTCCCATGCTGATATACTTACTTTAACAGGTGCATCTTTGTGGTAAAGTCCCATTACACCATAACCTAAATATACTAAAGGTCTTAAATAAGCTCCATTTGTAAGTTCATTTTTTTGGAGTAATTCAACTTGAGCTTTATTTAACTCTTCAAGTGAAAAAGGAACATTCATTAAAGTCATTTTAGAAGAGTTTAAAAGTCTTTGAGTATGTTCATTTAATTTAAAAATAGCACATTTTCCATCAACAGTTTTATAAGCTTTTGTTCCTTCAATTGCACCATTTCCATAGTGTAAAGTATGGCTTAAAACATGTACTTTTGCATCTTGCCAAGGAGTAAATTCACCATCCATCCAGATATATTTTGATTCAGTCATTTTAATTATTTCCTATAAATAAATTTTTACATAATATTTTATCTAAAACATATTAAAAATAGAGATTAAGAAAAAAAGATGTATTATTAAAATAAATTTATGGAAAAAGTTATGAAGAAAAATATATTTTTAATTTTTTTAATATTGTTTTTTAGTTCTTGTGCAAAAAATCAAAAAATTATTGAAGATCAGAAAATAAAATTTGAAAAAGAAAAAATAGAATTAGTTAAGCAAGAAAAAAAAGATAAGTTAAAAGTTATATTAAATAATATTGTTCTATTAATAAAAACTTCAAATAGTAGTTATTTAAATGATAAATATATAAAACAAGATTTTGGAATTTACCGAGTATTTATAGATGATAAGAGTGAACAATTAAGTTATGAACATAGTAAAACTTTTGAAGAAATAGATAATTATATTCCAAATGAAAATATAAGTTTTGAAAATATAAGTTTTGTTTGTAAAGCAGAAAAAGATTCATCTTATGGTTGGAGTAAAGAAGGAGTTTTTGTAAATGAGAATTTTAAAAATATAGCTTTAAAATTAAATTTAGAAGATAAAATAAGAGATACTCTCAAAGATAGCTATCAAGTAATAATTACAAATAATATTGTATTTTATCTAACATATATTGAGAATGAGTGGTATATTACTTTGATTGATGAAGTTATTTCAGATTGTACTTATGAGAATATTCAATAAAGTTTTAGATATTATATTAATAATAAATTATTAAAAATTATATTATAAGGTAAATAGATGAATCAAAAAGAGTTTTGGAATAATAAGTTTAAAAATGATGATTTTCTTTATGGTTTAAAAGCAAATGAATTTTTAGCTTCAAATATTAATAAATTTGAAAAAAATATGAGAATTTTATGTCTAGGAGAGGGAGAAGGAAGAAATGCAATTTTTTTTGCAAAAGAAGGATTTGATGTAACAGCTATTGATAGTTCAGATGTTGCTTTAGCAAAACTTCAAAAAAGAGCTCAAAATGAAAATTTAAATATAAAAACTTTTTGTATAGATTTGAATAGTTGGCAAAATTCTGAGAAATATGATGTAATATTGATTTCATATCTTCATATGCATAAAGATTATTTAAAAGAGTTATTAAAAAAAATTGAAAATAGTTTAACTATTGGTGGATATTTTATTGGTGAGTTTTTTTCAAAAGAGCAGCTTAATTATAATAGTGGTGGACCAAAAGATATAGACTTTTTATATAATGTAGAAGATTTTAATAATTATTTTATAGATTTTAAGAAAGATATAAAAGAAGAAATTGTTGTTCTTGATGAAGGTGATGGGCATCAAGGATTGGCAAGTGTTATAAGAGTTATAATTAAAAAAGAGAATTAATGTTAGAAAAAATTAAAGATTTAATACAAAATAGAGTTTTAATAATAGATGGAGCTATGGGAACACAGCTTCAATCAAGAGAGATTAAAAGTGAGTTTTGGCAATATGAAGGAAAAGATTTAGAAGGTTGTAATGAACTATTAAATCTTACAGCTCCAGATATTTTGGAAGAGATTTATGAAAATTATGCCAAAGCAGGTGCTAACTTTATAAGTACAAACACTTTTGGTTCTATGCCTTGGGTTTTAGATGAGTATGAAATAGGGCATTTAAGTTATGAATTATCAAAATTAGCTGCTCTTCAAGCTAAAAAAGCAATATCAAAATATGACACAAAAGATGAGCCAAAATTTGTATTAGCTTCTGTTGGACCAGGAACAAAACTACCATCTTTAGGTCATATTACTTATGATGAGATGTATGAGGGCTATAAAATTATGGCACAAGGTTTAGCTGATGGAGGAACAGATGTTTTTTTACTTGAAACTTGTCAAGACCCACTTCAAATAAAAGCAGGGCTTCATGCATTAAATGATGTAGCACCACAAATTCCAATTATGGTATCAGTTACGATTGAGTTAAATGGAACAATGTTAATTGGAACTGATGCACAAACTATTGCAGCTATTTTAAAACCATTTAATATTTTATCTTTAGGGTTTAATTGTGGAACAGGACCACTTCAAGTTCAAAAGCATGTAAAAAGTCTTAGTGAAGTATCAAAATTTCCTATTTCAGTTCATGCAAATGCAGGACTTCCTCAAAATAGGGGTGGCAAAAGTTATTATCCAATGCAAGCAGAAGAGTTTACAACTCTACAAAAAGGGTTTTTAGATATAAATGGTGTTGCATTCTTAGGTGGATGTTGTGGAACAACACCTGAACATATAAAGGCGTTAAGTAGTGCAGTTAAAGGAATAATTCCAAAAAAACCTCAAGGCTTTTTAAAAGCTTCTTTGGCATCACTTTTTAATATTGTTCCATTAAAACAAGAACCAGCACCACTTTTAATTGGTGAAAGAAGTAATGCAACAGGGAGTAAAGCTTTTAGAGAACTTTTAAAAGCAAATGATTATGAAGGAACACTTAGTGTAGCTCAACAACAAGTTCGTGCTGGAGCTCATGTAATAGATGTTTCAGTTGGATTTGCTGGACGAGATGAAACAGGGGATATGGATAAAGTTGTAGCTTTATACTCTCAAAAAATTTCACTTCCTTTAATGCCTGATTCGACTCAAATAAAAGCACTTGAAGCAGCACTAAAACAAATTGGTGGAAGATGTATTATAAACTCTGTAAATTTAGAAGATGGAGAAGAGAAGTTTGATGCTGTTTGCTCCTTGGCTAAAAGATTTGGAGCAGCTTTAGTTTGTCTTGTAATTGATGAAATTGGAATGGCAAAAGATAAGAAGCGAAAACTAGAAGTTGCAGAGAGAATTTTTGATTTATGTGTAAATAGACATGGATTTGACCCAGCCGATTTAGTTTTTGATATGCTTACTTTTACTATTGGTTCAGGTGATGATGAGTATAGAAATGCTGGAATTGATACTATGGAAGCAATAAGAGAGTTTCAGCTTCGTCATCCAGAATCTGGAACAACTTTAGGTTTATCAAATATCTCTTTTGGACTTGATGCAAATACTAGAATCTATTTAAACTCTATTTACTTAGACCATTGTGTAAAAGCAGGGCTTACAAGTGCAATAGTAAATGTAAAGCATATAATTCCATTAAATAAAATAAGCCCTGAAGATAGAAAAGCTTGTGATGATTTGATTTTTAATAATCAAGAAGAGGGTGACCCACTATTTAAGTTTATAGAGCATTTCTCAAATGTAGCAAATCAAGATGAACAAAGTGATGAAGAGTATCAACAGCTTGAACCAATTGATAAGGTAAAAAAACTTTTACTTGATGGAGATAAAGAGCGAATGTTACCCCTTGTATTAGAGCTAAAAGATACAATAGCTCCTGAGGTAATAGTAAATGAGTGGTTAATTGATGGTATGAAGGTAATTGGAGAACTTTTTGGAAGTGGACAAATGCAGCTTCCTTTTGTACTTCAAAGTGCAGAGACTATGAAAGCAACAGTTGATAGTTTAAATCCATTTTTACCAAAACAAGAAAAAACAACTGAAACAACTATGGTTATAGGAACTGTAAAGGGTGATGTTCATGATGTTGGAAAAAATTTAGTTGATATTATTTTAAGTAATAATGGATTTAAGATAATTAATATTGGAATAAAAGCAGATTTAAACTCATTTTTAGAAGCTGCAAAAGAGCATAATGCAGATGCTTTAGGAATGAGTGGGCTTTTAGTAAAAAGTACAGCTGTTATGAAAGAGAATCTTGAAGAGTTACAAAAACTAGGAGTTAAAATCCCTGTACTTCTTGGTGGAGCAGCATTAACGAAAAATTTTGTAGATGAGTATTGTAGAACTATTTATGATGGACCAATTTTTTATTGTCGTGATGCTTTTGATGGTGTTATTGGTATGCAAAGAATTGAAAAAGGTGGAGAGCTTGATACAAAATTAGCAGCTGATTTAATAGAGAAAATTGAAGTTGAGAATAAAGAGGAAGAAGAGGAGGTTATAATACCACCTTATGAAGAGATACAAATGCCAAAAAGAGATTTTGTAGTTCCTCCTTATTGGAATAGGGTGGCTAAAAAAGGTGATGAACTAGATAGAGAACTTATATTTTCTTGGATAAATCATAGGGTTTTATTTAGACAAAGATGGGGATATAAAAGAGGTAAACAGACACCCGAATCATTTATGAAGTATGAAAGAGAAGTTGTTGAACCGGCTTATGAAGCTTTAAAAGAGGAGTTAATAAGTAAAAAAGTTCATGATCCAATAGCTATTTATGAGTATTTTCCTTGTATTTCAAATGATAATAAACTTTATATTTTTGATAAAAAATATCTTTTTAATAATCTTGAAGAAGCAAAAAATGTACCACCTTTAAGTGAAGCTATAAAAGTTATGGAATTCCCACGACAAAGAAGAAAACCTTTTAGATGTATAGCTGATTTTTTTGCAAATGATAGACTTGATGTTGTAGCATTTACACTTGCTTCTACGGGGCTTAAAATAACAGATTATGAAAGAGAGTTTTATAATAAAGGAGAGTTCACAAAATATTACCAAATTCATGGACTTGGAGTTGAATTAGCTGAAGCTTTAGCAGAAGTTTTACATAAACAAATAAGACTTGATTTAAATATAGTTCCAAAAGAGGGGCATAAATTAAGTGATGTTCAAATGAAACAGTACATTGGATGTAGATACTCTCCTGGATATGCTGCTTGTCCAGATTTAAGTCAAAACAGAGATATTTTTGATTTATTAAATCCCGAACAGTTTGGAATAGAACTTAGTGAAACTTTTCAAATGCATCCAGAACAGACAACTTGTGCAATAGTAATTCATAACAAAGAGGCAAATTATTATAATGTATAAAAATATAACTCAAAATGAGTTATATTTTGTTCTTTTTAGTAAAGATTGTAGAGTTTATATAAACTCTACTTTTTTCTCACCAGATTTTAGTTCACCAATTACATAACCATCAGTTGAAGCTAAAATGTCATCTACATTTGCAGGGTTTACAACTAAAATCATTCCAACTCCCATATTAAATGTTCTATACATCTCTTCAATTTCTACATGCTTATTCATAAATTCAAATATTGGTAAAACTTTTATTTTACTTCTGTTTACTACTGCTGTTAGATTTTCTGGTAGTACTCTTGGTAAATTTTCAGTAATTCCACCACCTGTAATATGAGCTAAAGCATTTATTTTTGACTTATTTGCTTTAAACTCTTTTACATAAATTCTTGTTGGTTCTAGTAATACATCTTTTAATGGCTTTCCTTCAAAATCATCTTCTAAACTCATTCCTAACTTTTCTAGTAATAGTTTTCTTACTAATGAAAAACCATTTGAGTGAACTCCAGAGCTAGGTAATGCTATTAAAATATCACCCTCTTTTACCTTTTCTACTCTATCTAATTCATCTTTTTCAGCTATTCCTACACAAAAACCAGCTAAATCAAAATCACCCTCTTTATACATTCCTGGCATTTCAGCAGTCTCTCCACCAATTAATGCACATTCACTTCTAATGCACCCTTGCGCAATTCCCTTTACAACTTGTGTAGCTTCTTCAACTTCAAGTTTTGCAGTTGCATAATAATCTAGGAAAAATAGTGGCTCTCCAAAGTTACAAAGTAGGTCATTTGTACACATAGCAACTAAATCAATACCAACTGTATCAAATTTTTTTGCATCAATTGCAAGTTTTAATTTTGTTCCAACTCCATCTGTTCCTGCTAAAATAACAGGTTTTTTGTAACCACTTGGTAGTTCAAAAGCTCCTGCAAAAGAACCAATTCCACCTAAAACACCTGGTATTAATGTAGATTTTACATAAGGTTTAATATTTTCTACAAAAGCATTTCCAGCATCTATATCAACTCCAGCATCTTTGTAACTAACTGTTGCCATTTTTTACCTTTAAATATTTGTTTTATAATTTTTTTACATTATATCAAATCATTTATAAATATTTTGATGGCTTTTAAACTTACGATATAATCGTATTATCAAGATAAAAATTATCCACTTTAATTTTATATTGCTGTTTTTGTGCTATAATTTTTTGATGAATAACAATTTATTTAAAAATGCAATTGCACTAACAGGTGGAATTTCTACTGGTAAAAGTACAGTTTGCAATCTACTAAAATTACATGGCTTTCTTATAATAGATGCCGATAATATAGCACATAAATTGCTAGATAAGAATGCTTTGACTATAGAGCAGATGTTTGGTAAACAGTATGTGCAAAATGGTAAAGTTTTAAGAAAAGAGTTGGGAAAAATAATTTTTTCCAATGAAGAAAATAAGCTTAAGTTAGAAGAACTTTTACACCCACTTATAAAAGAGGAAATTATAAAAGAGGCACAAATTTGTGAAGAACAAAATAAACCTTATTTTATAGATATTCCACTATTTTTTGAAAAAATGCACTATCCAATTAAAAAATCTATTGTTGTTTATACACCAAAAGATTTACAAGTTGATAGATTACAAAAAAGAGATAATATAAGTGAAGAAGAAGCACTTTTAAAAATAAGTAATCAAATGGACATAGAGAAGAAAAAAGAGTTATCAACATATATTATTGATAATTCAAAAAATTTAAAGCACCTTCAAGATGAAGTAGAAAAATTAATAAAAGGAATAGTATGAAATCAAAAAAAGAGACCATAAAAGGCTAGTATGCAGTTTTTATCAATTTTATTACGAAATTCAAAAAAACTTCTTCTTAGTCTATTTTTATCAGCTAGTGTACAATTTGCCAGTGCAAAAGGTTTACCACAGGAGTTTTACTCTATAAAAGATAAAGATTTAGCGAAAACTTACTTTTTAGAGTATTTATATGAACTTGTTGAACAAGAAAATAGGGCTATATTAAAAGAGCGAGAGTTTGTAATTGATACTTTAAATAATAAATTTTTAGAGCTTCAAAAAGATAGTGAACTTTTAGAAAAATTAGTAGAAATAAAACAAAAATATAAGATAGAAAATCTTTATTCTTTAGAAGAGTATCTTAAAAAAATAGATGTTATTCCACCTTCATTGGCTCTTGCACAAGCTGCAGTTGAGAGTGGCTGGGGTACAAGTAGATTTATAAAAGAAGCAAATAATATTTTTGGACATTGGACTTATGATAAAGAGGTGGGGATTATTCCAAAGAAAAGAGCGTATGGGTCTTCACATTTTATTAGAGTATTTGAATCTTTGGAGGCTTCTATAAAAGCTTATATGCTAAATCTAAATAGAAATATAGCTTATAAATCTTTTCAAGAGCAAAGATATAATCATAAAGAGGGAAAAGGTCAAATTTCTGGTTTAGTTTTATCAAAAACTATGTTAAATTATTCAGGTATTGCAAATAGATATATTGATATTTTAAGTAGTGTAATTTTAGGAAATAATCTTGAAGAGTTTGATTTTAGATATTTTGGGAAAACTGAAGATTTAAATAAAAAAGCTTTAGTAATAGCTGGCTTATAAATATAAGGTTAAATATGAGTTTTTATCTCATATTTAATTTTTTGTATCTAAAGATACACTATATTGCATACCTTCATTCTCTTTTGTTTCAATAAAAAGTTCACCTTGTAGAGCATTTACAAGATTTTTTACCTCAATAATTGTCTTATTTTCACTATTTAACATAAAAAGATTATATACATCACCTACTTCAAATCCATTGTTTTTTATAGTAATATCAAGTTTATTTTTATGAAGGTTAATTAAAATAGAGATAAATTTCTGAACTTTTCCTTTTTTTAGCTCTTTTTTTATAATATCCATACAAGATTGTTCAATTAAGTAAGAGATTATATTTTCAACATAGGCAAGATTTAGATTTATAGCTTTTTTTATATCAATATTTGTATCAAAATCTAAAGTTATCTTATATCTAACATCAGCATAAAAATATTGATCAACTTTTCTTTTATGTAGGTCTAAAAGATGATTGATCGATTTTAAAGAGTTAATCTTCTCTTTTGGTTTCTGGAAATTAAAAACTTCAATTTCAAATTTATTAAGTTCTTCATATTGTAGAGCGTAAGAATCGATAATTTCAAAAATTAAAGAGCTATTTATAAGCTCTTCAATTCCTAATTTATTTATATGTTTGTCAAAAATTGATGTATCAAAATTACCTATAAAGTATTTAAGATTATTTATTCTATTTTTTAAATCTATTATAGTTTTTATATCATTTATATATCTATTTTTTAAATCACTACTAATTATCTGACTTTTTAAAGAGATATTTAAAAGTTCAAAAAAGTTTTTATCATCAATTAAAAATTCATTTAAATCAAGTTTCTCAAATTGGTTATATTTTGCAAGAAGCATTTTTAGCTCCTCTTTTAAAAAGCCTAAACTCTCTTCTAAAATATAGTTTATCTCCATAATTGAAGTTTGAATATCTTCATGATTTTCATTATAAAGTTGTCTATTTAATCTTGTTTTCCCACCATTTTCATTTGAAAAAATATTACTAATACTAAAAAACTTTTCATATTTTTGTTTTAAGATTAGTACTTCATTTTCTAATTTTGATATATTTAAAGAGATTTGTGATTTATAGTTGTTTAAATTCTCCAAAACTTTTCCTAGTTACAATTTGCTTGACTTAAATTTCCATCTGCATTTTGAATCCAATTACTTTGAGAACTAACATTCATAATATCTCCTGAAACTTTTTTATAGATAGTATCAATATTTAACCATTCACCATTTGTATTTTGGATTATAAATTTATCATTTTCTTTTAAAACTCTTAAGATTTTAGAACTATTATTTGGTTCAACTCTAACATTTAGATTTAGTTTATTTACAATATAACAAGGTTTATTAGAGGTAGTTTTAGACTCTTTTACATCTTCAAAAGCTTTTTTTACACTAATAGGCTCTTTTTTCTCAACTTGTTCAACTACTACAGGAGTTGGTGTTGGTTCAACATAATGCTCTACTTTTTTATGGGCTTCTTTTGGAACAACTTTTGTATATCTTGGATCATTTTTATCTCTTTTTTCTAAATTACTAACACTTATTCCATAATTACTCAAAAAGATTGTATATCCTGTTTCTTCATCTAATTTTTTATATAATTCTATACTTTTTGTTCTAGTATTTATATCAATTATTTTAAGTCCTAAAATATTATCACCCTCTACATATCTTCCTTCTATATTTCCACTAAGTTCTGTACTTGTCTTATTTCTTGAAGAGGATTCTGTATCATCTAAAAGTAAAACAGCATAATCTTTACCATTAAAAGTATACATACTTTTTATTTTTAAATCTTTTATTTTTCTAGTTCTTGTAAAATCTGTTGTAATTCTCGCTATCTCATTTTGATGATTGAAGACATTTTTTTCATACTCTTCTTCTGTCATTATAGCTTCATCTTTTCCTTGAGATACTGATTGATTTTGAGGTTTTAAACTTTTTGAATCAGCTTCTTCTTTTTTATTTTTTATCTCTTGGATTTGGTCTTCAAGATAGCTTTTCTCTAAACCAGTAATTGCTTTGAAAAAATCTTTTGATTGTTTATCTAAAACATCTAACTTATCTGTATTTTGTATTTGACTTGTTGTTTGTTCTATTTGTCCCTCTTGTGCAAATAGATTTGTACAAATATAAAGTATAGATATTAATATACTTATTTTTTTCATATTCTCTCCCTTATTTAAATTCAAATTCATAATTAAATCCCCCTATATATGTTGGATATTTCATAAGAAATGCTCCTGTACTACTATTACTTCCTGCAGTAGATGAAACCCATTCCTCAGATGTTATTCCTGTAAGATTACCATTGCTTCCACCTTCAGCCACTAGGAAATCTTTATTTAAATCATATATATTTGTATTAAATACAGGTATCATAAAAGTATTTCCTATTCTATCAATATCTGTAGCCCCACTTCTATAAAAAGATTGAATTCCCCAACAATACATTTGTTTATTTTCATCTATTCCACACATACCATTATCATCATCAATAACTTTTATCTGTTCCCATTTTATCTTTTTTATAGCGTCTTTAAAAATAGTGTCATTCTTATTTACACTTGTAAAATAGTCTCCTTTTAACTCTTTTTTGCCATTTACCCAAACTATTCCTTGGTTTTGTAATAAGTTATTTCCAGATAATTTACTAGAAAAATCAACAGATTTTATCTCTGTATCATCTGCTGCTATATATTCTGAATATGTTTTTATTATATCTTCTACAGCTATAACTTGTATTTTTTTATTTACAGGTTGCCAAATCTTATAATATTTTTCAGCTTCATCTTTTACAACAAAAGCTTGTAATCCACCCTTTATATAATTAAATTTTTTATTAGAAGTTAATGTTGAATTTGTAGTTGTTATTTTAGTAAGACCACATAAATCAAAAGAAATATTTTCCCAAGAGACCTTACAAGTTTTATTATTTGAGTTATTATCTTCTACTCCCCAAATATATATATCCCCAGTTGTTGATAATGCGCCCATTTTTCTATAACCAATTGTTAATAAATATGTAATATCTTGAAAAAAAGCTGTTGGAGTAGTTGAAATTGTTTCTATTAAGTTTTTATTTAAGTTAGTTCTATTCCAATCTGCATTATTACTAACTCCTGCAAAGCCACTATGATCATAACCATATCTATAAATTTGTCCATCTTCACTTAAAACTAACCAGAGTTGATTATTTTGAAATACTTTTTTTGCTTTACGAGTTACCCCGTCGAAATAAGAGCTTTTATAAAGCATCTCACCATTTTGAGAACTATCTATATCTTTTGTAAAACTAGCTCCAAAATCTGTGTAAACTCTATTAGAGCCAGCTCCACAATATAGTTCACCTTTTGTGCTTATTCCACAAGTTCCAGCATAAACTGTACTAAAAAAGTCTACAAATTTTGGTCTATTTGGGGATGAAAAATAGTTTTGTGTATAATACTTACTACCTATATCTTTACAAAGAAGAGATCCATTTCCAGTAGGGTTATCACAATTAGATGATGTATATTTACAATTTATAGTTCCACTTCCAATAGGTGATTTACAAGTAGCTTTATTTGTATTATTATTTGTTTCTTCTATATATATTTCTGTATCATACATTTTTGCTCTAACTGGAACTAAACCAGTGATTACGGGATAAGCATTTGATAATTTATTACCAGAATATCCTAAATTTATACCAGTTATTTTATTTCCATTATTTCCCCAAGTATATATATCTCCATTTACAATCATTCCACCAGCTCTTCTACTAAATTGAATAATTGTTTTTCCTATATCTCTATTTTGTTTATTTACTTTTATTATATTATTTGAACTTATATTTATATGTTCTTCTGCTATTTGGTCTTTTTTATGTAATATGGTCATTCCTATAAATTCTATATCTTTTACTAAATCTTTATAATCACTATTTATGGTACCATCTGTATTAAATAAAGTTACACTTTGATCAAGAAGTAGCTCTTTATCATAAGAAAATTTATAATTTCCATTACTATCATACCAATGTAAAACACCATTATTGTCTAAATAATATTTATTTTTTGGAGTTTTAGTTGAATTATTTGGAATAGTAGTTGTAATATTTGAACTATTTTCATATATGAATTTTTCTTTTGGTGATAAAATAATTTCAATATCACTATTATTTATAGTTAAAGGAGCTTTTGTATTAGTTCTATATTTATTTGAATAGTAATAATCATATAAATTTGATTTAAGTAGAGGATCTGTTGATTTAAAGCCTTCTATCTTGTGAATATCATCTTTTTTATTTGTGGGTGTTGAATTATTAATCATAAGAGAAATTTGTTTACCAAAAGGATTTATTGTATTAAAACCCTTTGGTAAATAATTTGTTGTTTTTAAATCATTTAGATTTGAAGGATTTATACCTTTTTCTAAAATATAATTTTTATAAGCAAGAGCAATTTCTTCTTCTTTTTGTACAAGTTTTTTTATTTTTGTTAGAGTTATTGAATCTATATAATTATTTGCAAATAGATTAAAAACTAGGAGATACAAAATTAAAAAAATTCTCATTTTATATCCCTTGGTCTTGAGATATAGTTTATAAAATATAGATTTTCATCTTGTTCACTTCTAATAGTCTCTCCAAGATAGTTAAAAATCCCTTCACCTACTTTAAAACCATTTTCGCTATTTGCATATAATCTAGCAATGATAATATGTCTATCTATACACTCATTTTTTACATCTATAAGTTTTAATTGATAGTCAAGTAAAGATACCCTATCAAAGATTTCACTAACTCTAATTTTTATTTCATCTTCTTTTATATAACTCTCTTGAATTATTTTTATCTTCTCTTTTAGATTATTTATTTCCTGTTTTAAAGCAGTTGTTTCATCTCTTTTTATTTGTAATTCATTTGTAAGTCGTTCTTTATCTTTATATGAGTGATAATATTCTATAACTGTTGAGGTCATAAAAAATAGTGTATAAGTAATTATTCCTAAAACTATAGTTTTCGAAACTTTTTTTAAAGTGCTATTACTAATACTTATCATTTTAAATCCTCTTTGTATGTGATACACTCTGTTAGTTTATTATATTCCTTTTGTACATCACTTAGAGTTTTTAATTGCCTTGTTTTAAAACTATTTTCAAAATTAAGTTCTTGTTTTAGTGGTTCAAGAGGTTCTATTTGAAGATATTTATCTTTTATTATGCTAAGTCCAAAAAAACTTAACCAAAAACTTCCACCAAGTAAAAGAGCTAAAATAGATAGTTTAGTTGTATGAGATTGTGGAGTATCTAAATCTTTTAAAGAGGCAACTAAATCTTCAATATCTCCTAAAGATTGAGCAATAACTTGTTTCTTTTCATTTTTAATATTTTGTTTTAAAATTATTTCTAAAGCAGCTCTAAATTTTGAATTAATTACATAATAAAATTTATCAAGTTCTCCTCCACTACTTAGCATAGTAATATGTTTAGTAATTAGTATAGATTTAATCATATCATCTGTAATAAAGCTTGGATTTATTTTTGCACTATAAATTGTTTTATGATTAAATAAAATTATAAACTCTTCATCTGCAATATGGATTAAAAATCTATTTTTTTCTAAATATTTCTTTGATAAGAGATTTAAAGAATAAAATTTACTTGTATCTTCTTTCGGTAAATAGGCACTATATCTTTTAAATGCTGAATATGTAAACATATTTTGAGAAGTTTCATACTCTTCATTTACGTAAAAATATTCACTCTCCTCTTTTGAAGCAAAATCAGTAATTGCTAATCGTACCATACTTCTTCCCCTCTTATAATTGCAGTTGCATCTTCATGAGTTATAAATCCTGCATAATATTGTGCCATTGCAGCTTTTTCAACAGTCATATATTCTGCTGGATTTTGGAAATCCCCACCATGACCTAATTTAAATCTTACAACTTCAGCAATAGGGACCCTACCTTTAAATCCAGTATGACTACATTCATCACAACCAACTTTTTTATATCCACCAGTATTATCAGGAACACTACAGAATTTACAAAGTTTTCTAACAAGTCTTTGAGATACAATTCCTCTTAAATTATCTATTATATCCCCTTCATTTATTCCTAGTGAACTTGTCATCCTTGAAACTGTTGCAGGTGCAGAGTTGGTGTGCATTGTTGAAAATACAAGCTGTCCTAAGTTTGAAGCATTTACAAGTTGTTGTGCGGTTTGAGGTTCTCTAGTCTCTCCAATAAGGATAATATTTGAATCTTGCCTTAGGATATCAACAACAGCTTCAGGGTAACCATATTTAAACTCATCACTAGCACTTGCAAACTCTGATAAATCGATTTGGAAAAATGACTCATCAACATACTCAACAGGGTCTTCGATAGTAATAACATATTGTTGCTGTTTTGCTAGTTGTTGAAGTAGGGCATACATTAGATGAGTTTTCCCACTTCCAACTTGTCCTGTTATAAGAATCATTCCATTTGCATATTTTGAAAGATTATTTAATATTTTTATAGTCTCTTCTGGATAGTTAAGTCCAGAAAGATTATGAGAAACTACACCTTTACCACCAATCATCCTCATAACTAAAGAGAAGTTTAACTTTGAGTTGATTAATCCAATTCTAAATTTGATATTCTTTTTTGCATAATCATAGTTGATAACCCCATTTATTGACTCATAATCAGAGTCTTCTTGGTCAGCCATAGTTACTAATCTTCTTTTTATTGTTTTTGCAATGGCTATAGGCATAGTTCCCATATCAACTTTTATACCATCTATTCTAAACCATAAAGAGGCATAACGACTAGTTTTTTGAATATGTATATCAGATGCTCCTAAAAGTATTGCTTGCCCCATCATCTTATCAAAGTATTTATTTATCTCTTCATCATTTTCTGTATCAGCATTGGAATTAAAGATAATCTCTCTATCTTCTCCAAATACTGAAGATAAAACACCCTCTCCAAGAACTACAACTTTTGTAAAATAGAATTTACTTAATACTTCAAAATCTAAATTTACAACATCTCTAATTCCTAAAACTTTATTTTTATTTTTTATATCTTCCAGAGTTATAATATACATATTTGCACAAAGTTCTTGTTTTTTATCATCTAAAAAACTTGAAGTATCTTTATATACTTTAAGAAGCTCTGTATAACTATCAAAATATTCATAACCTAAACTTCTTACAAAACTCTCATATTTTGCTTCGTTTGCTATTAAATCAGAAAATCCACCTTTCAACTTATATTTTGTCTGTATCATAGCCTCAATCATATTTCCTAGATGATTTGTATTATCAGACTCTTTTCCTAATAGTTCATTAAATCTATTTTTATATTTAGTTAAATAAGCTTTATAATCAAAGTCTCTAAAAATCTTTTCTAATGATTCTTTATTAAATTGAAACTTTTTACTATTTTTTAGAAATTTAAAATTTGGCTTTTTTAGATTGATGGAAAATTTACTTAACATTTTAAGCCTCTTATTGATATAAAGTTTTAAATGTAAATGTACTAATAACTAAGTTAATAATATCAGAACCAATAACAACAGTAATTAACATTGCAATTAACCAGAAGAAAAACTTCCACTGTAAAATCATATAATCTATCTGTTTTTCATACATAGTATCACAAGTTTGGTATAAAGCTTTTGTAACTTCAGAAAAACTTGTTTTACTTAGTTCAGATAATTTTATATCAGCAGTAATAAGTGGTGGAAAATTATATTTCTCAAACATTACATAAAGCTTTTTATTTTTATTAATCATAATTGCTAAATCTCTAAAAAATGGTCTAAGTCCCTCTTTAAAATAATCTTTTGATAAAATTAAAGATGTTTTATGAAATGAAATACCAGCACTAAGCATACCATTTAAAATTCTAAACATAAACCTACCATCAGAGTAGGCTTGAGTTTTAAAAACTTTATATAACCACCCTGGCTTATATTTTTCAGTATATAAATATCCAAAAAATATAAATGCTGTAATAATTATAGATATAGCTAATCCAATATATGCAAAATCATAGGTAAAATATTTTGGAATTCCTAAAAATTGTTCAACATCAGGGTTTAATTTTCTTAAAAGTATTAAATCTAGTTGTAAAATATCAAGATATTTTATAAGCCCATAAAATGTTCCAATAATAATAACTAGAGGAACAAAAATAGGATTTATCATCTTTACTATTAGATTTGAGTTTGCTTTTTTAAAAGACAATACAAGTTTTAACCCATCTAATGTATTTGTGCTATTTACAACTAGTGAAAATTGAAAACTATTTAAAAATTTATGTTTAAATAAAATCCCTTCAAGATTTTGTTTTCCTATTTCCATATCTTTAATTGCCGCAAGAAGTCTTTTTTTAAACTTTGTTTCTTTGCTTATTTGTTCGCTATAAAGAATTAAGGCTCTCCTTGTATTTGAACCATTTTCTAATTTTGTTACAAGATAGTCTAATAAAAACTGTTCATATGGATCGGCAAATAGTTGCATATTTTAGAAACCTTTTATCTCTTTTAAAGTAATTACATAAACAATCTCTCGTCTTACATAAGATTTTGAGTCTGTTCCACCTATTGCAAAGCTCTCTATTGGAACTATACCTTGATAATTTTTTGCATCATCATGAACTATGATAGACCCAACAATAGAAGTCTCTCCTAATTTAACCTCTTTTGAGACATTATAACTTTGGTCATTGTATTGAGGAAGTTGAATAGTTGTTCCATCAATACTTACTTCTTTAAATGTAATTAGTTTTTTAATTGTTGGTGCTATATTTAAAAATATTTTATCTCTTGATATTTTTGCCATAGCAGTGATACTTGTTCCCTCTTTTAAAGTATTTACTGTAACATCAGATGTTCTCTCTTTTGTATCCGCATCTCTTGTTGTTTCAATTTTTTCAACATAATCAGTATTATCAGTAATAGCTTGAACAGATGGAATATTATTTTTTAGAACAATCATATTTTTACTATAATTTAGCATTTTCCCAATATCATTTTTAGAATCAGCAAGCATTCTTAGGGTTCTTGTTGGATTTATAGTTTCAAATCCTAAAGCTCCTGTACTTTCAGCTGAAAGTGGTCCTACATTCCAAGAAGTTCCATCTCCAGTTTTTGCAAAATCAGCTCCTAAAATACCAAAAGATCTACTTTTATTTAATAAAACTTCAATTCTTTCAAACTCGATAATAGCCTCTTTTGCAAAACTAGCTTCGTAAGCTTTTGCCAAAGTTCGTACAGCATTTTCTATACTTTTTGTAGATTTTAAAAAAATTAAACCACTTGCTTTATCTATATGATAAGATGAAATTTTATCGGTTGAGATAATATTTTTTAGCATTTTATCTAGTTCTTCATAAAGTACAATTTGAGATTTATTTTCTATTTTACTCTCTCCTCCACTTGTCTCTTGATTTGAAGTTTGGCTAGATGAACTCATATCTAAAAGTGGAATATTAAGTTCAATAACTACATCTTTATATCTACTTATATTTATAGCTTCTTTATCATAATCTATATCTACATATACATCTTTTGATTGTGCTAATGAATTTAGTGCATCTTGCAAATCTCTTGAACTTATTTGCACAATACTATTTTGGAAATCATTTCTATTTTCTATAAAACTTCCAATATTTACCTCATAACCAGACTCTACAGTTATAAGTCTTATTAATTCCTCTACAGTAATTTGCCCTTCAAGGTTAAAAGGAATTGATTTAATTGATCTTTTTTTTCTCTCACTAGAATTTAAGATTTTTACTAAATACATCTGTCCATTTTGTTCAACTGTAAGAGTTTTGTCTAAAACAGCATTTAAGTAGTTGTTTAAATCTTCAAAACTTGATATTTTTATTCTACTTTTTGGAACTAAGATATCACTACTTTTTAAAAAGTATAAGTTTCCATCTATTTGTTCAAGCTCTTTTAATATATCACCTAAAGATTTATCATCTATTACAGAGATATATGCTTTTTGTATATCTATCTCATCTATCAAACTATCAGAGTAGGATTGTTTGATACTGTTATAATCTTTTTTATCTAAAGATTTCTTAGTGCTTTCTATCATCTCATTGTGAAAACTTTTGGGACTACAACCAGAAAACAGTAGAATAGCTGTAGAAATTGTAATTAAATTTTTAAACTCTCTCAAATCTCTTCCTTATTTAAAGTAAAATGGATAATCAAATCCACCAATATATGTTGGGTATTTTAAAAATAAATTACCAGAATCATTGAATTTATCAAATGCCATTTGACTTGTCTTTTCACTTTCTTGAGTAACAAATAACTTATTTATAGTAGATATTTTAGCAACATCATACAAAGAAGTACTTAAAATTGGTACACCTCTTCCAATATTTCCCCAACAATACATTTGTGAAGCACTCCCCATACTTGTCATTGAACAAACAAATATTTTATTTGTTTCTTTTACTTTTATTCGTATATTATCAATTCCCCAGGATTCATTAGAGAGACCTTCATCAAATTTAGACCAATAATTTCCATATAAAGGAGGTTTTTTTTGATAATCACTTTGATTTGTTTCTGTATTATTTCCTTGAAATTCTAAGCTAGTTTTAAATTCTAATTGTAATTGTCCAGCATTATTCAATTTTGATTTTAATTTATATTTGTAAGTTTGATTATAATTATGTCCAGATATTAAAGATATATTATCTTGTAAATATATACCTGTTACATTACTATCTTTCATAAAAGCATGCCCATCCCATATAAAATGATCTTGAGCTAATAGTACCCCATTTGCATATATTTCAAATCTTTCTCCATCCCAACTTCCAATTTCATAAAAATCAAATTCTATTTCAACTTCATGATTTGGATATTGAGAAAAGGTATATGTTTTCGTAACGCTAAATGGACTTTCATCGCTACAAGGATTTCCTGTACAAGGAGAATTTGTTGGGAAACGTCCTAAAAAGGTTGTTGCTGGAACTTTTGTTAAATCACCATTATTAGGAATAGTAGTTATTGTATTTCTACTCCACCCTGTAGTACTCTTATTTTCAAAATCCTCAAATGTTTCAGCTTTTACAGTATCTAATCTATAAATGGAAACATTTGCAAAATTTGCATAATCTTTTCCATTAAATCTATTTGTAATACTATTTAGTTCATTTAAAGCTGTTTTAAAAATTGCTGTATCTGTTGTATCACAATTTGAACTATTAGACTCTTTACAAACTAAAAAATCATTATTTCCTTCTAAAACCATATTTTCATTTACATAAATATAAAGTTCTGTGGAATTGTTATCGTAAATAGAAGCACTTATTGCCGTACTAGGTATTGCTGAAATAGGGACTAAATCTATATTATTTTTTGTTCTATAAAAACTATTATTTACTGCTTTTAAAAGAAAATCTTTACTATTTGTAAAAATACCATCAGGGTTGAATTTTAATGAATTACTTACAATTGTTGGTTCATAATAAACTTTTCCATTTGGTCTTTCTCCCCAAATATAAAAGTAGTTATTACTGTCTATTGCTCCAAAAGTTGCAATATCTCTTAATGCGAATATTTTTTTAAATAAAACATCATTATTTTTTACTTCTTTAGGTGTAGATTGAATTATAAACTTATCATCACTTCCAATTCCTAGTGCTCCATTATAGTTTTTTCCAATAGTATATATTTTCCCATCATCAGATAAAACAGCAATAGTATCTTCTACCATTACAATATCCGTTAGATATATTTCATCTCTTGTTATGGTTAATTCTTCTCCTAAAGAATTCTTTTCAATAGGTCCACCATCTTCAGAAATTTTTATTAATTTGGGTGGGTCATCAGTTTTATCACTTTTCCCCCATCCAAAAAATTTATTTTTACCTAATATTGAAGTTTCATTACTTCCTGTAGAAATATTTTCAAAATATAAGGGTGTTATTTGACCATTACAGTATAGATCTCCTCCAAACTTTTTTTGAGTACCTTCAAAATAGTTGAATATTGGCGAAATTCCACAAACATTTGTACTATTCATAGCCATTTTCTCAAATTTTATTCTATATGGATTGTTATACCATCTTTTATTATTTTGAACAGAATCTTCTATTTGAACTTTTAGCATAACAGGAGTATTTACATAATCAGGTTTTATTGTAGTATCTAATTGCCCGTAGTTCTCAATTCCTACTTTTTTATATCTATTATTTCCCCAACAAAAAATATCACCATTTGCAAGCATACATCCCCCATCTCGTCTTAAAACTAAATCTTTAGCATCAGGAATATATGATAAAATTCTATCTTCTATACTAAGCTGATCATTTATCTGCCCAGTAGTCCTTCCTGTTCCAAGAGGTATCCAAGAACCATTTCCTTCATAGTAATATTCATACCATGAAATACCATCTTTAATATAAGCTTTTTCTCCTATACCTACTCTTATATATTTTAAATCATCTAAATTATCTAGATAAATAGGTGCTGCTTGATAAATTTCAATTGATGAAATTGCTGTTTTGCAATATTTATATATTAAACTTTCACTTTTTAACTCATAGTAGTAATTTCCAATTTCACAATCTTGAGTAGGTAAAAATATTTTATTCTTATTTTCATTTATTATATTTACTATTTCATTTTGGATTTTGCTATATAGAACTTGAGAACCTTTTACTAATTCAGCTTTTGTATTATCTTTGGGAGGAATAGTATTTACTCTAAAAATTTTGTTTATATAAAAATTGTATAAATAGTTAAGTTCACTTGTATAATTTTTATCATCTAAAAAAACACCTTTTATAAAGGCAATATTATTTGAATCAAAAGTTACTACTATATTTTGTTTTGTTATAGGATTATATTTATTAAAATTTGTTCCTAAATAATCACTTGTCATAAGTTTATCCCAATCTAAAGAATTATCACTTTTTTTTGGAATTTTCCCATTTTGCAAAATGTATTTATTTATTGCCAAAGATAAATACTCTTCTTTTTGAATTACACTTTTTAAGTCATTTATTAAAGATATATTTTGGCTAGATGAAAAAGCAAAGCTTATAGAAATTAATATTGAAATTAGAGTTTTGATTTAATCCACCTTAAGAATTTGTAAATTATCTGATAAATCATTAATTAATTTTACATTTTTTGTTTTATCTTTTATGAAAATATAACTACCAATTTTTAGATTTCTTAATTTATCAACATCAGAAGTAATAATACTTTCACTACTTATAGTTATATTTCCATTGTTAAACTCTTTTTTACTATATTCAATCCAATTAGAACTAGAATTATACCATCTAATAGAAGTTTTATCATTATTACAATATTTGCTGACTAAAGTAGCTGAGCAGTTTTTTTCTATTGTAGCACCTGATTTTAATATATTGTAAATTGTGATTGCTTCAGGAGATTTTAGTTTAAATTCAACATAAGATTTTGTTAAATCAATTTTAGCATCATCAGTTAATTGAAAATTTACTGTTGTATAATCTCTATATAAATCTCTATTATAGAGTAAAATTAAATAATCTTCAGAATTTATAAATTCATTTTTTATTATTGCATATTTTATTTGTAAATTTGAAGCATCTTTGAAATCTATATTACTCCCCATTCTATTTTGAATTGAGAAATTACTACCTAAATAATTATTATTTATTAAATTATTTATAGAGGGGATTTGAAATTCAGTTAAAAGATATTTCTCAAAATTTTGTGCTATTTTTTCTTCAATCTCAATTAAATTCTGGACATATAAAGTATTTTGTTTTTGGGCGATTAAATTCTCATTTGCATAAGAATAAATAAATAGAATAAATAAAACTATAACACTTCTAATCATTTTAAAACCTCTATACTAGAGATTGTTTTTAGGTATTTAACTCCATTTTTATCATAAAGTAAAGCACCTTTAGGAATAGAATTAAATATAGATTCTGTTATATGTTTTGAAGTATCATCTGTGATTATAATAGGACCAGTTTTAAATTTATCAATATGATATGCAATTAAGTATTTATCTGGTACAACAACACTATTTTCTAATTTTTTTGTAAGTTTTATATAAATATGATTATTCTCTTTACAGTTTATAGCTGTAGTAAAAACTGTAGTTGGACAGTTCGTAATAGCACCATTATTAGTTTTAATTAAATCATATAAATGTTTTGCAAAAGCATCTTCTAAAATAAAGTTAATTTTATTATTTTTAAAATATGTTTTTGTTCTAAAAGTATTACTTTCATATAGATTTTTTATTTCTGTATCATTTTTTAAAGTATCTAATAAAGCATAAGAAATTTGATTTGAAGAAATTGTAAATGTAGTAAAATAAGAGGTAAAATTTGAAATATCTTCTATAAATTTAACATTAGTTTCTGATAAATAGTTTGTAGAATATAAAGCATTTATATTTTCAGGAATATTATAATTATCTAAAATATATTTTTCGTAAGCTCTTGCTATTGATTCCTCTTTTTGTATAACTTTTTTAATATCTAGTAAAATAGTTTGTCTATCCTCAAAATTATTTAAATTTAAAGCAAAAGTAAAATTTGATAATAAAATAAGAATTACTAAAACCTTTTTCATAATAAACTTTCCAGTTCTTTATACAATCTTGTTTCGATTGAAGACTCATTTTTATAGAGTCGTTCCTTTATCTTTTTCTTAAAAAAATTTAATTGTCTTGTTTTTAATTCAGTATCACTTATAGTTGTCTCATTGTCTTTTAAAAATGTAAAATATAGTTTGTCATAAGGAATTAGTCCTTCTATTGTAGAGTTGATTGCAGTTTGTGTTTTATTTGGAGTAGTTGCATATAAAATATTTTGTGCTAAAACATTTATAATAATATCTATACTCTTTTCAATGTCTTTATCATATTTAACACTATTCTTTTCATCTATTCCAACTTTAATATTATAGATAACCCCATCTTTTTGCATTTGGCTATTGTCTAATAATTTTGCTTTCAAAGCTAAAAGTTTCAATTTCTCATCTTCACTAATTGTTATGTTCCCTTGAGTGTTTATAAGTTCTTTATTTGAAAGATTACTATCTTTTGATCTATCAAGAAGTAAAGCTTTTTCCCAATTTTCACCCTTTGGTAAATGAGCTATAATTTCATCCCTTGTTATATCTTGTGGATTTTTATTATACTGTTTTGCTATTAAAGTTTTTATATCTTTTATTATTTCATAATGTTCTTGTATCTGTTTAGCCTCTTTTATATCACTAATAGATTTCCATAATGCCCCAGTAGAAAATATTATGATAACAACTAAAGCAGATGATATCCAAATATTTCCAAGCATTAAACTCTCCTCACCTTTTTTTGTAGAAAATAAGAACTAAATTCTAGAAATAGAACTTAGTTCTTGTTTTTATTATTTTTGTAAACTGGATTTTAGTCCAATATTTTTATATTTCAAATAAAATATAATATTTAGGCATTCTGCCTAAATATTTATATAATTATTTTATAACTTCATTTGAACCAAAGTCATTAAAGTAGATTATAAATTCACCATCATCATTGTCCGCTGTATCTACATATGTAGTTACATTCTCACCCGCATCATTTTTTGTTGTGGTTGCAGTTCCAACTTTAGGAGTTCTTTTTTCTATTCCAGTACCATTAGAATTTTGAGCAACAGTATTTGCTGCTGTAGTTACATTATCAGTCCCTACTTTTGCACTTCTATGAATCATAGCAATAGATTTTAAATCATTTGCAACTTGAGACTCTAAAAATCCTCCACTTGAACCTAATGAACCATTTTTTGGAAATTTAACAAAAATACCTGGAACCATATCTTTAGTATTTGCAACTAAAAGAACTTGCATTGCTGGATTTCCTTGATCAGTTTGTCCACCAAATGAAATGGCATTATAAGTATTTACATTATTCCCAGTAGCTTTTGTAATTTGCTCATTTACTTGTTCTGGAAAATAACCTAATTTTGCTAAATCTTGTAGAGTTGTACCTACTTTAACATCTCCAGCTCTAGCAGCTAGTTTTAAACCATTTTTAATATTATTAACTTCTGTAATAACACTTGCTTTTTGTGCAATACCTTCGATTTTATCTCCAGTTCCTCCAAATGTTTGGAACATATATATCATAGCTCCAACAACAATGATAATCATCGCTATCAACTGTGGCATTTTTACCCCTTTTAATTTTAAATTTATAGTTTTTAAACTATTATACTCAAACTTTTAGCATAAAATAACTTTTTATTTTCTTAAAAAGTATTAAATAAGTATTGTATTTGATATTAATCAATAAATTATTAGGTAAATATTTTGAGTTTTAGGAATATTAATTTATAGCTGGATTTTAGACCAGCTTCTAAATATTATTTATATATAAATAATTGAAGAATAATTTATTTAAAAACTACACAAGCAAATTTACTATCTTTATTTGTTCCATTTGTTGTAATAATTTGATTTAAAGTAGCTGTTGTAATAGATATAGATGTTGCATTATTTATAAAGCTACCAAAAAGTACTTTTTCACAAATCTCTTTTCCAAAAAAATTTTCACTAAAAGCATCTTTGCTTTTTAAAGTTGAATTAGCACTAAAGTCAACAAAAACTTTATATCCAGTTCCTGCACTTGAGCTTATATTTTTATCAGTCCCTGTACTATCTTTTATTGTATCCCCGCTTACAATAGGAACTATTTGCCAAGTGATATTACTTTTTGGGAATTGTAATTTTGATTGGAAAAATTTAGTTTTATCTGTTTCCTCTCCAGCTAATTTACTATCATTCAAAGTTACACCCAAAATATCATCTTTAGTTATATTCCCTAATAATATTCCATTCTTATAAAGTGTTGCAAAATTTAATTTTGTGTATGATTCATCTATTGTTCCTATATTCATATCTCCACCACTTTGAATATAAGTATTCACAAAACCATCAACTGCAAGAAATTGTGATTTTGCTCTTTCAATTTCTGCTGTTATTGCACTATCATCTGCTTCATATCTTGTCATTAAAATTATAAGTGCAGCTACAATAGCTATTATAGAAGATACTAAATATGGCATTACTTCCCTTTTTATTTTTTACTTATTATACATAAGTTTATTTAATTTTTAAAAATTGTTTAGAAAAATGTCTCCAAATATTTTTTTATCTAAGTTAAATAGATATTGTAATTTATGAAAAAACAAATTTTAAGTCTATTTTTGTTAGAATTTTTTTCTATTTTTCGGTGCGTCTGTAGTTCAACTGGATAGAATACTCGGTTTCGACCCGAGGGGTTGTGGGTTCGACTCCTACCAGGCGTACCATTTACTAATCTCAATCAATCTAAATTCATCTATAAAATCCCGTAAAACCAAGCCTTTTAAATAATCATTAATCTGTATTCATCTATAATAATCTAGTACAATCTAATATAAATTGGGTCGTAATTTGGGTCGTAACTAAAAATTATGGCTTAATTAAAAAGAATTCAAGCAAAAATAACTTTTATACATTATCCAAAACTATTAAAATAAAAAAGATAATTCCTAAATAACCATTTACAGTAAAAAATGCTTTATCTATTTTTCTAAAATCTTTATTTACTAAATAGTGTTCATAAGAGAGCATTAAAGCACTTAAGAATATAGCAAAATAGGCAAAATATGAACCATTTGAGTAAATTACAAATAAAAGCCAAAAAACAATAGTTAAACTATGAAATAGTTTTGAAAAAAGCATTGTTTTTTTAGCTCCAAATATAGAAGGAATAGAATGAAGACCTAATTTCTTATCTACATCTATATCTTGTAATGAGTAGAGTAAATCAAATCCAGCAACCCAAAACATAACACCAACACTTAGTAATATTACCCAAAAAGGAATATTCTCACTAACAGCAACAACTCCAGCAATAGGAGCAAGAGCGAGTGAAATTCCCAAAATAATATGTGCTAAATATGAGAACCTTTTAAAATAAGAGTATGAACCAATTATGATTAAAATAGGAATTGATAAAATCAGAGCTAAATTGTTTACAAAATAAGCCACCAAAATAAAAGCCAAAGCATTTACCAAACAAAAAACAAACATTGATTTTGCAGAAATTCGTCCATCTACATTTGGACGGTTTTTTGTTCTGGGATTTAGACCATCTATATCTCTATCCATAAAGCGATTAAATCCCATAGCAAAATTTCGTGCAGTTACAGCTGCTAATGTTCCTAAAATTAAAAGTTTAAAACCAAACCAAGGAGAGCCATTTACTTGTGTAGAAGATACAACCATAGCAATAAATATAAATGGCAATGCAAAAACAGAGTGTGTAAACGCAACTAACTCACTAAAATCTTTTATTTTTTTTATTAATTTTTCCATAGGCGAGATTTTAACAAATAATGAGTAAATTAATGCTTTTTGGGTTATAATCAAAAAAAATAAATAAAGAGAAATTTATGAAAAACTACATATTTTTACTATTTTTCACTCTTCTTTTTTCAGCTTGTAGTACAAAGGTTGAACAAAGTGTAGATAAGTCAAATTCACAAGATGTTACAGAACTTTTAAAAACATTGATAAAAAAAGAGAAGGAGATAAATAGTTTAAAAGTTGAACTTGATGAGTGTAAAGAGAAAAAGATAAAATGAAAGAGATAGCAATTATAGGTACAACAGCATCTGGTAAAACAGCACTATCTTTAGAAATTGCACAAAAAACTAACTCTATAATTTTATCTTTAGACTCTCTTTGTGTTTATAAAGAGATAGATATTGTAAGTGCAAAACCTACAATAAAAGAAAGAGGAAATATTATCCATTTTGGGATAGATGAAGTTTTTCCAAATGAGACTTTTGATGTAGTTTTGTTTTTAGATTTATATAAAAAGGCAAAGGATTTTGCTATAAAAAATGGAAAAAATTTAATAATTGTTGGTGGAACAGGATTTTATTTAAAAGCTTTGACTGATGGTTTAAGTGGTGGATTAGAAAATAAAATAAAACTTGATATACCTTTAGATGAAGCTTATGATTTACTTTATAGTTTAGATAAAGATTATATGCAAAAAATAGAAGTAAATGATAGATATAGAGTAGAAAAGGCATACTCTATATATAAAGAAAGTGGTTTAACTCCTACACAATTTTTTAAAAATAATCCTAAAAGTCCAATAGCGCCAGATTTAAAAATATTTGAGATTTTGTGGGAGAAAGAAGAACTTGTAAAAAGAGTGGCTTTAAGAACAAAACAGATGATAAATAGTGGACTGATAGATGAGATTATATATTTAGAGAAAAAATATACAAGAAGTCCAAATTGTATGGTAAGTATAGGAATAGTTGAAACATTAGAGTATTTAGATGGAAAATTGGATAAACAAGAGTTAGAAGAAAAAATAGCTTTAAATACTATAAAACTAGCAAAAAGACAAAATACTTTTAATAAAGGTCAATTTGAGAATAGAACTTCAAATATAATTTCTAGCTTAAATTCAGAGATTATTAAGTATTTCTCGATATAATCGCAATTCAAAAGTCTATTAAAGGACTTGCAAAGACTTGCTCTTTTTTTAGATGTTTAAATATAAAAAGGAAAATGGAATGAAAAAAGATATTCATCCAGATTACAAAGTATGTAAAGTTTCTTGTGCATGCGGAAATAGTTTTGAGACAAAATCAAATGTTGAAGCTTTAAGAGTTGATATTTGTTCATCTTGTCACCCATTCTTCACAGGAGAGCAAAAACTTGTTGATGCTGCTGGAAGAGTTGAGAAATTCAAAGCTAAATATAGTATGGCAAAATAACACAAACTTATGTTGTGCTTAGTTCCAACACCAATAGGAAATCTTGAAGATATTTCAAAAAGATCTTTAAAGGCTTTATTGGAAGCGGAACTTATTTTTTGTGAAGATACAAGAGTAACAAAAAAACTTCTAAATCTTTTAGCTGAGAAATATGAGTTAGATTTTTCACAAAAAGAGTTCAAATCTTTTCATTCTCATAATGAACAAGAGATAATAAATAGTTTATCAAAAGATACTTTTACTAAAAATGTTGTTTATTGTAGTGATGCAGGAATGCCTTGTATTAGTGATCCTGGTGCAACTTTGGTTGATTGGTGCATTAAAAATGAAATCTCTTATGATGTAATTCCTGGAGCAAATGCAGTAGTTACAGCTTTTGCCATGAGTGGATTTACGAGTAGTGAATTCACATTTTTTGGATTTTTAGACCATAAGGGTACAAGTAGAGCTTCAAAATTAGATGAGGTTTTAAATAGTAGTCGAGTTGGAATTTTGTATGAATCTCCTCATAGACTTTTAAAACTTCTTGAAGAATTAAATAAAAAAGAGCCAAATAGAACAATATTTTTAGTAAAAGAGATATCAAAACTTCATCAAAAGATTTACAAAAATAGTGCAAAAAGTTTGTATGAAGAGTTGAAAAGTATAGAAATAAAAGGTGAATGGGTTGTGGTGATTGAAGCAAAAGAGAAAATTGGCTTCAACTTAGAATTAGATGATATATTACCTCTTGATATTGCTCCGAAAGTAAAAGCAAAGCTAATAGCAAAGCTCACAGGAACAAGTATAAAAGAGGTTTATCAAGATTTATTGGATAAAATTCAAAATTAATTAAACGGAAAAAAATGATAATATACGGAAAACAAATAGTTCTTTATGTGCTTGAAAAGCACTCAAATCTAATAGAAGAGATTTTTTTATCAAAAGAAGTTGATAGTAAACTTTTTTCAAGATTTGCAAAATTAAATAAAAAAATTCATAGAGTAGATAACCAAAAAGCTCAAGCTTTGGCAAAAGGTGGAAATCATCAAGGTATGCTTTTAAAACTTAGCGATTATAATTATACTCCATTAAAAGAGATGAAAAATATGAATTTTATTGTGGTTTTAGATGGTCTTACAGATGTTGGAAATATCGGAGCAATCGCAAGAACAGCTTACTCATTAGGAGTTCAAGGAATGATTGCTTCAAATATAAAAACTATAAATAATTCTGGAACTATAAGAACAAGTGCGGGAGCATTATTGGATTTACCTTTTTGCCTTCATCCAAGAAGTATAGATTTAGCAAGTGAATTAATAGATGCCGGGTTTACTCTAATTGGTGCAACAATGGATGGAGTTGACCTTAAAAAATATGGGAAAATAGAAAAAACTGATAAAGTTGCCTTATTTTTAGGAAATGAGGGTGAAGGAATTAGTCCAAAAGTTGCAAAAAAACTAGATTTAAAGGTATCAATCAAAATGGAACAAGAGTTTGATTCATTAAATGTAAGTTCAGCAGCGGCAATTTTAATTTATAATTTAAAAAGATAAATAAGAAAGGGATATGATGAAAAAATTACTATTAAGTGCAGTTTTATGTGTAAGTTTAAATGCAGATATAAATCAAGCAGTTTTAGGAATTTTAGGAAGTAGTGATTATAATACTCACAAAAACTTGATAAATCATATCTTTAAAAATGAACAAGATTTCTATACAGATGGAAAATTGGATTATTCAAAAATATCAGAAGAACTTGAAAAAAATAATCTTTTGAAAGTTGTTTCAAATATAAGTTCAGGAACAGAAATAACTTTTAACTTTAATACAAATCCTAAAATATCTTTTAAAAATATGAATGATATTCTAAAGGTAGTTGGAATTCAAAACTATACAACAAAAAGTCAAACAACAATTGATAATCAACTACAATGGAGTATAAAAGTACAAACTGCAGCCGCCATTAACCCTCTTAAAATATCTAATGAACTTAAAAGTGCAAACTGTAGAGTTGTTGATATAAAAAAAGAGGGAAATAAGTTGAGTTATTATATTGACTCAAGCAACGCTTCAATATATAAAGCAGAGAATTTAACTACTCAAAATGAAGTAGTTTTAAAAAGAGCTTCAAAACCTTATTTTATAGAGCTTGGAAGTATGTATAGAGTAAATATTACTTCAAATGCTGGTAATAGTTGGTATCCACTGGTTACCTTTTATGATAAAGGTTTTAATGCTATTGAAGTAGTTGAAAAAGAGAGTTTAGAAAAGAGTTTAAAACTAGTAGTTCCAAATGGTGCTAAGTTTATGAAAATAGATGATTTTTATGCCCTAACAAATATTAAAAATGGGCTTACTGTTACTAAGGAGTAATAAAATGTTTCCAGAAATTGAATTTGAGAGAATGAAAAGGCTTCCAAACTATGTATTTGCAGAAGTAAATGCTATAAAAATGGAAGCTAGAAGAAAAGGTGAAGATATAATAGATTTTTCTATGGGAAATCCTGATGGTCCTACACCAAAACATATAGTTGATAAGTTAAAAGAAGCATCAACTAAACCAAAGAATTATGGTTATAGTGCAAGTATTGGAATATATAAATTAAGACTTGCAATTTGTAATTGGTATAAAAGAAAATATGGAGTTGATTTTTTAGATCCAGATAAACATGCTTGTGCAACAATGGGTTCAAAAGAGGGATATGTACATTTGGTACAAGCAATAGTAAATGTTGGAGATGTTGCTGTTGTTCCTGATCCTACTTATCCTATCCACTCTTATGCTTTTATGTTAAATGGAGCAGCAATACATAAATTTGAATTAGTGTTTGACAATGAGTTTAAAGTAGATGAAGAGCTTTTCTTTAAAAATTTACAAAAAACAATAGATGAATCTATTCCAAAAGTAAAATATGTAGTTGTAAACTTCCCACACAATCCAAGTTGTGCAACTGTAACACCAGAGTTTTATACAAAACTTGTAACGATGGCTAAAAAAGAGAGATTTTATATAATCTCTGATATTGCTTATGCTGATATTACTTTTGATGGATATAAAACTCCTTCAATTTTCCAAGCAGAAGGTGCTTTAGATGTTGCTGTTGAGTGTTTTACTTTAAGTAAATCATACAATATGGCTGGATGGAGAGTTGGATTTATAGTTGGAAATGAAAAACTTGTAGGTGCTTTAAAAAGAATTAAATCTTGGCTTGATTATGGAATGTTTGCTCCTATTCAAATAGCTGCAACTGTTGCTCTTGATGGACCACAAGAGTGTGTTGATGAGATAGTTTCTAAATATGAAAAAAGAAGAGATGTTATGCTTAAATCTTTTGCTGAAGCTGGTTGGGTTATGGATAAACCAAATGCTTCTATGTTTATTTGGGCAAAAATTCCTGAAAAAGCAAGACATTTAGGAAGTTTAGAGTTCTCTAAACAATTATTAAGAGAAGCTCAAGTGGCTGTTAGTCCTGGTATTGGATTTGGACATTATGGGGATCAATATGTAAGAATAGCTCTAATTGAAAATGAAAAAAGAATTAGACAAGCTGCAAAAAATATAAAGAGATATTTAAAAACATTATAATAAATAAGGCTTTGTTCTCAAAGCCCTTTAGAATTTTTCTCACAGAGAGTTCTAAAGAACAAGCTACTTTTTAGAAGATTTTAAATCTTCGCTAAAAAAGTAGACAAATATGAAAAAACAAGGTTCCTTTTAAATGGGAACCATTTAAAAGGATAATTGATATGTTAAAAGTTGGAATTATTGGAGTAGGAACTGTTGGAACTAGTGTTGCAAATATTTTAAGAGATAATAAAAATATTATTACTGCAAGAGCTGGGATTGAGATTGTTCCTACTATTGGAGTGGTTTCAAATTTAAACAAAAAAAGAGATGTAGATATTGAATTAACTACTGATGTATCAAGAGTTCTTGAAGATGAAAGTATTGATATTGTAGTTGAGTTAATGGGTGGAATCGAAAAGCCTTATGAGATAGTAAAAAAAGCTTTAGAAAATGGTAAATCAGTGGTTACTGCAAATAAAGCACTTTTGGCATATCATAGATATGAACTTCAAGAGCTTGCAAGTGATACACCATTTGAGTTTGAAGCAGCAGTTGCTGGAGGAATTCCAATAATAAACGCTTTAAGAGATGGTCTTAGTGCAAATAATATAAAATCGATTCAAGGAATTATGAACGGAACTTGTAACTATATGCTTACAAAGATGATAAATGAAAGTATAGCTTATGATGTAATATTAAAAGAGGCTCAAGATTTAGGATATGCTGAAGCTGATCCTACTTTTGATGTTGGTGGATTTGATACGGCACATAAGTTATTAATTCTTGGTTCTATTGCTTATGGAATTGATGTAAAACCTGAAGAGATTTTAATCGAAGGTATCCAAAATATAAGTAAAACAGATATTGAGTTTGCAAAAGAGTTTGAGTATAACATTAAGCTTCTTGGAATTGCAAAAAAAGTAGAAAATCAAATAGAACTAAGAGTTCATCCTGTATTAATTCCTCAAGAGAAGATGATAGCAAAAGTTGATGGTGTTATGAATGGTATTTCTGTTGTTGGAGATAAAGTTGGAGAGACTATGTATTATGGAGCAGGAGCAGGTGGGGATGCAACTGCTAGTGCAGTTATTGCAAATATAATAGATATAGCTAGAAGAGGAAAAGGTTCTGCTATGCTTGGTTTTGAAAAGCAAATAGGGAAAAGACCAACTTTAATGCCAAAAGATGAAATAAGAACAAAATATTATTTAAGACTTGAAGTTGCCGATAAATCTGGAACTTTAGCAAAAGTTGCTAAAGTTTTTGGGGACAATTCAATATCAATAGAAAATATGATGCAAAAATCTAAGAAAGATGAAAAAGCAAACTTACTTTTAACAACTCACACTTGTATAGAAAAAGATATTTTAAAAGCTATAAATGAACTTGAACACTCTCAAGTAGTTCTTAAAAAACCTGCAATGATAAGAATAGAGGATTAATCTCTCTATTCTTTTTTAATATAAAATATAAATAAAAAAAGATTTACTAACAAATATAAACTTATCAAACTACAAGTAACCAAACTGTAATCAAGCACTATTAAAATTCCAAGGTAAATAAATTTATCGGAGAAAAAATGAATTTAAAAAAATCATATATTGCTTTAATAGCAAGTACATTATTGGTATCATCTTTAAGTGCAAGAGATCAAATTAAAATTGTTGGTTCATCAACAGTTTATCCTTTTTCATCAAGTGTAGCTGAAGAGTTTGGAGCCACAACAAAATTTCCAACTCCTGTTGTTGAATCAACAGGAACAGGTGGAGGAATAAAACTATTTTGTGCTGGAGTTGATATAAACAGTCCAGATATTGTAAATGCTTCAAGAAAAATGAAAGAAAAAGAGTTTGAAACTTGTAAAGAAAATGGTGTAACAGATATTACTGAAGCAATAATAGGATTTGATGGTATTGCTATTGCACAATCATCAAAAGTGAAAAGTTTTAATGTAACAAAAGAGCAGTTAGCTTTAGCAGTTGCAAAAGAGGTTCCTTCAAAAGATGGTAAATCTTTAATAGATAATCCATATAAAAAGTGGTCAGATATTGATTCTAGTCTACCTTCTAGAGAAATTATTGTTTATGGACCACCAAAATCATCAGGAACTAGAGATTCATTTGAAGAGTTAGTTCTTCAAAATGTATTTGAGAAAAAAGCAGTTTATACAGATTTGTTTAAGAAAGATGAAGTTTCAAATAAAAAATATAAAGCATATTCTGAACTTAGAACAGATGGTGTTTATGTAGAATCTGGTGAAAATGATAACCTTATTGTTCAAAAACTTACAAAAAATGAGTCTGCTATTGGTATTTTTGGATACTCTTTTTTAGAAGAAAATAAAGATAAAGTAGTAGCTCTTAGTATTGATGAGATTTTACCAACTGTTGAAACTATTTCAAGTGCTAAATATCCAGTTGCTAGATCTATGTATTTTTATATTAAAAATGAACATTTAAAAGATGTTCCTGCTTTAAGCCAATATACAAAACTTTTTGTATCTGAAAAAATGATTGGTAAAGATGGAATCTTAACAGAAATTGGACTTATCCCTTTAACTGATGAAGTAAGAGCAAAAGCTAGAGAAAAAGTTTTAAATAGTGAAAAATTAAAAGTAGAAGATTTAAAACACTAATCATAAAATAAAAAGAGGAAAATAACCTCTTTTTATTTACTGTCTAATATTTTATTACTAACATAAATATAAATTAATATTTTTAGTATTTGTAATCGAGATGTAATTAAATTTATTTAAACTTTTAAAAATTCAATACAAAGGTCAATTTTGTTGAGTAGTTTTCAATCACAAAAAAAACGAAGAGAAATAAATGAAAAGCTTATAAAATATACACTTATTTTTGCAGCTGGTATCTCTATTTTGACAACTTTTGGAATTTTATTTTCAATTTTATTTGAATCAATAGAGTTTTTTAAGTTACGAAGCTTTTGGTACTTTTTAACTGGTACTACTTGGAGTCCAGGAGTTGCTAATAGCCAATTTGGAGCATTGCCGATATTTGCAGGAACATTTGTAATTACAATTATAGCTTTACTTGTAGCTATTCCAATAGGGCTTGGAAGTGCTATATACATGAGTGAATATGCAAGTCCAAAATTAAGAGACTATTTAAAACCACTTTTAGAAGTTCTTGCTGGTATTCCAACTGTTGTTTATGGTTTCTTTGCAGCTGTTACAGTTGCTCCATTTGTTGTAAAAGTAGCAGCTTTTTTTGGACTTGAAGCAACATTTAATAGTGCTTTAGCATCAGGAATTGTTATGGGAATTATGATTATTCCTTTAGTTTCATCACTTTCAGATGATGTTATAAGAGCTGTTCCTGATAGTCAAAGAAAAGCAGCTTTTGGTCTGGGAATGACTCAAGCAGAAACTATAAGAAATATAGTAATTCCTAGTGCAATGCCAGGAATTATCTCAGCTTCACTTTTAGCACTCTCAAGAGCTTTAGGTGAAACTATGATTGTTGTTATGGCAGCAGGTCTGCGACCAAATTTATCTATAAATCCTCTTGAAGATATGACAACAGTTACAGTTACAATAGTAAATAGTCTTGTTGGAGATTTTGAATTTAATTCACCAGAGACTTTAAGTGCTTTTGCTTTAGGGCTTATGTTATTTATTGTGACTTTGATATTAAATATGATTTCCTTGTCATTAATAAGAAAATTTAAAGAAAAATATAAAGTGAATACATTATGATAAAAAGAAAAAAGAAAAATAAGCAAGATAATCCATTTTATGATCCAACTTTAAAATA
The DNA here is from genome assembly GCF_013201705.1 of Aliarcobacter faecis. Taxonomy (NCBI): domain Bacteria; kingdom Pseudomonadati; phylum Campylobacterota; class Epsilonproteobacteria; order Campylobacterales; family Arcobacteraceae; genus Aliarcobacter; species Aliarcobacter faecis. Next base: position 2,148,325 of record NZ_CP053837.1, on the reverse strand, counting down.
TAGACATAAAAGTGCGGCAAGATTTAAAAAGTTTACATTAACTTCTTTAATCTTTTCTATAGCATTTTTAGTTTTCTTCCTTTTTGATATGATTGGAAAGGGAATCCCAGCATTTAATATAGCATATATAAAAGTAGATATAACTTTTAATGAAAAAACCTTAGAAGATGCAAGACTTGCTGTTCCTTTAGAGTATAGGAATTTAGTTTCAAGAGCAGCTCTTAGAGATCTTTCAAAGTTAGTAGAGGAAAATCCAACATATATGAATAGTACACAAAATCTTTGGATTTTAGCGTCTAGTCAAGTTGATCAATATCTGAAAAATCATAACCATAATTTAAAAGATAAAGATAAATTTTTAGTTGATGAGTTATATGCAAAGGGTTTAATAGATAAAAAGTTTAACTCAATATTTTTTACAAATGGGGATTCTAAAATTCCTGAATATGCAGGTATTTTTTCAAGTGTAGTTGGCTCTATTTTAACTTTAATGATAACTATGCTTGTAGCATTTCCTATTGGAGTTATGACTGCAATTTATCTTGAAGAGTTCGCAGGAGATAATAAATTTACAAGATTTATTGAAATCAATATAAATAACCTTGCTGCAATACCATCTATATTATTTGGGCTTTTAGGATTAGCAATATTTATAAATCTTTTTGGAGTTCCACGAAGTTCTCCTTTAGTTGGAGGATTAACTCTTGCTCTTATGACTCTTCCAATTATTATTGTTAGTTCAAGAGCAGCATTAAGAGCAGTTCCAGATAGTATTAGACAAGCTGGATATGGTTTAGGATTAAATAAAATTCAAGTAACAAGAGACCATGTATTGCCACTTGCATTTCCAGGGATAATGACAGGTTCAATTATTGGTTTGGCTCAAGCTATGGGAGAGACTGCTCCATTGATTATTATAGGTATGATTGCATTTATTCCAGATGCTCCAACTATGGTTACACAAGCGGCAACAGTTATGCCTGCACAGCTATTTACCTGGGCTGGAATGCCTGAGGGAATGTATATAGAAAAAACAGCCGCAGGAATTTTAGTTTTATTGATAATCTTAATTTCACTAAATGCAATAGCAATAATTTTGCGAAAAAAATTAGAAGTAAAATGGTAAAAGGAAAAAAATGCAAAAAGAACTAAATAATGAAATTAAATCAAAAATAGATGTAAAAAATTTAAATCTATTTTATGGTTCAAATCAAGCTTTATTTGATATAGATGTAAATTTATATCAAAATAAGATTACAGCTTTAATTGGACCATCAGGTTGTGGGAAATCAACATTTCTAAGATGTATCAATAGAATGAATGATTTAATTCCTATTGTAAAAATAGATGGAAAAATCATAATTGATAAAAAAAATATCTATGATAAAGATGTAGATGAGGTTAGTGTTAGAAAAAAAGTTGGAATGGTATTTCAACAACCAAACCCTTTCCCAAAATCAATCTATGATAATGTTGCTTATGCACCATTAAAACATGGGCTGACAAGAAAAGGAAAAGATTGTGATGAATTAGTTGAAACTTCATTAATTAAATCTGGACTTTGGAATGAAGTAAAAGATAAATTACAAAACCCTGGAACTTCACTTTCAGGAGGTCAGCAACAAAGACTTTGTATTGCTAGAACAATTGCAATTAGACCAGAGATTATTTTGATGGATGAACCAACATCTGCACTTGATCCAATTTCAACAGAAAAAATAGAAGCTTTAATGCTTGAATTAAAACAAGATTATACAATTATAACAGTAACTCATAATATGCAACAAGCAGCACGTGTAGCTGATTATACAGCTTTTTTTCATTTAGGAAAACTAATAGAGTACGATATAACAGAGACAATTTTTATTAATCCACACAATAAAAAAACAGAAGATTATATAACAGGGAGATTTGGATAATGTTAAAACCATATGAAGCAAAATTAGTAAAAGTAAAAGAAGAGATTCAAAAAATAGGGCTAGGAGTAGTTGAAGCTTTAGAGATTTGTTTAAAAGCTTTAAATGATAGAAAGATTGAAGATTTAAGTAATGTAGAAATTAGTGAGAAAAAAATTCTTTTAAAATCAAATGAGATAGATAATATTATTGTTGGAACTTTGGCTTTATATTCACCAGAAGCAAAAGATTTAAGAAGATTAGTCTCTTTTTTAAAAATTACAAATGAGTTAGTACGAACAGCTGCGAATACAAAAGATTTTGCAAAGATGTTTAAAAAATCTTATTCAAATGATTTGGATACAGCAATAATTTTAGAATATACTATACCTCTTTTAAAATCAGCTCTTTTATCTTTACAAACGGCAACTTCAATTATTGATGAAAAAGATGAAAAGCAAATAGAAGAGAAGTATCATAGGGTTGTTGTTGAAGAGAGTAAAACAGATGATTTATATTTAATGATAGAGAAAAATATTTTAAAACTAATTACTAAAAAGTTAGATTTATCAAAAGAGTATTTTGATATTTTAAGTAGTTTAAGAAGATTGGAAAAAATTGCTGATAGAGCAGTATCTATTGCTAGATTATTACAATTTGCACAAGTTGGAGGAGATATAGTTCAATCATAAAAATCTTTATGATATACTTTTTACTATGAAAAAAGCTATAAATAAAATCTCAAACTACTTTAGTTCAAACTTTGAAGTTTTAATTGCAGTGGTTATATTCTTTATTATTTTAATTGCTGGGCATGATTTTTATAGAGCAATTATTTTAATGTTAGAGTTTATCGTAATTATGGAAGTTGTAAAGATGATTTCTGATTTTATAAAGAAAGAGACTTTACGACTTAGATATGTTCTTGATATTTTTATCATCTTTTTAATTAGGGAAGTTGTTATTTTATCAGCAAATAAAAATAGAGATTACATTGATATTGTCTTTTTACTATTTGTAATTTTTGTCTTTTTCTTATTTAGAATATTAGCTCTTAAATACTCTCCAAATATAGATAAAAAAGTTGAAGTAATAAAACAAAATGAAGAATAATACAGTTTTAATAATAGAAGATGAAGAGGACTTATTAGAACTTTTAGAGTTTACTCTACAAAAAGAGGGCTATGATACAATAGGTTTTTTATCTATCTCTTCTAAAGTAAAACAGATACTAGATGAAGAAAAAATAGATTTAATCTTAATGGATAGAAACCTTCCAAATATAGAGGGTACAACTTTTATAAAAGAGTTAAGAGCAAGTGGCTATCAAAATCCTGTTATTTATCTTACAGCAAAAGATAAATCAGATGATATTTTAGATGGTTTTGAAGCTTATGCTGATGATTATATTACAAAACCTTTTAATATAAATGAGCTTATTGCTAGAATAAAAGCAGTTATAAAAAGAGCTTCAAAAGAGATAGAAATTTTAAAAGTAAAAGATATTGTATATAATTTTTCAAATAAAAAGTTTTATATTGAAGATAAAGAGATTGAATTAACTCAACTTGAAAATAATTTACTTTTAGAATTTTTAAAAAACCAAAATATTTTATTAAGTAGAGAGTATTTATTGGAACATATTTGGAAAGACTCTTTAGATAAGCAAGAAAAAACTGTAAATGTTGCAATAAAAAGATTAAAAGATAAAATTGACCCAAATGCAGATAAAAATTATATAAAAGCAGTTCGAGGAGAGGGTTATATATTTTGTTAAAGATTCATCAACTCTTTTTACGAACTTATCTTACAATCTTTATTGCAATACTTATAACTTTAACTCTAATTACATATTTTTGGGCAAAAAATCTATATATAAATCAAATTGAAGAAAATCTTATTCAAAATATAGATATTTTATCTGTTGTCCTAGAGGACTCAAAAGATATAAATAGTACTAAAAAATTAGTTAAAGAATTAAGTTCAAAATTAAATTTAAGAATCTCTATAATAGATGAAAATGGAGATGTAATTGCTGAAAGTCATAAAAGTTTAGATGGCATAAAAAATCACTCAAATAGAGTTGAAATTATACAAGCAAAAAATATTGGACTTGGAAAAGATAGAAGAGTCTCTGAAACTTTAGAAAAGGATTTTTTATATATAGCAAAAAAGATTTTCTTAAATAATCAAATTTACTATATAAGAATGGCTGATTATACAAATAAAATTAAAGATAATTTTATGAAATTAACTTTTGAAATTTTTATGTATATCACTTTTTTTCTAATAATAGCTTTTTTATCAACTTATTTTATTAGTATAAAGATTAAAAAAGAGACAGACTCTATTTTATATTTTTTAAAAGATATAACAAAAAAGAAAAAGCCAATTTTTTTAAAATCAAACTATACTTATGAGTTTTATAAAATAGCAAAACTTTTAAATAAAGTATCACAAAAGTTATTAAAAAAAGAGGAAGAAAAAGCAAAACATACAGCAAAACTAACACTTGCCAATAGGCAAAAAGATGATATTATTTCTGCTATTTCTCATGAGTTTAAAAATCCAATAGCAATAATTTCTGGATATAGTCAAACACTTATAGAAGATAAAAATTTATCTCAAGATGTACAACTAAAATTTTTAAGTAAAATAGAATCTAATTCAAATAAACTCTCCTCTATTATTGATAAATTAAGGCTTACTTTAAGACTTCAAGAAAAAAAGCAAGAGTTAGTAAAAACAAAAGTAAATCTTCTATCTTTGATTGAAAATTGTGTTAGTGATTTAAAAATAAAATATAAAACTAGAGAGATGAATATAGAGAAAAATGAAGTTTTTATTGATGCTGATGAGACTTTACTCTCTATTGCTATTTCAAATATTATAGAAAATGCTCTAAAATACTCTAATAAGGATATAGAGATTAAAATAGAAAAAAATTGTTTAAGTATTACAGATTTTGGTATTGGTATTAGCAAAGAGGATTTGGAAAAAATTGATAAAAAATTTTATAGAGCTTCTAGTAATGATTGGAATAACTCTTTGGGGCTTGGGCTTTTTATTGTAAAATCTATTCTAAAATATCACAATTTTGAACTAAAAGTTAATTCTATCGTTAATAGTGGTTCAACTTTTAAAATTTATTATTAATTTATACTTAATTTAAGCTATATAAAAGGATAACTTAAATATTATTCCAACTCATTAAAGAAAGGGAGTTAATAAATGAAATTTACTCAAATGGCAAAAGCCAACGAAATCGAAAGATCTTGGGTTGTAGTAGATGCAGAAGGTAAAGTATTCGGAAGAGTTATTACTGAAGTTGCTACAATTTTAAGAGGTAAAAATAAACCTTGTTTTACACCAAATGTTGATTGTGGAGATTATGTAATTATAATCAATGCAAGTAAAGCTAAATTTACTGGTGCTAAATTAGAAGAGAAAAACTACTATACACACTCAGGTTATTTTGGAAGTACAAAAACTCACAAAATGTCAGATATGATTGAAAAAAACCCTGAAAAACTGTATAAATTAGCTACTAGAGGTATGCTTCCAAAAACTACTCTTGGTAAAGCTATGTTAAAAAAATTAAAAGTATATGCAGGAAGTGAACACCCTCATACTGCTCAAATTAAAGGATAATAGTAATGGCAAAAGTATATGCAACTGGAAGAAGAAAAACAGCAATCGCTAAAGTTTGGTTAGAGAATGGAAATGGACAATTAACTGTAAATGGTCAAACTTTAGATCAATGGCTTGGTGGACATGATTCAATTAAAAAAAGAGTAATGCAACCATTACATGTAGCAAAACAAGAGACATCAGTAAATATCGTTGTTAAAACTTTAGGTGGTGGTTATTCAGCTCAAGCAGATGCTGCAAGACATGGTATCTCAAGAGCTTTAGTTGCTTATGATGAGCAATTTAGAACTATCTTAAAACCACATGGTTTATTAACAAGAGATGCAAGATCTGTTGAAAGAAAAAAATACGGAAAGAAAAAAGCAAGAAAATCTTCACAATTCTCAAAAAGATAATTGGTATTTTTCTTTATTTTCCCCAAAGGAGCGATTTTGTCGCTCCTTTTTTTATATCTATTTTACATAACTCATCTGTTTATTGTAAGCCATTTCCCAAAACATATATTCAAATTCAACACTTGCAATAAAAATTTCTTCTATTTTCTCTTTTTCTTTAGCTGTTTTATTTACTACTAATTCATCAATTGCATCATAAAACCAAAGAAATGAGTTCTCGAAATCTTCTCCTGCATAAGTTTCAATCCAAGATTTGTAGAAGTTATCTTCTAAATTATCTTTATATTGCTCTTTTAATCTGTTTGCATAATCACAATATGTCCAAGCACAAGGGAAAACAGTTGCTAAAGTCTCGACTAAGTCACCTTTTTGTGAAGTTGCAAGCATATTTGCAGTGTATGTTCTATTAAACAAACTAGCTTTTACACTTTTTACCTCTTCTTCACTTATTCCAAACTCTTTCATATACAAATGATGAACTTTCATCTCATCTACTAAAGTAGCCTTTGTAATAGAGCTAAGGTTACTTAACATTTTTTCATCATCAGCTTTTACCATAGCCATTGCAAAAACTTTTGCATACTCTAAAAGATATAAATAATCTTGTAGTAAATAGAATTTAAACTTCTCTTTACATAAAGTACCAGCTCCTAACTCTTGAACAAATGGGTGATTGTATCCATCTTCCCAAACTTTTATAGCTTTTTGTTTTAAACTTCTTGAAAATGACATTTTTAATCCTTTATTTATAATATATTCTCTAAATTTGCTTTTTCTTTTAGAGTTTGTTCATCAAAATTTCCTATTGCATTAAATAACTCTTTATGAAAAGTTCCAAGCCCAAGATTTTGACTCTTATCATAGGCAATTTCTCCAGATATTCCCATAACCAAAAGTGCTAAAACAGTTGCCTCAAATAGTTTTTCTTTATTTGTTCCACAAAAACTAGCAACTAAAGAGGAACACATACAACCTGTTCCAGTAATTTGTGGCAAAAGGTGGCTACCATTTTTTATAGTAACTACTCTTTTACCATCACTTATAACATCAGTTTCTCCAGTAATTGCTACAACTAAATTTAAACTATTTGCTAATGTTTTTGCAATTATTGCTGTATTCTTAATATTTTCAATATCTTCTTTTGAAGCATCAGCACCTTTTGTATTGGAACTTTGATTTAAAATAGATTTTATTTCAGAGATATTTCCTCTAATACAAGATATTTTAGAATCTTTTAAAAGCTCTTCTATAAAATCTTTTCTAAATTTTGAAGCACCAACTCCAACAGGGTCTAAAACTACTGGAACACCAATCTCTTTGGCTCTTTTACTAGCTTTAATCATAGATTTTTTTATATCATCATTTAATGTTCCAATATTTATTAAAAGTGATGATGCAATATTTACAAAATCTTCAACTTCATTCTCATCATCAGCCATAGCAGGACTTGCTCCAACTGCTAAAGTTACATTTGCGCAATCATTTACTGTAACATAGTTTGTAATTTGATGAATTAATGGATTTTTTTCCTTTATACTATTTAAGATATTTACTAAATCATTTATCATAATTCTTCCTATTTAAAAAATTTAAAAAAATGGTTTGTTGGACCATTACCTTTTCCAATATTTGGTGAGTTTATTATTGCTTTATAGATATACTCTTTTGAGTTTTGAATAGCTTCTTTTAGAGGTATTTCTAAAGCTAAGTTTGAAGCAATTGCTGATGAAAAAGTACAACCAGTTCCATGTGTATTTTTTGTATCAACTTTTGGTGATGAAAAGTAGTGAAATTCAACTCCATCATATAAGATATCTGTTGCATCTTCTAAAGTGTAACCACCTTTTATTAAAACACTTTTACAACCCATTTCATATATTTTTATTGCAGCTTCTTTCATCTGCTCTTTTGAAGATATTGTCATATTTGCTAAATGTTGAGCTTCTGCTATATTTGGTGTTAGAACATCTGCAAGGGGGATAATAATTTCTATTAAACTACTCATATTTTTTATATCCATCAATGCATCACCATTTTTTGCATACATTACGGGGTCAATTACAATATTCTTTACATTTTGTTTTTTTAAAAAATCTGCTACTATTTTCATAGTTTCTATATTTGCTAACATTCCAATTTTTATAGCATCAGGAGTAATGTCTTCAAAAACTGCAATAAGTTGTTTTTCTATAATATTTGGATTTATATCTTGAATATCAATAACTCTAAAAGTATTTTCAGCAACAACTGAAGTAACTACGCTCATACCATAATTTCCAAAAGCACTAAAAGTTTTTAGGTCTGCTTGTATTCCTGCTCCACCAATACAATCTGAACCTGCAATTGTTAAAACTTTTTTATTTGCAAATATAATTTCATTTTGTCTCATCATAATTCCTTGTTAAAAAATTTTTATTTTATTGAATATCTTTTATTTTAGGTAAAAAAAAAGGTACTTTCATATTAGAAAGCACCTTTTATATTAAATTTTAATTTTAAAAATTCGCTTCCTACGCTGGTATTAACCATCAGGTTCAAAGGGTCAGGTTTTACCTTCTCAACGCTTTTACGTTCCCCTGCAATAAAAAAATGAATTGTATCACAAATAAAAATTAAAAGCCAATTTATGGGATTTTTTGTAAAAAAACTATAAAATACCTAATGAAATTTTTACTAATCAACCTAATCTTTTTTATATCGTTAAGTGCTTCAACTCTAACTTTATCTATGAGTTCAAGCCCGAGTAGGCTAAATCCAATTTTATCAAATGATAGTGCTAGTAGTGAAATATCTGATTGGCTTTTTAATGGACTTTTTAAATATGATAAAGATGGAAATGTAACTCTTGAATTAGCTTCAAGTTATGAATTTATAAGTCCTACAAAATTAATTGTGAAATTAAAAGATAATGTTTTATGGCATGATAAAGTAAAACTTTCTTCAAAAGATGTGATTTTTACTTATGAACAAATCATAAATCCAAAAGTTTTTAATTCTATAAAATCAAATTTTCAAGAGATTGAGAGCGTAAAAGCAATAGATGATTCAACAGTTGAAATAGTGTATAAAAAACCATATTTTAAAGCTTTGGAAGTTTGGATGGTAGGATTACTTCCATACCATATTTTAAAAGATGAAGAAAATCTTATGACAAGTTCTTTTAATAAAAATCCAATAGGTACAGGTTCATATAAGTTAAAAGAGTTTAAAGTAGGGCAAGATATAGAACTTATTGCAAATGAAGATTACTTTGATGGAAAACCAGAAATTGATAAAATCTTATATAAATTTTTACCAGATTTAAGTACATCTTTTTTGTATTTAAAAGAGAAAAAACTTGATATTGGTACATTAGATCCAATTCAAGTAGATAGACAAATAGATGATAGTTTTAAAAAAGAGTACACAATAATACAAAAACCAGCTTTTACATATAGTTATTTGGGCTTGAATTTAAAAGATGAAAAATTTAAAGATAAAAGAGTTAGGCAAGCTTTATCTTTGGCAATTAATAGACAAGAGTTAGTTGATATTTTGTTTTTTGGATATGGACAAGTTTGTAATGGACCTTTTATGCCAAATTCTTATGCTTACAATAACGAAGTTAATCCTATACTTCAAGATATACAAAAAGCAAAAGAACTTTTAAAAGAAGCTGGATATGATGAAAAGAATCCTTTTACATTTGAAGTAGTAACAAATACAGGGAATGATATAAGAGTCAATGCAGCTCAAATTTTACAATATCAACTTCAAAAAGCTGGTGTTAATATGAAAATAAGAGTTATGGAGTGGCAAGCTTTTTTAAATACAGTTGTTCACCCTAGAAAATTTGAAGCTATACTTCTTGGTTGGTCTATGCCTTTGACTCCTGATGCTTATCCTATTTGGCATAGCTCAAGTGATAAATTAGGTGGATTTAATCTAGTTGGTTATAAAAATGATAAAGTTGATGAGTTAATTGAACAGGGAATTAGTACTATAGATAAAGATGAGTTAAGTACTATTTATAAAGAGGTTTTTAAACTAATAAGTGATGATTTACCATATCTATTTTTATATATTCCAGATGGAATAACTGCTATAAACAAAAAAATAAAAAATGTAGAACCTGCATTTATAGGAATAATGCACAATCAAAAAGATTGGCAAATAGAAGAATAAGGAATAAATTTTGGCAAAAGAGATGATTATATTATTTGATTTAGATGGAACTTTAATAGATTCAACAGATGCAATTACAAGTACATTTTTATATGCTTTTTCTACGCATAGTTTTGATTTTAAGGGAAGTCTTGAAGATATAAAAAAACAAATTGGCTATCCACTTGATATTATGTTTGAAAATTTGGGAGTGTCTAAAAGTGTAGTTTGGGATTTTGTAGATAGTTATAAAATGCGATATAAGGATATTTCAGTAGCACAAACAACTTTACTTGAAAATGCTTTTGAAGCAGTAAATTTAGCTTCAAAATTTGCGAAATTAGGAGTGGTTACTACAAAAACAAGGATTTACTCAACTCCAATTTTAGATAATTTTGATATAGGAAAACATTTTGAAGTAATTATTGGAAGAGAAGATGTTGAGAATCCAAAACCACATGAAGAGCCAATATTAAAAGCTTTACATAGTTTAAATTATGATAAAAATAAAAATGAAGCTTTTATGATAGGAGATACAAAATTGGACTTAATCTCTGCAAAAAATGCTTCTATAAACTCTATTGGTCTTTTATGTGGTTACTCAAATGAAGAAGAGTTAAGTAAATATACTAATATTATAAAAAAAGATTCTCTTGAAGCTGTTAAATATCTAGCTTCTTTATGATAAAGAATATTTCTCAAATGCTATTAGCCCTAATTTTAGGGCTTTGTGGTTCATTGATTTTTATCTTTTTACATCTTCCTCTTCCTTGGCTTTTGGGAAGTATTTTTGCTACATCTATTGTTATTAGATTTGAAAAACTACCAATAAAAAGCCCAAAAGTATTCTCTCCACCAGCAAGGATTTTAATAGGTCTTGCTATTGGAAGTGCTTTTACTCCAGAAATTTTAAAATATATTCCACACTATACTGCAAGTTTATTATTAGTAATTCCTTTTACAATTTTAGTTATATTTTTTGGAACATTCTACTACTATAAAGTTTTAAAATATGATTTAAAAACCTCATATTTAGGCTCTATGCCAGGTGGTGTAATAGAGATGGTTATAATAGGAGAAGAGCTAAAAGCAAATACAGCAAAAATAACTTTAATGCAAAGTTCAAGGCTCTTTTTTGTAGTAGTTTCTTTACCTTTTATAATTCAATATATTTTTCAAATAGATATAAGAGGTAACCAACTACTAACCACTCCTTTGAAAAATATTGATTTCTTTGAGTTTAGCTCTTTATATATTCTTGCAATATTTGCTGCAATATTTGCAAAAAAGTTAAAGCTAACTGCTGCTTTTTTGATGGGACCTATGATTTTAAGTATTATTTTATACTCAACTGGAGTTTATAGTGTGGCTATTCCTGATGAGTTTTTAAAGTTTATTCAGATAGTTTTTGGGGTAATTATTGGATTTACTTTTAAAGGTGTTCCTTTGAAAATAATATATCAAACACTTGTTGCTACTTTGGGGCATTTTATTATTTTAGCTATTTTATCAGCTATTTTTATAGCAATTATCTTTTATACTTTAGATTTTAAGGCTTTGGATATTATGCTAAGTTTTGCTCCAGGTGGACAAACAGAGATAAATTTAATAGCTCTTTTAGTAGGAGCGAATCTTCCTTATATAACTTTACACCATATTGTACGACTTTTTATTGTGATGAATATCGCACCTATTATTGCAAAGAGATTGAAATAATAAATTAGTTTTAAAAGCAATTAGCTATAAATATTTTAAAGTAAAGAAGTTAAATCTTTTAATAAACTATTTATAACTTCATCAAATCCAATGTTTAAAGCTTTTACAAAACCGTATGCACTATTTTCATCACATAAGATTTTTTTATCAAAAGTGTATGATTTAAAAATTTGTCCATTTTTAATTAAAATAAAATTTACTTTTAAAATAGCATAAGATTTATCATTCTCAAAAACTTGATAAAGCTTTATAACTTCTGTCTTCAAACTATATTCATATTCAATTTTTTTATCTTTTAATATAACATTAGAAAATATATTACTTGAAGTAAATGAATCAGTTAATTGATTATAAATCATATTTGAAGGGAGATTTATCCATCTATTTTTTGCATACTCTTCAAACATATATGGCTTTATAGTGTAAAAAATTGATGTTAGATTAAAAGCTTTATTTACATTTGGTTCTTCTATAAAAATTGAACTAAGTTTTGGTTTATTTACTTTTTTTTCAGTTTTAAAATCTATTGAATAGTGATTTATAGATATAGCTTCTTGTTTTAATCCACATCCACTAAATAGAAAAAATATCGTTAAAATTAAAATACTATTTTTCATCTTTTTCTCCTGGACCATATTTTATAGTTTTTTGTTTAAGCAGTAAATCACTTGGACTTTCATTTATATTTTTTATTAAATCTTGAGTTTGATTTAAATTATCTTCCAAACTTTTAAGTACAGAAGAGAGATTATCAAGATTATCTTGAGTTATCTCTTTTATATCAAAAGTTCCTTTATCAAACTCATCTTTCATTTTTGTTGTTAATTCCTTAAAATTATCAGCTGAAGCTTTTACACTACTAAAAGATGAACTTCCCACTACTGTAAAATTCTTTATTTTATTTAATAGTTCATCAATTTTATTTTGGTTTTTTACTAAATATGATGAAAAATCCTCAATATTTGTCATACTTTTTTGACTCTTTTCCAAAAGTAATGAAAAGTTTGCTAAATTATCTTCACTTAATATTTTTCTAAATTGAAGTAGTAAAAGTGTAAGCTCTTTTGTAATATCTTCAGTAGAATCAACCAAAGTATTAAGAGCTGATTTTCTAGAAGGTATTACCTTTGTTCCATACTGATTTTCACTTAAAAGTTTAGAACTATTACTTCCCCCTTTTAACTCAATATATTTAAGCCCTGTAATACCCAAATTCCCTAAAATTGCATAATTATCCTCTTTTATAGGAGTGTTTTTTTGAATTTCTATATCTATTTGTAACTCTTGTGAATTATATGGATTTATTTTAATATTTTTTACAGTTCCTACTTCATATCCCATAAATTTTATTGATGAGCCAATATTTAATCCAGAAATAGATTCTGAAAAATATATAGAGTATTCATCATATTTTTTATTCTCAATTCCATATTTTCCAAGCCAGAATATAGCTATAACTAGACTTGCAAATAAAATAGTTACAAATAAGCCAATTTTAAAAAAATTAATTTTTGTATCCATTATGCCCCCTTTTCATTTGTTAAAAAATCTTTTATAAATCTATCATTTGAAGCCATTGCCTCTTTTATATCTCCATCAAAGATTATCTGTTTTCTAATTATTATAAATCTATCAAGAACAGTTTTTATAGTCTCTAAATCATGAGTTATTATAACAATTGTAATATTTAAACTATTTTTTAAATATAAAAGTAGTTCATTTACCTGTTTTGTACTAGCTGGGTCTAATCCACTTGTAGGTTCATCTAAAAATAGAATTTTTGGTTGTAATGCTAAACTTCTTGCAAGTGCTACTCTTTTTTTCATACCACCACTAAGTTCACTAGGATAAAGTGTTGCTGTATGTTTTGGAAGACCTACAATATCCAAATAGGTATAAGCTATTTTCTCTATCAAATCTTTTGGTAAATTTGTGTACTCTTTTAGCATCACAGCAATATTATCTATAACATTTAAGAATGAGTATAAAGCTCCAAATTGAAAGAGATATGAGAATTGCAATTTTATTTTTTCTATCTCTTTTAAATTTAGGTTTGATATATTCTTACCAAATATCTCTATATCTCCTTTTTGGATTTGATTTAGCATTACAATTTGTTTTACTAAAACAGTTTTTCCAGAACCACTTCCTCCTAAAACTCCAAAAATCTCACCCTCTTTGACATTAAAAGATAGATTTTCATGAACAATATTATCTCCAAAGGCTGTATAAAGATTTGAAACTTTTATAATCTCCATTTTATATCCCCATATTAGTTAATATTACAGAAAAAACAGCATCTATTACAATAACTACAAAAATAGCATTTACTACACTAATTGTTGTATATTTTCCTATACTTGTAGTATTACTTTGTACTTGAAAACCTCTGTAAGAGCCAATTATAGCTATTATAAATCCAAAGAAGATAGCTTTAAAAACACCAATTAAAAGATGTTTTAATGCCACTTCATTATATAACCTATTTATAAACTCTACAAAGCTAACATCTAAACTAGTATAAGCTATTATCATTCCACCTATTATTCCTATAATATCAGCAAGAAATACTAATAGTGGTAAAGATAAGCCTAAGGCAAAAATTCTAGGAAGAGTTAAAAAGAGGATAGGTTCAAAATTCATAGTTCTCATAGCATCTACTTCTTCTGTTATTTTCATAGCTCCAATCTCTGCTGTATAAGAACTTGCACTTCTTCCTGCAATTACAATAGCAGTTACAAGAGGAGCTATCTCTCTAAACATAGTTATACTTATCATCTCAACAATAAAAATATTTGCTCCAAATTTTTCAAGTTGAACAGCTCCTTGATAAGCAATTACTACTCCTACCAAAAAAGAAGTTATAGCAACTATTAAAAGTGCATTTAGTGCTGAAGTTTCAATATATTTTAGCATAGCAGTAAATCTTATTTTTTTTGGATTTTTTAAAGAGTAGATAAAAAAATAGAAAACTTCACCAATAAAAGTTACGAAATATTTTGCTTCTTTATAAATATCATAGCTTTTTTTACCAATATCTATAAAAATTTGGTTTTTATTTTTTATTTCTAAACTTTTTTCTTGATAGTGAGATTTATAAAAATTGTATATTTTCTCAAATTTCTCAAAATTTAAAAAGCTAATATTTTCTTCATTAAAATTCTTTAAAAAAGATATTATATAAATAACTGCACTACTATCACACTCTTTTATATTTTGAAAATCAATAGTCAAATTCGCATTTTTAGGAATTCTCAGATTGTCTATATTTTTTATAATATTTGTTAAAGTATCTTTGTTCCAGATATTTAATAATTTTAAAAAATAGTTGTTTTCATTTTGTTCATATAAAAAATAATCACTATTTTGCATAATTTTTCTTTCACTATAAATAAAATAATTTATATAATATCTAAATTTTGTAAAGTATTTCATTTTATATTCTAAATAGCTTTTGGATATAATCAACAATATTTTATTAATTATATTTTAAAAGGATTTCTTATGCCATTATTAGATAGTTTTAGAGTTGATCATACTATTATGCCAGCACCTGCAGTTAGAGTTGCAAAAATTATGAAAACTCCAAAAGGAGATAATATTACAGTTTTTGATTTAAGGTTTTGTGTACCAAATGAAAAAATGATGAGTGAGAAAGGTACTCATACTTTGGAGCATTTATTTGCAGGATTTATAAGAAATCACTTAAACTCTCCAACAGTTGAGATTATAGATGTTTCTCCTATGGGATGTAGAACAGGATTTTATATGAGTTTAATAGGAACTCCTAGTGAAAAAGAGGTAGCAAGTGCTTGGAAAAAAGCTATGGAAGATGTTTTAAAAGTTGAAAAACAAAGTGATATTCCAGAACTAAATATTTTTCAATGTGGAACATGTGCAATGCACTCACTTGATGAAGCAAAAGATATTGCAAGAGATATTTTAAAATCTGATATTGGTGTAATGTCAAATGAAAAACTATTTTTAAGTGAAGATAAATTAGCAAGTTTAGGAAACTAAACTTGCAAGAAAAACTAGAACTTTTTAAAGGTTTATTTAGTAATTATATAAATATCTCTATTTTACATATAGATAATAATTTAGATTTGATTAATAATACTTTAGAAGAGATAAAAGAGCAAAATCAAGGTAAGATAAAATATATCTCTTTTAGCAATGAAAATAGTGCAAAACTAAGTGTTGCTAGAGTTTTTGAATATGTTGTTTTAAGTAATATTTTATATTATTGTAAAAATCAAGAAGAGATTTTGAAATCACACTATAAAGCTTTAGAAAATTCTGGAAATATAATAATTTTAGAAAAAACTTCAAATGATAATCGATATGAAATTTTGGATATGTTAGAAAATATTGGTTTTCAAGCACCAAATACAATAGAGCTTTTTGATGATGTTTTAATTTTTACTGCAAAAAAAATGCATCATTGGGGATATGGCTTATAGATGCAAGATGATATTTTAGTAACCACACAAGATGGTTCAAATACACTTTTTTCGTTAAAATATAATCAACATTTTCATAATACTGAAGATGGTGGACTAAATGAATCATTAAATAAACATATAATTCCTGCATTTAATTATCATCAAGATAAAAAAGAGTTGAATATTTTAGATATTTGTTTTGGTATTGGTTATAACACTCTTGCTACAATATACTATATTTTAAAAAATGGGTTAGATATAAAATTAAATATCTATTCACCTGAATTAGATTTTGATTTGGTAAAATTTTTGAAAAATTTTTCCTATCCCAAAGAGTTTACTAATTTAAGAAATATTATAAATGAACTATCAATTAATCAAAAATATAGTAGTGAAAAATTAAATATTGAAATTTTTATTGGTGATGCAAGAGAGTATTTAAAAAAAATCCCAAAAGATTTCTTTCATATAGTTTATCAAGATGCTTTTTCAAGTGAAGTAAATTCTGAACTTTGGACAAAAGAGTATTTTGATGAAATTTATAGAATTTCCAAAGTAAATTCAATTCTTACAACTTATGCAATATCTACAAATATAAGACTTTCTTTATACGAAGCAGGATTTACAATATATGAGTTAAAAGCGACAAAAAGAAAAATAACTATTGCTTTTAAACAGCGACAAGAAAATATTGGAAAATATATCGATATGGAATTAAAAAAACTAAGAAACCCAAATGCAAAAGTTTTATATGATAATTAAATAATTTTATTATATAATCACAATATATAACTAATTAAGGTACTAAATGAAATTATTAAAATCAGCTATCTCTTTGCTTATTATTCCTGTTTTTGCTTTTTCATATAATGATAAGCAAATTTTCCAAAAAATTGAAAAAGATTTAGACTCAATCATTGTAAAAGATTTGACTAAAAAAGAGTTAATTTTTCAAAAAGATGCAAATCAACAAGTGCGACCAGCTAGTCTTACAAAAATTATGACTTCTATTTTAGCAATAGAAAGTGGAAAAATGGATAGTGTAGTTACTATTACAAAAGAGATGAAAAATGTTGAACCAACAATTTTAAATTTTAAGGTTGGGGAGAAGTTCTATTTACGAGATTTAGTAAATGCAGCTATGATAAAATCGGCAAATGATGCAGCAAATGCCATAGCAATTTATTTAGGTAATGGAAATAAACAAGTTTTTGTAAATATGATGAATAAAAAGGCAAAGCTTTTGGGAATGAAAAATACAAATTTTGAAAACCCTTGTGGCTTTGATGCTCCAAATCATAAAACAACAGCAAGTGATTTATTAAAACTTACAGAATATGCTATTAAAAATAAAACTTTTAACGATATAGTTAAAAAAGAGAATTATGCTTTTAAAGCAATAAATACGAAAAGAACTTATACAGCACATACAAGTAATAAACTTCTACCAAAAGAGAAATATATGGTAGGTGTAAAAACTGGTTATACAAGTAAAGCAGGACCTTGTTTAATTGCTAGAGCAAAAGATGGTAAAAAAGATATTCTTTTAGTTATGCTTAACTCTCAAAATAGATGGGAAAATACAAAACTAGCTCTGGATACAGTTTTAAATAAGAGATAGATTTAGCCTAAATTTTGGCTAATCTATCTAAAATATATTTTTGTAAATCTCTTTTTGAAACCTCTTCTCTCATTGCATTCTCAAAAATCTCATTTACCTTTGTTGAATACTCTTCATAAGCAAAAAATGGAAAGTGTAAGCTCCAAGCTTTTTTTATAGTTGCTTTTGTCATACTAGTTTTTAATAAATCCATAAAATAATTAAATCCCATAAATATTAGAGCTGTTATTACCATACCACCAACTATTGAGATATGAGAATCTATCTTTGCTAAAGATTTGTGAGTTAAAAGTGAAATGGGAACAATAATAGCTAAAACTAAAGCAATATAAACTATATAAGCTCTTGTAAGTCTTAATCTAAATCCAAGCCTTGAACTATCAACTTCCATTCCATTGTTAAATTGTACAGAAGCTACTAACATATCTTTTAATAAAATAGGTTGTTTTGATGTGTTATAAATATAATTTAGAACTCTATTGAAAAGGTTTTTTTCTTTCATATTTTTCCCTAATATAATTTTGAGATATATTTTATCTTACTTTAATATAATTATTGTTAAAGCTATTTTTTTAAATGATTTTATTTGGAATAAAACCATCAAATGATGGTTTTATATTTATTTTACTAAAGAGGCAAATTCTTTGTAAATTGGTGAGTTTGAAATAGGTGTGAATTCACTACTTAAAATATCTCTGTTTTTATATCTTAAAGCAACTGTATTATTTGTAAATACATTTATATAAGTAGAATCTGCTAACTCTTTAAAATCTTTTATAGCATATTGTGTATTTAAAGAGTACATTTCTACAGTTTTTTCACCTCTTATTGGATGACTACCTGATTTTATAGAGTTTATTTTTTCTAATTTTGCACCACTTGCAAGTGCTAAAAGGTAATGACCTAATCCAATAGCAAAAATAGGAAGATTAGCTAAAAGTAATTTTTTAATATTTTCTACTTCGTTAGTATAAAGATTTGGATTTCCAGCACCACTACTTAATACAACTCCACCTATTTCATTATTATTAAATTTCTCAATAATTTTATCTGCTTTTGTATTATATGGAATAACTTCAACTTCAAGTCCTGATTCAACAAGCTCATTTAAAAATGATTTTTTTACTCCAAAGTCATAAACTACTACTTTTTTATCACTCATATTTGCTTTATTAAACTCTCCAGTTTCACTGTTCCAAGCACCAGATTTATGAATATAACTATCTTTTGTTGAAATTTCTTCTAAAAAGTTAATTTCATCATATTTTTTTGCTTCTTTTAGAAGTTTTGCTAATTCATCTTTTGAAGAGATTTCTGTTGAAGCAATCATCATCATACTTCCTTCATCTCTAGCTATTTTTGTCAAATATCTTGTATCAATATCACAAATTCCTATAATATTTTCAGATTTTAGAAAATCTGCTAAACTCATTTCTGCTCTATAGTTTGAGTAAGCATCATGGTAATTTCTTACAATTACTCCAACAGCATGTGCTTTAGAGCTTTCCATATCTTCTTTATTTGTACCACTATTTCCTATTTCAACAGCCATAAAATTTATAAAAAGACCAGCATTACTAGGGTCTGTAATTATCTCTTGATAACCAAATGTTGCATTGTTATAAACTAATTTTCCTATTGCAGTTTTATTTGCACCAAAAGAGCACCCTTCTAAAAATGTCCCATTTTCTAAATAAATATATACTTTTTGCATTAAATTAATCCTCTTTTTATTAACTCTTCTTCATAAAGCCTATGATACACCAAATCATAGTCCTCCGTCCCTGGAATTAGTTTTCTCTTATAGTTTCTAAGTTTAGCTAAAACCTCACTATCTGCCTTTTCAAATCCTTTAATAAAATCATCCAAAGAACCAAATATTATATTTTTTATTTGGTTATCTGAACAAGTAAAATGTATATAATCCTCCTCCCATAGATAATCTAATATTTTGTGAGCAATATCAGAAAACCTATCTTCATTGTTTAAGATAACTCCAAAGTCATTTGCAAGTCTTTTTTTCGTCATCCAAAAAAGTTGTCTTCTATCTGCATTTAGATACTCAATCTCTTCAGTTTGAGCATCTAAAATTTCTTCTACTTTTTCATCTAAATTATGCTCTTTTTCTATATCTTCATCCAAAATTCTTTCAACTTGTTCTTCGATACTAGCTTTTTCTTTTCTTACTTCAATAAAATCACAAGAGATTAAATCTCTTGTAATTCTTCTTGAAACATATGGTGTATGGTGTAATTTTAATCTCATGATTATCCCCTTATAATTGTATCGTCTCTCTCAGGTGAAGTTGAAATTATTCCAACTTTTACATTTGTAATCTCTTCAATTTTATCTATATATTTTTTTGCATTTTCAGGTAAGTCTTCATATCTTCTTACACCAACTACGCTATCCCATCCAGTTATCTCTTCATAAATAGCTTCTACATTCTCCATATTAGATGGCATATAATCTATTCTTTCTCCATTATACATATAAGCTACACAAACTTTTATTTTATCAAAACCATCTAATACATCTAATTTCATTAAAGCTAATTTATCGCAACCATTTAATCTACTAGCATATCTTACTGCAACAGCATCAAACCAACCACATCTTCTTTTTCTTCCTGTTACTGTTCCAAACTCTTTTCCAACTTCACCCATAGTTTTTCCATAGTCTGTGAAATCTTCACTTGGAAATGGACCATTTCCAACTCTTGTACAATAAGCTTTTACAATCCCTATAACTTCTCCAATATCTTTTGGATTTAAACCAAGACCAGTACAAGCTCCAGCACTAACTGTACTTGAAGATGTTACATAAGGATATGTTCCATGGTCAATATCAAGAAGTGTTCCTTGAGCCCCTTCTAGTAAAACTTTTTTATTATTTTCAAGAGCTTTCCAAACCATATTTGTTGTATTTACTATAAATGAACCTAATTTTGATTTATAGTTTTCTAATTCACTTAAAAGTTCAGATTTTTGAGGAGTTTTTATCTCTAAAACATCAAAAATTGCTCTATTTTGTTCAAAATAGTCTAAAATAGAATCACAAAGTTTTGTTGGATTTAAAAGTTCTCCAGCTCTAAATCCACTTCTACTAGCTTTTTCAGCATAAGTTGGACCTATTCCTTTTCCTGTTGTTCCAATAGCTTTGTCACCTTTTAATCTCTCTTTTGCTTGATCAATTAGAGCATGGAAAGGTAAATTTAGATGAGCTTTATCAGATATATAAAGTCTTCCTTCTAAATTATCAAATTGACTCATCTCTTTAATAATATTAAGAGGAGATACAACAACTCCATTTCCAATAATATTTATAGCTTTTTTATTTAAAATTCCAGAAGGAATTAATTGAAGTGCATATCTTACTCCATCAACCCAAATAGTATGACCAGCATTGTGTCCGCCTTGACTTCTACAAACCATATCATATTTTTGTGCAAGCATATCAACTATTTTACCCTTGCCTTCATCTCCCCATTGAATTCCTACAATTACATCTGCTTTCATCTTCACCCTTCTGTTATTTTTAATAAGTTATCAGTGTATAGTGCAAAACCTAAAGAGCTTATTCCTTCTGCTTCATACATTCCACCGTTGCATATAATTAAATTATCTTTTATTACTCTATAGTATATATCGTTATAGTATTTTAAACTTCCATAATATAAAGGAGCTATTATAATATTTGAATAATTTACCTCTTTTGCTTTTTTAAGAAGTTTTTCTAGCTCAGTTTTTATGCTACTTGGAATAATAGGTATAACGTTTTCTAAACTTTTAATATTACTTACTCTTAAAAGTTTATCTAACCAATCACAATTTAATTTAATTAGTTCTGATATTTCTCCATTTTTTAGTAAGTCAATATTAATATTTAATTCATTACTTACTAATTTTGGGATATTTATATTTGATATTTGTAAAATTGGTTCTATTTTTAAAGCTCTTAAAATATCAGCTGTTAAATTTAAAATATCAGAGATATTTGTATGTTCTATCCATTCACAACCAATTTGATAATCCTCTTTAGATGGATATGAAAAAACTGGTTGTACATAGAACCATTTTCTATGATTTGTTGTTCTTCCTAATCTTTTTGTGATAATTCTTACAACATCTAAAGTTGAATCAGCTCTTAGCGAAACTTGCTCATTATCTTCATCTGAAAATTTAATTAATTTTCTCTCATTTTCGATTGATTGATGTTGAGAATAAGAAAAATTTGGAGTTAAAATCTCTTCAAAACCATTTTTTTCCAAAATTTCACAAACACTATTTTCTAAAACTCTTTTAGCTTTTGCTGTTTTACCAAAATATAGTCTGCTTCCTTTTGGAATTTCGTGTTCAAAAATCATTTTTGATTAATTTCCTTTATAAAATGTTTGTGCAAAAACTCTGTTTGCAGTTCCATCAAATGTTCTAATTCCTAACTCATCTAGTACAAGTTCTGTTGCATTAACTGCCCAAGCAGCTTCAAAATCTTCAATCAATCCCATATGGTTTATTCTAAAAATCTTTCCAGCTAAATGGTCTTGTCCACCAGCAATATCAACATTGTATCTGTTTTTTAGAATTTTTCTAATCTCATTTGATTGTTCTGTATAAACAGTTGTCATAGCATTTGCTGGATTTTTTGGATAAATTTTAAATCCAATAGCTTTTAAAGCTTCTTGTGTAGCTTTTGCTCTTAAAGCAGTTTGTTTATATAAATTTCCAAATCCAATATCTTTAAACTTTTCTAATATTGCACCTAAACCAATAATTAAAGTTGTAGCTGCTGTATAAGCAGTTGTATTTTTCTTTTGGTTTTTTATTTCACTAGCAAGATTGAAGTAGTAACCCGTTGGCTTTTCTTCTATTTTTGTAACTGCTTTTGCAGATAAACCAATCATAGCTAGACCAGGAGGTAGCATAAATGCTTTTTGGCTTCCAGTAATAAGTGCATCTATATTTGTAGTATCAATTTTTTCTACACCCAAAGCAGTTATTCCATCTGCAACTACCATAATCTCTGGATTTAGCTTTTTTACTACACTAGCAATTTGCTCAATATTATGTCTTAATCCACCAGCACTTTCACAAACTTGAATAAAAATAGCATCAATATTTGAATCATTTTTTATAGTATTTTTAATATCTTCAACACTAACAGGAGTATCCCATTCATTTTTTAACTCTACATAATCTATATTAAAAGCTTTGCAGATTTTTCCAAATCTCTCTCCAAATTTTCCAGAGTTAATTGTAAGAGCTTTTTTTCTAGTAAGGTTTGTAACACAAGCTTCCATAGCTCCTGTTCCACTAGAAGCTAGCATTAAAACTTCTGGCATATCATAAAGTTCAAGTAAAAGATTTCTAGTTTTTTCAAAAATAGCTTCAAACTCTTTTGTTCTATGGTGTATTGTAATATCACTCATCGCTTTTCTTGCAAATTCTGGTACAGGAGTTGGACCTGGTGTTAATAACATAATATTTATCCTTAATTAATTTTTTAAATTTCAGTAAAACAGAACATTTTAGCTAAAAAAAGATTATTAAATGGTTAAAAATATGTTTAATTAGTTATAATTACGCGACAATTTTTAAAAGGGACAAAATGAAATTAATAAAATTATCTTTTTCAACACTAGCTCTTTCAACATTTTTATTTGCTAGCAGTTATAAAATTGATTCTAATAGCTCAACAGCTGATTTTTCTATAAAATATTTAAAAACTCAAGAGATAAAAGGGGAGTTTGATAATATAATTGGAGAATTTAGTTTTGATGAGAAGAAATCTCTCTTAACTTCACTAAAAGGAGAGATAGAGCTAGATTCTCTTAGTACATCAAAAGATAATTTAACTACTTTAATATCTGATAAAATATTTGATATAAAAAAGTTTCCAAAGATGAAATTTGTTGCAACAAAAATAGAACAAGATAGAATTTTTGGAGATTTGACTATTAGAGATGTTACAAAAAATATAGAACTTGATTTTGAAAATAGTGGAGAATTTTTTGGAAAAATCTATTTAAAATTAAGTGGAAAAATAAAAAGAAGCTATTTTGATTTAACTTGGGATGAATTACTAGATATTGGAAGTAGTGTAACAGATAATGATATATTTATTGAAATAAATTTAGAAGCAAATAAGGAACAAAAGCTTAATTTTACGAAGATTATTGAAAAAACAAAAAAATAGTCTTGACTTTATTACTAATTAGTACTATAATTTCTTCAGAGTAATTCTACTTAAAAAAACAAGTTGTAAATATTGCTCTTTTTTAAAGTTTTAGATAAATTATAAAATCTATCTAAAGTTTTAAATAGTCTTACAAAATTGATTTATTTATATTAAAAAGGAAATTTCCAAATGAGCTTTGAAGAAAAAAGAGATTCATTAAAAGTAAAATCTTATGGTACAAGAGTAGATAAATCAATGAAAACTGTCGTTAGGTTAGATAGAACTTTTCATTTGGTAAATAATTTAACTGAGAACTATCTATCAAAAAATAATCTGACATTTAATCAATTTAAAGTATTAGAAGTTTTATATCATTTAGGTGATTTAAATATTGGTTCTATTACAAAGCTAACTTCAAGTACACCAGGAAATACTACAGTTGTTATAAAAAATCTAAAAAGAGATAATTTAATAACATCTATAAAAGATCCAAAGGATACTAGAGCTTCAATTTTATCAATTACAGAAGATGGAATAGCTATTATTGAAAAAGTATTTCCAAAACATGCCGAAAATCTTTTTGATTTTATGAAAATCTTAAATGATGAAGAACTTAATACTTTATATAATTTATTAAACAAAATATACAATTCAAATAAAAAGGAAGAATTATGAAAAATTTAAAATTAGGCTTATTATCAATTGCACTTTGCTCAACACTTTTTGCAGGAGAGTATAAAGTTGATACATCACATTCAACTGCAGGATTTACTGTAAAACATATGATGGTTTCAAATGTTGTTGGAAAAATCAAAGATATTAGTGGAACTTTTGAGTATGATGAAAAAGCGAATACTTTACTAAAAGTTGAAGGAGAACTTCTTGTGTCTTCAATTGATACTGCTGATGAAAAAAGAGATGCTCATCTAAAAGCAGATGATATTTTAGATATTGCAAAGTTCCCAAAAATTACTTTTAAATCAACAAAAATTGAAAAAGATGTAGTTTATGGAGATTTAACAATAAAAGGTGTTACAAAAAATATTAAATTAAATCTTGAAAATGGAGGAGCTTTAGGTAAAAAAGCAGGATTTACATTAACTGGAAAAATCAATAGAAGTGAATTTGGTGTAACTTGGAATAAAGTTTTAGAAACAGGTGGAGTTGCTGTTAGTGATGAAGTAAGATTAAATATTGATATTGAAGGAAATTTAGCTAATTAATTTTAGCTAAATTTTAAATAATGAACCCAACACTATTTATTTCACATGGAGCTCCAAATATAGTTCTTAGTGATCTAAATTCTAAAAAGAATATCCAAAATATTAGTAAAACTTTGGATATTCCAAAGTATATTATAATTGTATCTGCTCACTATGTAACTAAAAATTTAAAAGTAATAAATCCAAATGCAAATAGTATAATGTATGATTTTTATGGTTTTGAAGAAGAACTTTATAAAGTAAAGTATGAAATAGCAAGTAATAAAGATTTAACAAATAACTTAATAGAAAAATTAAGAAATGAGAATATTGATATAAGTATAGATGAAAATAGAAATAGTTTTGACCATGGTGTTTGGAGTGTTTTATCTTTGATGTATGAAAAACTTGAAATACCAGTACTACAACTAAGTATTCCTATATCTTATTCACTTTCTGAACTAATAAATCTAGGAGAAAAGTTAAAAATTTTTAAGGAAGAGGCTCTATTTATTTTTAGTGGAGGTATAACTCATAATTTAAGAGATATGAGTTATAACCCAGAGATGAAAACTTATGCAAAAGAGTTTAATGAAAAGATAAAAGATATTATAGAAAATGGTGATAAAGAGAAGCTAATAAATATAGATAAAGATCAGAATTTTTATAAGAATCACCCTTCAACAGAGCATATTTTACCTTTATTTATAGCTTTTGGAAATGCTATAAATAAATGTGGAAAATCATTTAATAGTGAAATATTATATTCAAATATTTCAATGGAGAGTTTTATTTTTGATTAGAAAAAGGAGCAAAAATGATAAAAAAGTTGCCAAAAGAGAGTATGGGAAAATCTAATCTTGGTTGGTTAGAGAGTTGTTTCCATTTTAGTTTTGCAGAGTATAGAAACCCTGAAAATATACATTTTGGAGTTTTAAGAGTTTTAAATGATGATATAGTTCATGCTAAAAGTGGTTTTGATACACATCCTCATGCTAATATGGAGATTATTTCGTATATAGTAAATGGAGAGATAACTCATAAAGACTCTATGGGAAATAGTGAAACTTTAAAAAGAGGAGAAGTTCAATATCTTAGTGCTGGAGATGGTATTTATCATAGTGAAAGAAATGAAGCCAATGAAGATTTAAGACTTCTTCAAATTTGGATTTTTCCACCACAAAAAGGACTCCCAAGACTTTATGGTTCTCATAAATATAAAGCCGAAGATAGAGATAATAAATTTTTAAATATTGTATCTTCTCAAAATGGAACTAGCCCTATAAAAATTTATCAAGATGTAAATATATATGTAAGTGAACTTGACAAGCCTTTAGAGTTTGAGATAAATGAGAATAGACAAGTTTATTTTGTACAAATAGAGGGTAAAGCAAATATAAATGGAATAGTTTTAGAAGATGGTGATGCTATGGAGCTAGTTGATGAAAATAAACTTATTATTAATCCTATTTTAAAAAACCATATTCTATTTATAGAAATGAAGAAATAATCTAGTTTTAACTATACTTTCAAAAAAATTAATAAAAATGAAAGAAGTTTATGAATTTAAAAGTTTTAATAAATGGTGCAGGAAGAATAGGAAAGGCTATTTTAAAACAGCTTTTAGAAAATAAAGATTTTGAAATAGTTGCTATAAATGATATAAATCCATATATAAATAATATTGTTTATTCTATAAATTATGATTCAACTTATGGAAAACTTGAAGATAAATTTAGAATTGTTGAAAATAGCTATATCCAAAACTCTAAATCAAAAATAAAAATCTTAAATTATAGTTCTTTAATGGATATTGATTTAAAAGGTATTGATATTATCATTGATGCAAGTGGTAAAAAAGAGGATATAAAATCTTTAGAAAAACTTCCACTTAAAGCTATATTTTTAACTCATCCAAATAAAGATGCCCATATAAATCTGATTTTAGGTGTAAATGAAAATAAACTGGATATAAATATTCATAAAGTTATTTCTACTAGCTCTTGTAATGCTACTTCTTTACTTCCAGCTTTGAAACTTATAGATGAAAAAAAAGAGATAATTTTTGGAGATATAGTAACTATTCACCCTTTATTAAATCATCAAAGAGTTCTTGATGGTAATTATGTGAAAAGTGATACTAGAGATGTTGATTTAAATTTTGAATTTGGAAGATCATCTACTCAAAATATAATTCCTAGTCATACTACAACTATAAAAGCTTGTTCTTATGTAATAGAAAAGTTTAATAGTGAGCTTATATCTTCAAACTCTTTAAGAGTTCCAACAGATACAGTTGGAGCTATAAATGTAACACTTTTTACAAAACAAGCTTCAACAAAAGATGAAATAAAAAATCTTTTTATAGATTTTGAAAAAAATCAAAAATTTCCAATAGTTTTAAATAATTTTGAAGCCCTTGTTTCAAGTGATTTTAAAAAGGAAAAATATACAACAATAGTTGATCATAGATATTTAGAAGTTAAGAATAATATGATAAAGCTTCTTCTTTGGTATGATAATGAATGGGGATATGCTTCTAAAGTTGTTGAGATTTTAAAATTATTTAGATAGGTAATCTATTTTTCTAAACAAAAAGGCTTTTTATAGCCCATTTGCTTCAATTAGTCTTGATTGATGATCAGCAATAAGAGGATCAATTACTTCATCAAACAAGCCATCCTCTAAAATGTTTTCAAGTCTATAAAGAGTTAAGTTAATTCTGTGATCACTGATTCTGTTTTGTGGAAAATTATATGTTCTTATTCTTCCACTTCTATCTCCAGTTCCAACTTGCTCTTTTCGGTTTGCACCTTCAGCTTCCATCTTTTTTTCCATCTCAATTTCAAAAAGTTTAGCTTTTAGAACTTTCATAGCTCTATCTTTATTTTTGTGTTGAGATTTTTGGTCTTGGTTGGTTACAACAATCCCTGATGGAATATGAGTGATTCTTACAGCAGAATCCGTAGTATTTACAGATTGACCACCATTTCCACTAGCTCTCATAACATCTATTTTTAAATCATTTGGATCAATTTCAACTTCAACATCATCAACTTCAGGCATTACAGCAACTGTAATTGCTGATGTATGAACCCTTCCTTGAGACTCTGTTGCAGGAACTCTTTGAACTCTATGAGTTCCACCTTCAAATTTTAGTTTTGAATAAACATGGTCACCTTTTACTAAGATTACTATCTCTTTGTAACCACCTGCTTCACTATCACTTGAACTCATTATTTCAACTTTCCAGTCATTGTTTTCAGCATATCTAAGGTAACCACGAAATAAATCACCAACAAATAAAGCAGCTTCATCTCCACCAGTTCCAGCTCTTAGTTCCAAATAGATATTTCTATCATCATTTGGATCTTTTGGAATCATAAGAAATTTTATCTCATCTTCTAAAAGTGGTTTTTTTACTTCTAGCTCTTTTAGCTCTTCTTTAGCTAAATCACCAAGTTCAGCATCATCAAGTATAAGTTTGTTCTCTTCTATATCTTCAAGAACTTTTATATACTCTTTTGCTTTATTTACTATTGGTTCTATATTTGATTGCTCTTTTGATAAAGAGGTCATCCTTTTAATATCACTAGTAATATCAGGAGACATTAAAAGATTTGTAATCTCCTCAAATCTAGCAATGAATGGTTGAAGTTTATTTTTTAACATTTAATACTTAATAAATTATATAGCATTAACTTTTAATTGTAATCTACTTACTCTTCTAGAAGCAGTACCTTTTGCTAAAATACCTTTAGATACGCAGTGGTGTAGATATTTGTTTGCAATTTTCATAGCTTCAACAGCTTTTGTTTTATCAGCACTTTCAACTGCACTTAATACATCTTTTGTGATGTTTTTAATTCTTGTTTTGTAAAATCTATTTCTTATAGTTTTTACTAATGTTTGTCTAGCTCTCTTCTCAGAAGATTTGTGATTTGCCATTTTTTTAACCTCTTTGTAAAATTTTAAAGGATAGAATACTATCTAAAATAACTTAAATAGAGTTTAATTTTAGGAAGATTTAATGAAACTATTTGGAACAGACGGTGTTAGAGGAAAGGCTGGAGAATTTTTAGATGTAATTACTGTTGTAAAACTTGCACAGGCTTCAGGTACACATTTTAGAAAACATTCAACAACAAATAAAATTCTTGTAGGAAAAGATACAAGAAGAAGTGGATATATGATAGAAAATGCACTTGTTAGTGGATTAACATCTGTTGGTTATGATGTTATTCAAATTGGTCCTATGCCAACTCCTGCAATTGCATATTTAACTGAAAGTATGAGATGTGATGCTGGAATTATGATAAGTGCTTCTCATAATCCCTTTGAAGATAATGGAATCAAGTTTTTTGATAATCATGGAAATAAATTAAATGTTGATGATGAAAAAGAGATTGAAAAAATTTTTAAAGGTACAGAATCATTAATTGCTTCTCAAGCAACAGGAAGAGATATTGGTTCTTCAAAAAGAATAGATGATGTTATTGGTAGATATATTGTTGTTATCAAATCATCTTTTCCTAAAGACTTAACATTAAGAGGGCTTAGAATTGTACTTGATTGTGCAAATGGAGCAGCATATAAAGTTGCACCTACAATACTTGAAGAGCTTGGAGCAGATGTTATTACAATTAATAATAAACCAAATGGTTTTAATATAAATGATAATTGTGGAGCAATGCATCCTGAAAATGTTGCAAAACTTGTACAAGATTATAGGGCTGATATTGGACTTGCTCTTGATGGAGATGCAGATAGATTGGTTGTTGTTGATGAAAAAGGTAAAATAGTTGATGGAGATAAACTACTTGGAGCTTTAAGTGTATATCTAAAAGGTGAGAATCTTTTAAAAGGTAATGCTTGTGTAGCTACAGTTATGTCAAATAAAGCTTTGGAAGATTATTTAAATTTAAATGGAATAGAACTTTTAAGAAGTGATGTTGGAGATAAATATGTACTTGAAGTTATGAAAGAGAATAATCTAAATTTTGGTGGAGAACAAAGTGGACATATAATTTTTTCTGATGTAGCAAAAACTGGTGATGGTTTAGCTTCAGCTTTACAAGTTTTAGCAATGATCATTAAAAGTAAAAAAAAGGCAAGTGAAGCTTTAAATCCATTTACTTTATATCCTCAACTTTTACATAATATGAAAGTAAATGAGAAAATACCCTTAAAAGAGATAAAAGGTTTAGAAGAGATATTAAAACCAATTAGAGAAAAAGGTATTAGGGATTTGATTAGATATTCTGGAACAGAGAATAAAATTAGACTTTTACTTGAGGGAAAAAATAAAAAAGATGTAGAGAGTTCAATGGCAAGTTTAATTGAATTTTTTAAAAAAGCTTTATGAAAAAAGAGTTGAAAATTGCAACTACAATTTTTGTAGTTATTTTTATAATAGATCAAGTTGTTAAATATGGTTTTGCAAATTTAGCTTGGGATGCAAATGGTAGTATTATGAGTTTAAAACTTGCATATAACTATGGTGTTGCTTTTTCTATGTTTACTTTTTTGGCTGAATATTTAAAATATATTCAACTTTTTATAGTTTTAATAGGAACAATATATTTAATTAAAAACAAAGAGGTATTTTACAAATACTATATTCCAATAGCTCTTTTATATGCTGGAGGATTATCAAATATCTTAGATAGATTTACTTATGGAGCAGTAGTTGATTATTTCTATTGGCACTATATATTTGAGTTTGCAATTTTTAATTTTGCAGATGTGATAATAGATTTAGCTGTTGTTATAATCATAATTATGCAGATAAAAGATAGTAGAAGAGAGAAAAAATTAAAAGATAAAGCTTAAATAAATTTAGCTATAATCTAGGCAAAATTTTTAAAAAAATAAGAAATTTAGGAAAAAATATGGGTCAAACAATTACAGAAAAAATTTTTAGTGAACATGTAGGCAAAAAAGTTTATGCAGGAGAAATTGTAAGAAGTCCAATTGATATGGTAATTGGAAATGATATTACAACACCTATTTCAATTCGTGCATTTGAAGAGGGTGGTTTTGAAAAATTAGCAAATCCAGATGGCTTTGCAATAGTTTTAGATCACTTTATACCTGCAAAAGATATAGCAAGTGCAAATCAAGCAAAAATTTCAAGAGATTTTGCTATGAAACATAATCTTAAAAACTTTTTTGATGAAAAAGATATGGGGATAGAGCATGCACTTTTACCTGAAAAAGGTCTTGTATTACCTGGAGATGTGATAATTGGAGCAGATAGCCATACATGTACCCATGGTGCTTTAGGGGCATTTAGTACAGGAATGGGAAGTACAGATATATCTTTTGGAATGATCACTGGTGGGAATTGGTTTAAAGTACCTGAAACTATAAAAGTAGTTTTTAAAGGGAAACCAGCCTCTTTTGTAACTGGAAAAGATTTAATTTTAGAAATTATTAGAATACTTGGAGTTGATGGAGCTTTATATAAGGCTTTAGAGTTTACAGGAGATACAATAAAATATTTATCAATGGATGATAGATTTAGTCTTTGTAATATGGCTATTGAGGCTGGAGCTAAGAATGGAATTGTAGCTTATGATGAGGTTACAAAAGAGTTTTTAGATAGAGTATCAAAAGAGAATAGCGGACTTAGAGCAGAGCCAAAAATTCATTATAGTGATGAGGATGCTACATATTGTCAAGAGATTGTTATTGATGTAGAAAAACTAGAACCTGTAATTGCATATCCATATTTACCATCAAATGGGCATTCAGTTTCACAAGCAGTTAGCGATAATATAAGAGTTGATCAAGTATTTATAGGTTCATGTACAAATGGAAGATTAAGTGATTTTAAAGTTGCAGCTGAAATATTAAAAGATAAAAAAGTAGCAAGGCATGTAAGACTTATTTTAACTCCTGGAACTCAGAAAATCTTAAGAGAAGCTACAAAACTAGGATATATTGATATTTTAGTTGATGCTGGAGCAGTTGTTTCAAATCCAACATGTGGAGCCTGTTTAGGTGGATATATGGGGATTTTAGGAGATGGTGAAGTATGTATCTCTACAACAAATAGAAACTTTGTTGGAAGAATGGGAAGTAGAAGTTCAAAAATCTATTTAGCAAATAGTGCAGTTGCAGCAGCTAGTGCAATTTCTGGATATATTACAGACCCAAGAAGTTTATAAAAATTATAATAAACCATTTTCTATTTAAAATAGAAAGTGCTAAACTCTTCTTTAAAGAGCTAAGAAATGATAGATAAATTTTCTATACCTTGTATTATTTTAAGTGGTGGAAAAAGTCAAAGAATGGGAGAAGATAAATCTCTTCTTCCTTTTGGTTCCTCAAGCTCTTTAATAGAGTTTCAATATAATAGATTAAAACCATATTTTCAAAATATTTATATTTCTTCAAAATTAGATAAATTTTCTTTTCTACAGGATAAGAAAGAGTTAATTATAGATGAAAACATTGATATTTATTCTCCTATTTTAGCTTTGCAAACTATTATAAAAACTTTAGAAAATGAAAAAGTTTTCATAATTACAGTTGATACTCCATTTATAACTCTTGAAATTATAGAAAAATTAATAAATTCTTCAAATAATTTTGATATAACTATTGCACAAACATCTTTTGGTACTCATAACCTTTGTGGTGTATTTTCTAAAACTACTTTAACTCTGATAGAAGATATGATAAAGAGTGATATTCATAAGATAAACTATTTAATTAAAAACTCAAGAACTCAAAATTTATATTTTGAGAATGAAGAGGAATTTCTAAATTTAAATGATAAAGCAGAGTATAAAAAAGCACTTAAAATTATAAATTAAACTAATAATATTTATAAAACTTGAACTTATTAAAATAAGTGAATTATTATGAGTATTTTGTTACTATCTAAGGTATTTTTTTAAAAGGAATGGCTATGAATAAAAATGAGTTAAAAAAAGCTATCGAAATTGTAAATTCAGAGATAAAAAAAGCAGGGATTTCAAGAAGAGACGCCTTTAAACTAGCTGGTCTAGGTGGAGCTGCATATTTAGCAGGTGGAAGCCAAGCACAAGCTGCAACTATTGCAAAAGCAAGTAGTGAAGCAAAAGGTAAAATAGTAATAGTTGGTGGTGGATTAGCTGGAGTTTCAACAGCAGCTAGACTTATGAGTGCATTGAAAGATGCAGATATTACAATAATTGAACCAAACCCAAAATCTGTTTCATATCAACCAGGAGCTACTCTTGTGGCAAGTGGAGTTTATAAATCAAAAAATGAACTACTATATGAAACAAAAGATTATATGCCAAAAGGTGTTAAATGGATTCAAGATAAAGCAGTTGATTTTAATCCAGAAGCAAATAAATTAATATTATCAAGTAAAGAAGTTATTGATTATGATTATTTAATAGTTGCTGCTGGAATTACTCTTGATTATGGAGTAATTAAAGGATTAGAAGAGGTTGGAGATGCTTATAGTGTAGGAGATGCAAGTAAAATCCTAAAAGCTTTTGGGGATAGTGGAGTAACAACTGTTTATAATATTGATAGTTCTGCCCATATGTGGGAACAGACTCAAAAGTTTATTGAAAAAGCTAAGAAAGATAAGGTAAAGGCAGTTTTTACAGCCCCAAATACTGCTATAAAATGTGGAGGTGCTCCTAAAAAAGTTATGTATCTATTAAATTCAAGATTAAATGAAGCAAAAGCTAGAGCAAATGCAACATTAACATATTATGATGATGGAGGGAAATTATTTGGTGTAAAAGAGTATGCAGATGCTATTGAAAAACAGTTTATTGCAAGAGATATGAAATGGAATTTTAACCATAATTTAATAGCTGTTGATATTTCTAAGAAAATTGCAACTTTTGATAAGCATTGGGAAGAGCAGGGTGAATATGATGAGGAATTAAAAGAGTATGATAAGATTAAAAAGCATTTAAATGTTGAAGTACCTTTTGATTTTTTACATATAACTCCTCCGCAAAAAGCACCTGATGAGATAGGAAATTCAGCTATTGGATCAGCTAAAGGTTGGGTACCAGTTAATAAAGAGACTTTACAACATGTTAAATATAAAAATATCTTCTCAATAGGAGATATTGCAGCCGTTCCTATGGGTAAAACAGGTGGAAGTGTGAGAAAACAGTATAAAGTTTTAGTTGATAATTTAATTTTGGTTATGGAAGGCAAAGAACCAACTGAAAAATATGGGGGATATACAGTTTGTCCTTTAATAACTGATATTGGTAAAGTTATGCTCGCTGAGTTTGATTGGAGTGCAAAACCAACTCCATCTTTTCCTTTGGATCCAGTACAAGAGAGATGGATTTGGTGGTTAATGAAAGTTTATCTACTTAAACCAATGACAATGTATGGAATGTTAAGCGGAAAAGCATAAGATGTTTAAAAAAGAGTTAAAAATATTTTTAGTAATTTTAGTAATTTTATCAATATTAATGCACTATGAAGAGTTTTTAACTCATCCAATTTCACATATTTTAGCACTCCCAAATTCAGGTGCTTATGGTTTAGGAATTTATCATCCATTAATATTTACATTTTTAGTATATATAGTTTTTTTAATACCAAGGGTATTTTTTAAAATCTTAAAAAGGGGAAATAATTAGTAAAATATTTAGTAGTTTAGTTGTAGCATCAATTTTAACTTTTGGAACAGTTTATGCAAATGAGTCAGTAAATTTAACAAAACCAACACCAGCTATTATGGAATTAATAGTTAAAAATAACTTGGAACAAGTTAATTATGATTATGTAAAATCAAAATTAGGGTCTGGAAATAGAGGTGCAACAGAGTCAATTTTGATTGATGCAAGACCAGAAGCAAAATATATAAAGGGTACTATACCATCGAGTTTAAATATTACTGATAGTACATTTGAGACTGGATATAAACAAATTATAGATCTACCAAAAGATAAAGAATTAATAGTTTTTTGTGCTGGATATTCTTGTGAAAAAAGCCCAATTGTTGCAAAAATGCTAAAAGATAAAGGGCATAAGAATGTAAAAATTTATAGTGGAGGAGAGCCTGAATGGGCAACTAAAAACTATTTAGAAGTAGGAATAGCTGTAATAAAAACATATCAAGAGAACAATAGTGCCTTATTAGTTGATGCAAGACCTAGTACAAAATATTTTCAAGAGACAATACCTGGAAGTATCTCTATTCCTGATACAAGTTTAGATAAATTAGTAGGAAGATTTCCAATAAATAAAGATGAAAAAATTGTAACATTTTGTGCAGGGTACTCTTGTGAGAAATCAAATATTGTTGCAGAAAAGTTATATAATTTGGGCTATAAAAATGTATTTGTATATGCAGGAGGATTACCTGCTTGGAAAGAGGCTGGTTTAGGAACAACTTCAAATAGTAAAAAAGTTGAAGATAAACCAAAAGAAGCTAAAAAAGAGTTTAGTTCAAATGGTGTTAAATTAGGAAGTGATGAAGGAACAGTTGATGGAGAATGGTTTAAAGCTTTAATAGTAGAAAATAAAGTTCCAGCAAATATTCAAATTGTAAATGTATTGCCTAAAAAAGATTATGATAAAGGTCATATAGAGGGTTCAATAAATATTCAAGCTGACCAATTTAAACCAGAAGAACTATATGCAAAATTACCAAAAGGTAAAACAGTAGTATTTCATT
This sequence comes from Aliarcobacter faecis, assembly GCF_013201705.1. Classification (NCBI taxonomy): domain Bacteria; kingdom Pseudomonadati; phylum Campylobacterota; class Epsilonproteobacteria; order Campylobacterales; family Arcobacteraceae; genus Aliarcobacter; species Aliarcobacter faecis. The sequence goes on along the minus strand of NZ_CP053837.1, from coordinate 2,112,423 downwards.
GTAGTGCAGGTTCAAGATCTCTTGAAGCTTGGACAAACTTGAAAAAAGCAAATTTAGATGTATCTGAGATTTTTTACTTTGATGCAAATATTGTTTGTGAAGGTAATAAGTGTAAAATAGATGTAAATGAGCCTTTAGAATAGGCTTATTTATAAAGGTATAAAAAAAGGGGAAGATTTTAAAATCTTCCCCTTTTTTGATTGTTTGCAAATTTATTATTTAAGTGCTGCTTTAGCAGATGCTACTAAAGATGCAAATGCAGCTGAATCATTCATAGCAAGGTTTGCTAAGATTTTTCTATCAAGTTCAATACCTGATAATCTTAAACCATTTATAAATCTTGAGTAGTTAATATCATTTAATCTACAAGCTGCATTGATTCTAATAATCCATAGTTTTCTAATATCTCTTTTTTTCTGTCTTCTATCTCTATAAGCATATACAAGACTTCTTTCTAATTGCTCTTTAGCTTTTCTAAAATGTTTTCTTCTAGCACTAAAGAATCCTCTAGCTAGTTTTAATACTTTTTTGTGTCTTCTTCTTCTTACAACACCAGTTTTTACTCTTGGCATATTTTTCCTTTCTTTACCATTATTTTTAATAAGGTGTCAGCCTTTGCTGAACTTGTCCATTTATAAATGGAGGGACAAAATTACTAAATTTTAGTAATTACGCTTTACACAACGTTGAAAGAATTCCAGCAACATTTGTACTATGTACAGTTTGTGGTCCTCTTAAATTTCTTTTTCTTTTTTGAGTTTTTTTAGTTAAAATGTGGCTTCTAAAAGCAGAACCTCTTTTGATAGTTCCATTTTTCTTTACTTTAAATCTTTTAACAGCACCTTTAACGCTTTTCATTTTTGGCATAAAGAAATCCTTTCATATAAATTTGCATTTTCATAGTGAAAAAGTTTTGGATTATACTTAAAAAATTATTAATAAAAGTTTAAAGTTTATATTAGCATAAAAGAGGGAAATTCTCTTTTATGTTTTTTGAGTAGATTAATCTTTTTTTGGAGTAACTAGAAGATTTACATATCTTCCTTCTAGTTTTGGTTCTTTATCCATTATTGCAACATCTTCAATCATTGCCCAAACTCTATTTAAAACTTCAACTCCAGCTTCAGGATTTGACATCTCTCTTCCTTTTAGGAAAACTCTAAATTTTACGTGGTTTCCATCTTCTAAAAACTCTATAGCATGTTTTACTTTATAGTTGATATCATTTTCAGCAATTTTTATAGAAAGTTTTATCTCTTTTATAACTATAACTTTTTGATTCTTTTTCGCTTCTTTTTTCTTTTTCTCTTGTTGGTACTTAAATTTACTATAATCCATAATTTTTGCAACTGGTGGATTTGCATCAGGAGCTATTAAAACTAAATCAAGACCAGATTCATCAGCTAAAGCTAAAGCTTGTGCAGTTGGAATAATGCCATAATTATCCCCTGAATCACTTGTACATCTTAGTTCTTTTGCTGTGATATCTTCATTCATGATTACATCTGATTTTTTATTATCTCTACTCAAATTTTACTTCCTTTTAGTATATTTTTTAAATTTTCTATGAATTCATCTTTACTTAAATTCGATTGTTCTCTTTTTCTTCTATCCCTTAAAGCTATCATACTATTTGAAACTTCTTCATCTCCAAGAACTACAATCATTGGCACTCTTTGTTTTTCTGCCATTCTTATTCTTTTGTTTAAACTTTCATTCATATCATAGATTTTAGAGTCAATATCATTTTCAAGCAACTCTTTTTGAAGCTCTTTTGCATAAGCTACATGAGTATCTGCAATTGGTACAAAAATTACTTGTGTTGGAGCAATTGCAAATGGAAATTCTCCAGCACAGTGTTCTGTTAAAATTCCTATAAATCTCTCAAAAGAACCCAAAATTGCTCTATGAATCATAACTGGTTGCTCTTTTTCACCTTTTTCATTAATATATTCAACTTTAAATCTTGAAGGTAAATTCATATCAACTTGAACTGTTCCACATTGCCATTTTCTTCCAATGGCATCGAGAATTTTTATATCAATTTTTGGTCCATAGAATGCTCCACCACCCTCATCAATACCATAAGAGATACTTTTTTCATTAAGGGCATCCATTATCCCTTTTGTTGTTTTTTCCCAAAATATATCATCACCAATAGCTTTTTCAGGTTTTGTAGACACTTCAATCTCATATTTAAAATCAAATAGTTTTAAAAGACTATCAACAAACTCTAAAACTTCAAAGATTACTTCTTTAATTTGATTTTGAGTACAGAAAATATGTGAATCATCTTGAGTAAACTCTCTTACTCTAAATAATCCGTGCATTGCTCCACTCATCTCATGTCTATGAACAACTCCATATTCAAAGAGTTTTTTAGGTAAATCTTTATATGAAACTAAACCATTTTTAAAAATCTGAATATGTCCAACACAGTTCATTGGCTTTATACCATATTCTTGTTCATCAATAGTTGTAAAATACATATTCTCTTTATAATTATCATAGTGCCCAGATATTTTCCACATTTCTGCTTTTAATATTTCTGGACCTCGTACTGGCTCATAACCTCTTATTCTATGAGCTTTATATAAAAGATGTTCTAATTTACTTCTAAGTCTTGAACCATTTGGTAACCATAAAGGAAGACCTGCACCTACATCATCATTAAATGTAAATAGTTCAAGCTCAGTTCCTAGTTTTCTATGGTCTCTTTTTTTTGCTTCTTCAATCATTGTTACATAATCATTTAAAGCTTTTTTATCAAAAAATGAGATTCCATAAATTCTAGTTATCATCTCATTTTTTTCATCTCCACCCAAATATGCTCCAGCAACTCTAGTTAGTTTGAAGCTTCTAATCATTCTAGTATTTGGTAAGTGAGGACCTCTACATAAATCTTTGAAATCACCTTGTTTATAAACAGTGATTACTTCATCTTTGATATTTTTTAAAACAGCTTGTTTTAGCTCATCATTTTTAAACTCTTCATAAAACTCTTCTCTAGTTGTTTCATGTCTAGTAATAGCTAGTTTTCTATCAGCTAACTCTTTCATCTTCTTTTCGATTTTTGGTAAATCTTCATCAGAGATTTTACTATTTATTTTAAAATCGTAGTAAAATCCTTCATTTACGACTGGACCAACAAAGAATTTTGCTTCAGGATATAGTTCTTTTATAGCTTGAGCCATAAGGTGAGCAGTTGAGTGTCTTAAAATCTCTAAAGATTCACTTGAGTCGTCGGCTTTAATTGTATCTCCGCTAATATTTAAAGCCTCTGCAGTTTGAAGGTCATAAATTTGACCATCTTTTAGTACTCCAATAGGTTCCAATAATTTCCTTTTTTCTAAAAAATTTAATAAAATTGCCTTTATTCTATCTCAATACAACTTAAAAATAATAAAAATATAATCAAATTTAACAAAATTTAGTTACAATTTGAAATGGTTATAAATATTTCAAAAATAAAAACAGAAGCTTTATTACTCTTTTGTAAAGATTTAATCTTGTCTTATAAAGATAATAATGATATAAAAGAGTATGGATTAGATAGAGATATTTTAGTTGAATTTAATAATATAGGGCTTACTATATTAAAGGAAATTGAAAAAATAACTTTTTCTCAAGATTATTATATAAGAAATCGTAAAAATTTTAGAATAAAAGCTATTTTAAGCTGTTATGATTTTATAAATAAAGAAGTATCAAAAAATCTTAAATTAAATGAAGAATTTAATCCTTCAATGCTTTATTTCTCATTACTTACTTTATGGTTTAAAGAGTTAAATAAGGAATCGACTTCAAAAGAGTATATCTATTTTATTTTATATCCATATTTTCAAGTTTATGATAAATTTCTTGTAAACATAAAAAATTTGGAGTTTAAAGGTTTAAATATAAAAATGATTGAATTAGCTGAAAAAGTTATTTTTAATTTTGATAAATATAATTTAAGATAAAAAGGTGAAGTAATCACCTTTTTATTTAAAATTTATATCTTACATATGCTCTAAGATCTCTAGCTTCTTTAACTGCACTTCCGTCAGCTTTAGAAATAGGAGTTGGTGTTCCATCATATCCAAAGAAAGAGTTTGAACCTGTATAATCATAATCTATATATACATAGCTTACTCCAAAACTTAAAGCGTCAGTTAATTTCTGAGTTCTATAAACCTCAAAGGCTTGACCACGAGCTGCTATTTTACTTCCAGCATAAGTATCTTCACCATAAGTCATAGATCTCCAATATTTACTCCCTTTATTCCATTCAAATCCAATTTTTGCACTATCTGGTAGAATTGGGCAAGGAGTATTTATACCTAACCAAACAGAATATCCAGTTTCAGAATCAGTTGAACCTAGCATTCCTTTAGAGTTTGGATTTGTTTTACTCATAGCAAATGAAGCAAAAGCTGTAGTATTATCTAAAGTTTCAGAAATACCATCTCCAATACCTTCTGTTTTAAATAAAACTGTTGCTAAATCAATATCTCCAACATCTTCAAATGAAGGTTTTGCCATTTGTAACTCATAAGCTGTATTTGCATTAGAACTATTCATATAATTTCCATAGGCATAATTAAATTTACCTATAGCATCTGCACTATATCCAATCAAATTCCAAGCATGTGAATATTGCATATGAACAGAATATTGTCCATTATCATAAGGTACAACTATTAATCCTAACATATCGATATTATCATTCTTTTCATCATCTTTTGAATATGCTGGTTTAAACATATCAAATCTTGGAGTGGCATTTGTTAAACCTCTTCCTCCACAAACTTTTAACCAAGAACCTGTAAGTCCAGTTAAGCTTTCAGTATCAACTTTAAATGAAAATCCATCAAATTCAACATCAACAGTATGAGAAAGTGGAGAATTTGGTTGTTGGTCATTTCTAATATTTATAGGTAAACCATCAGTTGATGGACGTCTACCAACAGAAACAGACCAAGGAATATCAGAGCCAAGAAGTGTTGCATTTTGATATAACCAATAAGCCTCTTTTACTTTTACACTATTATCAGTTGCATTCTCATTTGTAACCCAATCAAAGTTAGCATAACCAGGATTTGTATTTGATTGAGAGTGGTCTGCTGTATCTCCAAATGCTTTGTTATAAGATAGTTTTCCAAAAAAAGATGAATGGTCATCAGCTTTATATTTAGCACCTAACCAAAGTCTATTTGTTAAAAGAGCATTATTTTTTGATTTTGAGCCATCAACATACTTGTATTGAATATTATCAACTTGTGTTCTAAAATCAACATCCCATTTTATATTATCTTGTGCACTTTGAATTTTTGCAGTTGTTGCTGTTTTTGAAACTGAATCAAGTTTTTTTTCAATATTCTCAATTCTTTTTTCATCAATATTTGTTGTTTGTTGAGTTGGTACTACATCTGTAACTTTCTTTTGGGCTTCAATATTTTTAAGTTCTTGTTCAGCCACTTTTTTTTCTAAAGCTTCAATTTGTGCTTTTAGAATTTGTATTTGATTAAGCATCTCTTTATTATCAGATGCGAAAGAATTTGTTCCAAGTGCAGCAATAACTGATAATGCAATTAAATTTCTTTTCATATTAACTCTTTTAAATATATTTAATTTAGAAAAAAAAGTGGGAGGTCTTAATTAACACCTCCCACTTTAAAACTTTTTAGCAAGAAGGAACATTTCCTGAATCACTTGCAAACTCTATAGAAAAATCTAAAATATGCTCAATTTGAGTATCTTTTATTTCACCTGCTTGAACTTTTGGACAAATTTTCATAATTTCAGCTTCACCTTTTCCATCAGCTTTTATTTGTTTCCACTCTTCTTGAGTATGTTTAACTGCAAATTTTGCTCCATCTAAACCACAAGGCTCTTTTAGTAACTTAATATAGAACTTTTGTCCTTTTACTGCATCTGCCATTAGGGAAGTTGATGCTACTCCTAGAGCTAAAGTTGATGCAACTAAAATTTTAACTAATTTCATAATATTCTCCTGTAAATAAATTTAGATATAATTATACCTTCAAGATATAAAAATCTTCTGAAGAATTATAAAATAAAGTGAATAAATTATGAAATATTTTTTATTAAAAGCTATATGTGAATATCTAAAAGAGAATACCCATATTATCAAGTTTATACGAAGAATTGACAATAATATAATTATAATTGAATTTAATAATAAGAACATTATTTATTTTGATTTAAGCAAGTCTAATTCAAGAATTTTTAAAATAAAAGAGCAATTATCATCAAAAAAAGATTTTAATGCACCATTTGATGTAGTTTTGCAAAAGAAATTTACAAATTCAAAAATAGAGGATATTGAACTCTATAACGATGATAAGATTATAAATATAAAAGTTAGTTCTAGTTCTTCTTATAAAAAAGAGATTTTAATTTTACAGTTAGAATTTACTGGGAAATTCACAAATATTATTATTTTAGATGAAAATAGAGTTATTTTGGAAGCTTTAAGACATATTGATGAGTACTCATCTTTTAGAGTTGTAAAAGTAGGAGTAAAGCTTGAAGAGATACCAAAAAAAGATTTTATTCCAAAAATTGAAGAAATAGATAATATTGAAGAGTATTTATATAAAGTTTATGAAGATATTGAAAAACAAAATTTAGAAAGTATTAAAAATCAGAAAATTACTATTTTAGATAGAAATATAAAAAAAGTTGAAAATATTCTCAAATCTTTACCAAAAAAGGAAGAATTAGAATTTGAAGCAAATAATATTTATACTAAAGCAAACTTAATATTAGCAAATCTTCATAATATAAAACCTTATCAAAAAGAGTTAAAAGTAGAAAATTATGATGGAAAAATTTTAAAAGTAGAGCTTGAAAATATGCAAAATCCTAGTAAATATACGAATGAACTTTTTAAAAAAGCAAAAAGATTTAAACAAAAAGCTTTAAATATAAGTTTGGAAGAGGATAATTTAAAAGATAAATTAGATTTTTCAAAAAGACTTAAAGATAATTTACAAAATGCAAATACAATAGATGAGTGTGAGTTTTTATACCCAAAAAAAGAGAAGAATCAAACAAAAACAAAAAAGGCTCAAAATTATGAGAGCTTCTTTTTTGAAGGGTACAAAATAATGTTAGGCTCTAATGAAAGAGAAAATATATATTTGCTTGAAAATTCAAAAGCTAGTGATTTCTGGTTTCATTTAAAAGATAGACCATCTTGCCATGTTATTGTACAAAATAGTAAAAAAGAGTTACCACTAACTGTAATAGAAAAAGCTGCTACTTTATGTGCAAAATTTAGTGTGGATTTTAGTGGAGCTTATGAAGTTGATTTTACACAAAGAAGAAATGTAAAAATACAGTATGGAGCAAATGTACTTTATAATCCTTATACTACTACAACTATAAAAATATGAATTTAAAAATTAAATAATTATTTTAGTTTAATTAAGAATTTAATTTCTAAATTGTAAAATCAATTTTAAATTTTGTCAAGGAGACTATTTTATGAATAGAATAAAAATTTTAGGTTTAAGTGTTGTTGCTGCAACTATGTTATTTACGGGTTGTGCTACAAGCGAATTACAAACAAATGCAAAAATGACTCAAAGTATTTTTATAAATCCAGTAAAAAAAGAGTTAAGAACAGTTTTCGTATCTAGTAAAAATACAAGTGGACAAAAAATAAATCTTGAAAACTCGATAATTGCTGAACTTCAGGCAAAAGGTTACACAGTTGTAGATGATCCAGAAATTGCAACTTATGTTTTAATGATGAATATACTTTATTGCGATAAAAAACAAGAAAATAATGCTGCTGGTGGAGCATTAGGAGCAGGAGCTATCGGGGCTGGTGTTGCTGGATATAATGGTGGTGGAGCTGGTGGTTCAATAGCTGCTGGTTTAGGTGGAGCACTACTAGGTGGGTTAATAGCAAAAGCAACTGAAGATACAATTTATCAAATGCAAGTTGATATCGTAATTAGAGAAAAAGCTAAAGGTCCTGTTTACTCTTCTAATTCAACAGTTGCTGGACAAGCTAGTGTTAGTGATGGTAAAAAAGCTGGGTTTATCAATAGTTTTGGAGGTTCAGTTAAAGATGTAAATGCAACAGGTCATTTAAATTCAAATATGGCTAGTGCAAATACACAAAATTATGAGTCAGATTTTATTGAACACAAAACTATGATGTTGGCTGAAGCTACAAAAATGAAACTTACATTACAAGAAGCAACACCAATTTTAGAAAAACAGATTTCAAATCAAATAGCTGGGTTATTCTAAAAAAATTAAAATGCACTAAATTTTTTAGTGCATTTCATCCTATTTATCCTTTCAAAACAATAAATCCAATTAAAAGCCAAATTTTAGTAGAATAAAGCAATTTTTATTTTAAGGTCAAGAAATATGTTAGAAATTTTAGGTGGATTATCTACTAGAGTAAAAACAGGAATTATTTTAATAATTGCAATGCTTATTATTGGCTATATAGATTCATATTTTCTATTTTGGCTAGTATTTGGAATTGTGCTAATAGTTGCAGTAAAAGAGGCAAAAGATTTATATAAACTAGAAGATAAAAGTATATATATCTATATTTTGTTACTTTGGGTAGCAGTATATTTTTATCCAATGCCTGTTGATTTAATATTTATTGTTGCTATGGGGTATGCTTCACAACTTGCTTACAAAAGAAAACTTGATAGAAAAATGATTTTGCCACTACTTTATCCAACTGCATCATTTGTATTTTTAATTTCATTATATAGCGAATTTGGAGTAATGGTTCTATTTTGGCTTTTAGTAATAGTTGCAGCTACTGATATAGGGGCTTATTTTGCAGGAAAAACATTTGGAAAAACTCCATTCAGTGAAACTAGCCCAAATAAAACTTTAGAAGGTGTTATTGGTGGTATGACTTTAGCTATTATTTTAGGTACATTGACATCAATAAATGAAATAGGAATTTTAGGGGCTATTATTGTTTCTGCTATTGTTTCACTATCTTCAGTATTTGGAGATTTATATGAAAGCTATTTAAAAAGAGAAGCTGGTGTGAAAGATAGTGGGAATATTTTACCAGGGCATGGTGGAGTTTTAGATAGAGTCGATGGATACCTTTTTGGAGCAATTGTAATGTTGGTACTTTTAAGGATAATTATTTGATACTTCTTGGAAGTACTGGCTCTATAGGAGTAAATACTTTAGAGATTGCAAAAAAATTTGGTTTGAATGTTGAGGTTTTAGTAGCAGGGAAAAATATAAAGTTACTAAATAAACAAATCAAAGAGTTTAATCCTAAAAAGGTAGTTGTCTCTTCAAAAGAAGATGTAAAAAATGTAAATCATACAGATGTCTCTTTTGGAGAAACTGCTATTTTAGAAGCTATAGAAAATAGCTCTTCAGAAATAGTTGTTAATGCACTGGTTGGATTTTTAGGACTTAAACCAACACTAAAAGCTATTGAGTGTGGTAAAAAGCTTGCACTTGCAAATAAAGAGTCTTTAGTTGTTGCTGGAAAATTTATAGACCAAACAAATTTAAGTGCAATAGATAGTGAGCATTTTGGACTTTGGTATCTACTTCAAGATAAAATAGTAGATTCTATGATTTTAACTGCAAGTGGTGGTTCTTTTAGAAATTATCCTCTTGAAGCTTTAAAAAATGTTTCAATAAAAGAAGCATTAAATCACCCAAATTGGAAAATGGGAAATAAAATAACTATCGATAGTGCAACAATGACAAATAAAATGTTTGAGTTAATTGAAGCTGCTTGGCTTTTTGATACGAAAAAACTAGATGCAATAATTGAGCCAAAATCGATAATTCATGCATTAATAAATTTTAAAGATGGAAGTACAACAGCACATATTGCAAATACTTCAATGCAACTTCCTATATCTTATGCAATTTTAGGAAAAGTTGATAGTGAGATTTTAAAACCAGTTGATTTACTAGAAATTTCAAATTTAGAATTTAAAAAAATAGAAGAGAGTAGATATCCTATATGGCAAATTAAAGATGAGATTTTAAATAATCTTGATTTAGGTGTTGTTTTAAATGCAGCAAACGAGGTTGCAGTTTCAAAATTTTTGAGTGGAAAAATAGGATTTTTGGATATTTCAAAATTAAGTTTAGATGCTATAAATAGATTTTCTAATTTAAAAGCTTCAAATATTGATGATATTTTTTTAATAGATAAAGAAGTAAGAGCCTATTATGAGTATTGATTTACTTATTCCTTTTGGTATTTTATTAGCTTTAGTTCTTTATTTAATTTATAATAGAAATAAGTTTGAAAAAGATATTGTAAAAATATATGAAAATAAGTTTGAAGAGTGGAAAATACATTCAAAAACTGATGAAATAATAGAGAATAAAAAAGAGTTAGTGGCACTTGTTTTTAAAAAAGATTATAAATTAAGTATTGAATATTTTGATGAAAATATAGAAGAGAATTTAAAGAGAGCTAAATTTGAAATTTATAAATATGGAAGTAAAGATGAGCAAAAATAGTAGTAAAAGAGTTTTGATTTTACATGGGCTTAGCGGAAGCTCATATCCACATTGGCAAGCCTATTTAGCTATAGATTTAATAAAAGAAGATTTTATAGTATCTTTTCCAGAATTACCAAATAAAAATAGTCCCAATTTAGATGAATGGAAAAGTTTTGTAAAAAAAGAGTTAGAGCATTTTAAACCAAATATTGTAGTTTGCCACTCTTTAGCAAATATATTGTGGTTTCATATTTGTGAAGATTTAGATATAAATCTCGATAAACTAATGTTAGTAGCTCCAGTAAGAAATGAAGAGTTAAAGGAGGCAAAAACTTTTTTCCCTTATCCTGTATCAAAAAATTTAAGAGCAAAAGAGATTATAATGGCTTGTTCGACAAATGATCCATATATGAGCTTAGATGAAGCAATAGCTTTACAAAGCAGATTAAATATTGGTATGAAAATTATGGAAAATGCTGGACATATAAATCCAAGTGCTGGATTTGGAAAGCTTGATTGTGCATTAGATTGGATAAAAAGAGAAGAAGTTTGTGAGGAAAATCTATGATTTTAGCTATTGAATCTTCTTGTGATGATAGTTCTATATCTATTACAAAAATAGATACATTAGAACTTGTTTTTCATAAAAAAATATCTCAAGAGTTAGAGCATAGCTTTTATGGTGGAGTAGTTCCAGAATTAGCAGCAAGATTACATATTGAAGCGTTACCTAAAATACTTGAAGAGTGTAAAGATTATTTAAAAAATTTAAAAGCAGTTGCAGTTACAAATGCTCCTGGATTAAGTGTTACTTTAACTGAGGGTGTTGCTATGGCAAAAGCAATAAGTATTGCTTTAAATATTCCATTAATTGCAGTAAATCATCTAAAAGGGCATATCTATTCACTTTTTATTGAAAAAGAGGCAATTTTTCCTATAACTGTTCTTTTGGTTTCAGGTGGACATACTCAAATAATTGAAGCAAATAGTTTAACTAATATGAATATTCTAGCAAAAACTTTAGATGATAGTTTTGGAGAGAGTTTTGATAAAGTTTCAAAGATGTTAAATCTAGGATATCCAGGTGGTCCAATTGTAGAAAAATATTCAAAAAAAGGGGATTATAATAGATTTGATTTTCCTATTCCTCTTTCTCAAAGTCCAAGAATTGAGTTTAGTTACTCTGGACTTAAAAATGCAGTAAGATTGAAAGTTGAGGAGCTTGAACGCACCAATTTAGATGAACAAGATATAAGTGATATATGTGCTAGTTTTCAAAAAACAGCAGTTGATCATATCTTGCAAAAATTAAAAAAACTATTTAAGCAAAAAACTATAAAAGATTTTGCAATAGTTGGTGGGGCAAGTGCAAATTTATATTTAAGGCAAGAGTTGGAAAATCTTTGCTCTATTTATAATACTACTTTGCATTTAAGTGAATTGAAGTATTGTTCAGATAATGCTGCTATGATTGGAAGAGTTGCAGTCGAACAGTATAAAGAAAATGATTTTATAAGTCTGGAAGATTTAGATATAAAGACAAGATTAAAGGATTACTAAAATGGGAATTGCAGAGAAGTTAGCTTTAGGACTTGGGGCTAAATTAGAAGGTAATATATTTGATACAAAAAAAGATGATAAAAGTAAATTAAAAGATGAAAAAATCATATTGCCAAAAAATCAGCACCAACTTGTTTTTTCTCTTGAAAAAAGAAATGGAAAACCAGTAACAATTATTGGAAAATTCCAAATAGTAGATGAAAAAAGAAAAGAGATTTTAAAACTACTTAAAACAAAACTTGCCTGTGGAGGTTCAATAAAAGATGAAAATATTGAAATACAGGGAGATTTAAAGGATAAAATTAGAATTATTTTAGTGGATAATGGTTGGAAATTTAAAAACTAAAAAATAAAATAGGAGTCGTTCCAGTGAAAAAGATATTTGATGAAGTAAGAAGTTTGGACAAAAGAGCAGTAGAAAATTTTTACTTAACAGAAGATATCTTAATGGAACATGCTTCTATATCTATTCAAAACTACATTATAAAAAAATTTAAAAAAAATAGAACTATCTTAATTGTTTGTGGAAGTGGAAATAATGGTGCAGATGGTATAGCTTTGGCTAGACTTCTTCATAAAAGATTTGAAGTTAGTCTATATTTAGCAAAAAATCCAAAAACTAATATTGGAAAACTCCAAGAGAAAAGAGCAAAAAGTATAGGTATAAATTTTGTAGATGAGATTTTTCAAGCAGATATTATTGTAGATTGTCTATTTGGTACAGGTTTAAATAATGAGTTAGAGCAAAAGGATATTTATTTAATAGATAGATTAAATAACTTTAACTCTTTTAAAATAGCTTGTGATATTCCAAGTGGAATAAACTGTTTTGGACAAGTTTTACAAATAGCTTTTAAAGCTGATATTACAATAACTATGGGAGCTTTAAAAACAGCACTTTTAAGTGATATTGCTAAAGATTTTGTAGGTAAAATAAAAGTTGCTACTTTAGGAGTAGAAAATGAATTTTTTCAAATTCCTACAAATAAATATCTACTTGAAAAATCTGATTTAATTTTGCCATTTAGAGATAAGAAAAATTCTCATAAGGGAATTTTTGGACACTTAAATATAATTTCTGGAGATAAAATAGGTGCTTCAATTATAGCTTCAAATGCTGCTTTTTCTTTTGGAGTAGGTCTTGTAACAATTATTTGTCAAAATGAAAAAGTAGTTCCATACCATATAATGCAAAGTAAAAATATTACCCAAAATTGTACAGCAATAGCTTTGGGTATGGGATTGGGAAAAATTGAAGATAAAGAGCTTGAATATATAATGAAGTTAGATATTCCAAAAGTTTTAGATGCAGATATATTTTATAACTCTTTAATAGCTAAATATTTAGATGAAAATATAGTTTTAACTCCTCATCCAAAAGAGTTTGTGTCTTTACTAAAATTAACAAATATTGCAGATATTAGTGTTGAAGAGTTACAAAATAATAGGTTTTTATATGTGGAGAAGTTTTGTAAAGTTTATCCAAAAATTACACTTTTATTGAAAGGTGCAAATGTTGTTATTTCACAAAATGAAACAATATATATAAATAATTTTGGAAGTTCAAAATTAAGTAAAGCAGGAAGTGGAGATGTTTTAAGTGGACTTATTGCTTCACTTTTGGCTCAAGGGTATAAGCCTTTAGAAGCAACTATTTATGGAAGTTTAGCCCATACACTAGCAGCTAAGAATTATAAGAAAAATAACTACTCTTTAACTCCACAAGATTTGATAAAAGAGATTAAAATATTATGAAAACAGTTATTATTCAAACAACAACTTCCAGTAAAGATGAAGCAAAAAAGATAGCTAAAGTTTTGATAGAAGAGAAATTGGCTGCTTGTGTGCAATTAAAAGAGATAGAGTCTATTTATAGTTGGGATAATAGTTTATGTTGTGATAAGGAAACACTTTTAAATATAAAGACAAAAAAAGAGCTTTTTTGTAAAATTAAAAGTAGAATTTTAGAGCTTCATAGTTATGATGTGCCAGAAATTATCGAATTAGATATTTCAAATATTAGTGAAGATTATTTAAAATTTATAAAGGAAAATACAATATGAGTGATATATTAAAAATAGGAAAATATGAGTTAAATAGTAGATTAATTGTTGGAAGTGGTAAATATAAAGATTTTGCTACAACAAGAGAAGCAACACTTGCAAGTGGAAGTGATTTAATAACTGTTGCAATAAGAAGAGTAAATATTACAAATCCAAATGAAGAGAATTTATTAGATTATTTTAAAGATACAAATATTAAATTTTTACCAAATAGTGCAGGATGTAAGAATGCCCAAGAGACAGTTACAACTTTTAGACTTATGAGAGAAGCGACAGGAATTGATTTAATAAAACTTGAGATTATTGGAGATTTTAGTAAAACTTTATATCCTGATGTAATAGAGACAATAAAAGCTTGTGAAATATTAAAAAAAGATGGTTTTACAGTTATGGCATATACAAGTGATGATTTAATCGTTGCAAAAAGACTTGAAGATGCTGGAGTTGATGCTATTATGCCTTTAGCTGCTCCAATTGGAAGTGGATTGGGTATTCAAAATAGATATAATATAGCATTTATAAAAGATAGCGTAAAAGTTCCAGTTATTGTTGATGCTGGGGTTGGATGTGCAAGTGATGCGGCTATTTGTATGGAATTAGGAGCTGATGGAGTTTTAACAAATACAGCAATTGCTTGTGCAAAAGATCCTATATCTATGGCAATAGCTATGAAACACGCAGTAATTGCTGGAAGGTTAGGATATAAGGCTGGAAGAATAGAGAAAAAACCATTTGCAAGTGCCTCTTCTCCACTTAATGGACTGATTCAATTTTAATGAATTTAAATAAATTTTGATTTTTTTCAGAATTTATTTAAAAAGCCTTGACAAAACAAAAAATATATAATATAATTCCGTCCACTTTTTGAAATACAAGAGTGATTTTCGGGGCGTAGCGCAGTCTGGTTAGCGCACCTGGTTTGGGACCAGGGGGCCGGAGGTTCGAATCCTCTCGCCCCGACCATTTATTTTTTAAACTTATGGTAGGTATAGCTCAGTCGGTTAGAGCATCGGGTTGTGGTTCCGAGGGTCGTGGGTTCGAGCCCCATTATCTACCCCATTATTTTTATTATGCTTCCATAGCTCAGCTGGATAGAGCAACGCCCTTCTAAGGCGTAGGCCGTACGTTCGAATCGTACTGGGAGTACCACTTTAGCGGATGTGGTGAAATTGGTATACACGCCAGACTTAGGATCTGGTGCCTCACGGTGTAAGAGTTCGAGTCTCTTCATCCGCACCATTTTTTTAAGCGGGAGTAGCTCAGTTGGCTAGAGCTTCTGCCTTCCAAGCAGACTGTCGCGAGTTCGAGTCTCGTCTCCCGCTCCACTAAAGCCTTATATAAGAAGATTTACTTTTTATGTAAGGCTTTTTTAATTTCTTTTATTATTGTGCTTCCATAGCTCAGCTGGATAGAGCAACGCCCTTCTAAGGCGTAGGCCGTACGTTCGAATCGTACTGGGAGTACCACTTATTTTGTATTTAAATTATTTAAAAATATTTCCGCCAACACTCATTCCAACACTACCACTACTATTTATATGACCACTTGTAAAACAACCATTTAGTGTGATTATTGTAAATAAAATTAAAAGTATATAGATAAGTTTTTTCATAATAGCTCACTTTGTATTTCTATGTATTTTATAATAATAAAGTTAATTGAGGGTTTAAATAAGGTTTGTATTTATATATGTAGAGTTTAGATAGAGAAAAACCCTATCTAAAATTGTTATTAAGCAATAACTGCTAGAACTTGACCTTCTTCAACTGCTTTTGAAGGCTCTGTTAATATTTTGCTGATTGTCCCAGAAACTGGTGCAAGAATATCTATCTCCATTTTCATAGCTTCTAAGATCATAATTTGTTGATCTTTTTCAACTCTATCTCCTTCTTTTACAAGTATTTTCCATACATTTCCATTTACTGCTGCTGGAACTTCTGTACCATTATAAACTGGTTTTGCAGCTGCTACAGGAGCCGTTTGAACTGGTGCTGGAGTTTGAACTACTGGTTGAGCAACTTGTTGCACAGGTTGTGCTACTTGAATATTTTGAACATCTCCCTCAAAAACCGATACATTAAATCTTTGACCATCTACTACAACTGTATAATTTCCATTTGCCATTTTATTTTCTCCTTTTTGTTTTGTTTCTTTTACTTCATTTGTACAATTCTTTCTTACATTTAAAGGACCATTTCCTTTTAAATATGCAATACCTTTCTCATCACAAGCAGCAGCTATAAATATATTCTCTTCACTTGTTTCTATACCTTCTATCTCTAATCTTTGTTTCCAAACATCAATTCTTTTTTTAGGATCAGCATCTGCTATATCTAAAGGATTTTGAGATGTTGGTTCAAGTTTTAGTTTTTGAGCAGCTAATTCTATAATCTCTTTATCTGGTTCAACTGGAGTTTTACCAAAGTAACCTAAAACCATTCGTCCATATCCTGGAGCTATTTGTTTCCAAGGTCCAAACATAACATTTGCATATGCTTGTTGCCAATAAAATTGTGAAACTGGAGTTACACTTGTACCAAATCCACCTTTTTCTACAACTTCTTGCATTGCTTTAATTACTTCAGGGAATTTGTTTAGTGTTCCATTATCTCTCATCATTTGAGTATTTGCTGTTAAAGCACCTCCAGGCATTGGTGAGAATGGAATAAGTGGAGATACTTGAGTAGCCTCAGGTGGAAGGAAATAATCCTTTAAACAATCAGCTAAAACTTCTTCATATTTTAAGATTTTATTAATCTCTAAACCACCTAAATCATAGTTCATACCTTTTGTTGCGTGAAGCATTGTAAGAATATCAGGTTGAGATGTTCCTCCACTAACTGGGCTTGCAGCTAAATCTATACCATCAGCTCCAGCTTCTAAAGCAGCTAGATAACAAGCAACTGAAACACCAGCTGTTTCATGAGTATGAAGTCTAATATGAGTAGATTCACCTAAAAGTTTTCTTGCCATTTTAATAGTTTCAAAAACTTTATTTGGACTACTTGTACCACTTGCATCTTTAAAGCAAATAGAGTCAAAAGGTAATCCACTATCAAGAATATTTCTTAAAGTCTTTTCATAAAAAGGAACATCATGAGCTCCTGTACAGTTTGGTGGTAAATCCATAAGTGTTACAACAGCTTCATGTTTTAAACCATGATTTTTGATACATTGTGCAGAATATTCAAGATTTTGAACATCATTTAAGGCATCAAAATTTCTAATAGTTGTTGTTCCATGCTTTGCAAAAAGCTTTGCATGAAGGTCTATTAGCTCTCTACTTCCAGTATCAAGCATAACTGTGTTTATACCACGAGCAAGAGTTTGTAAATTTGCATCAGGACCAACAATTTCTCTAAATTTATCCATCATATCAAAAGCATTCTCTTGAAGATAGAAAAATAAAGATTGAAATCTAGCTCCTCCACCAAATTCAAAGTGATTAATTCCAGCCTCTTTTGCAGCTTGTACAGCTGGAAAAAAGTCATTCATTAAAACTCTACCTCCAAAAACAGATTGAAATCCATCTCTAAAAGTAGTATCCATAATATCAATATATTTTTTTGCCATAAATTATGCCTTCTTTGTATGATGCTCAATTGCAGCCATAATAGCAGCTACTTTTCTAGCATCAATTCCATATGTATTAGTTGTTGGTGCTTGAGAAATAACATTATTATAGATTACTTGAGACGTTGTAGGCTCTGGTTTTTTTGGAAAAAATTCAACAAAAGTAACACCTTTTGATTTTAGCAAAAAACCAATAACTAAAAGTATAGTTGATCCTATTCCCATAATTATAAAAAAGCTAAATAGTGCTTGTAGTAGGGCTTCCACATTTCTCCTTTAAGTATTTTTATTAACACTTGTTTTAAAGTACCGTATTTTAGGAAAATTTTATCTTTTCTTCTTCCTTTTTGGTGCTTTATAAATTGTTGCTTAGTGCTAATTTTATCTAAAATTTGGTAAAATTATCCTATGAAAAAAGAGACTTTAGAGAAAAGAACAAAAATAGCAAATGATATTATGTATTATATCTATACTCACATTGATACAAATATTGATATAGAAGAACTTAGTCATGATTTAGGAATTAGTAAATTTCATATGCACCGTATATTTAAAGAGATTTTTGCTCGTAATATTTATGAAAGTATAAAATCAATACGACTTCAAAAAGCATCAAATTTATTGCTTACAAATAAATATTCTACAATTTCAAGTATTGTAAACTCTTGTGGTTATTCATCACAATCTTCTTTTATTAAGATATTTAAAGAGAGATTTGGAATGAGTCCAAAAGAGTGGAAAAATGGTGGGTATAAAGAGTATTCTAATGAGATTATAAAACAGTCAAAATTTGCTATGAAATCAAAAGCTAGTTTTGAAAATATTACACCAACTATTGTAAAAGAAAAAGCAATAGAGAGTTTTTACATAAGAAATAGGGGATATAATAAAAATATTGAAGCAACTTGGCAAAAACTTCAGACTTGGGTTTTAACAAATAGTATAAAATCATATAAAAGAGCTGCTCTTTTTCATGACAACCCAACTATTACTCCACTTGATGAGTGTCAATATATTGCTTGTATAATTGTTGATGATGATAAAAATATTAAAAGTGATAGAATCCCAAAATTTAAAATTTCTGAAGGGGTCTATGCAAAGTTTGATTTAAAAGCAAAAGCTGAAGATTTACTCCCTTTTATTCAATGGGTTTACCATGAGTGGTTACCAAAAAGTGAATATGAAACAACTACAAAACCATCTTATGCAATATATGATAAGTTAGATTTTATAGATGGAGATGATGAGTTTGAGTTTAGTTTTTATGTCTCAATAAATTATTAAACTTTAGATAACCACCTTTTTAAAAACTCATCTCTTGAGTATAACTTTGCTCCTAAATCAAATTTATATTGCATATAAGGGTGTCCTAAATTCCAAAAAGAGAAGTTGTTTTTTTCTAAATAAAATCCTAGTAAAACCATTTGAAGTTTTCCCCAATTACTATAATTTTTCTCTTTTGATGAAAAACCACTAAGTGAAGTGTATGTAGAGTTGATTTTATATCCAATTTCTGCTGCTATTAATTTACTTGAATTTTTATCATATAATTCAATACTTAAAATAGAGAAATCATTTTTTGGATTTTTATATAAATCTAAAATTATCTCCTTATATTTACCACAAAGCCAGTTATCTTTATGATACGATTCTAATTCTTCTAAAACTTTATTAATATCTTTATTTATAAAAAATTCAAAATTATTTTGATTTATTAACTTCTTTATTTTTTTATTAATATGTAAATTACAGAAATCCAAAATAGCATACTCAAATTGAATTTCAGGGAGAAGATAAAACTCTTTTTCAATTATTATAGAAGTAGATATAAAACCAGCTTTTGCTAAAAGAATATAGAACTCTTCAGAGAAATCGGAGCTTACATAATAATTTGTATTTAGATTTTGATAGATTTCTAAAAGAGTTTTTTTATTTGTAATATCTTTTTTTTCAATTAAATATAAAAAATTTTGTTTCAAAATATTTCTTCTAAAATAGAGATTTCTCTATTTTAGAATGCTTCCCATTCATCATCATTTGAAGATGATTTTATCTCTTTTGTTTTTACAACAGGTTTTTCTATCTTTATTTCAGCTTTTTTAGAAGGAGTAGAAATATCATCTTTTTTTAAAGATTTATTACTATTTTTGTACTCATTTTGAAGTTCAGCTTTTCCTATAAACTCATTTTTATTTGCATCTTCAACAACTTTATAAGCAATCTCATTTGCTTTTATTGCAATTTCTTTTGTATTTGCTGCAATAGAAGCATTTTGTTGAGTTTGTTGATCAAGTCCTGTTACTGCATCATTTATTTGAGTAATTCCAGCTTGTTGCTCTTTACTAGCATTTGCTATCTCATTTATCGTTTGAGCTTGTTTATGGATATTCTCTATAAGTTCACTATATCCTTCTATCATTTCAAAGCTGATATTTTTTCCTTCATTTGCCTTTGAAGTTGCATATTCAACTAGAGCTTTAATCTCTTTTGCTGCTTCTGCACTTCTACTTGCTAAGTTTCTTACTTCTTGAGCAACAACAGCAAACCCTTTTCCTGCCTCTCCTGCTGTTGCTGCTTCAACTGCTGCATTTAAGCTTAAGATATTTGTTTGGAATGCTATTTGGTCAATTACACTTATTGCTTCATTTATTCTATTTACTTGAGTATTTATCTCATCCATTGCAGTTGTTGTATGATTTGCTAACTCTTGACCTTTTTTAGCTGAAATAGTAACTTGATCAGAATAGATTGACATTTGAGCAACATTATTTGCATTGCTTACTACTGTACTTGTTATCTCTTCAAGAGCAGCAGCTGTTTCTTCAAGTGAAGCTGCTGCACTATTTGAACTTTTATTTAAGATATCTACATTTTCAAGAAGTTCATTTGAACTATTTTGTAATACTAAACCTACATTTAAAGATTGTTTTAATAAATTAGAGATTACATCTCCCAAATCATTTATAATAATAGCAACTTTTGCATATGGATTTGGAAATCTTGTAGTAAAATCATATTTTTTAAAACTTTCAAGAACAGAGATAAGTGTATTTAAATCTCTAGCTATTGTATGTTCTAAATAGTCTTGAAGTTTATCAAGTAAAACTTTTAGCTCTTTTAAACTAGGATTATCTGAATCTTTTTCTATTTTAGCTACCATATTTCCTTTACTTAGTTCATTTACAAATCTTGTAACATCACTAACAAATTCATTATCTTTTTTTATAGATGCTTCAGTTTTATGAATATTATCATTTATTATTTGTGCCATTTGACCAAATTCATCACTACTTGAAATTTCAATAATAGATGATTTATTTGTTTCTTTATTTATAAATGCAAAAAATCCTGTGATTCCATTTTTAACTTTTTCTAAAGAATTTATAATTAAATTTATTGAGAAAATTGTATAAATTAGACCAATAATTGTAACTACTAAAAAAACAACAATAGTGATAACTACTGACTTATCAGATGTAGCAATAGACTCATTCATCATCTCAAGTGAGAATTTAACAGTTCGATTTTTTTGTTCTGATATCAATTTTCCAAACTCATTTGAGATAGGAATCATATTGTTTAGAGTATTTTTATACTCTAAAAGTAATTTTTTTTGAGTTTCTAAGTCTTCATTTGTTTTTAATTTTTCAATTAAAGCATCAATTTTCACATAAATTTCTCGCCATGATTTATAATTTTTATTAATCTCTTCAGCTGCTTTTTTACCAGCTTCAGTATTTCTTGGAATAGAAGAAAAGATTTCCCAATTTTCATCAATAATTTTCCAACTCTCTTCTCTTTCCTTTGCTATTTTTATAAGAGAATCTTTGATATTTGAATTTTCATCTAAAGATAAAACTTCAAAAGTTTGAGATCTAACCGTCATTCTTTCTGCATTTAAATTTCCTAAGCTTAGTAAAGCAGGAACTCTTTCCTTTCCAACTTTATACATATCACTAGACCAAATTCTAGCATTATTAAAAGCGATAAATCCAATAATTACTAAACCAAAAAGTAAAATACCAGATAAAAGTCTTAATCTATTTTTTACAGACACAATTAACCCCTTTGTATAAAAAATTATAATATTATATGATTAAAACTCTTAAAATTATAATATTTTATAATATATTAAATATAAAAAAGGAATAGCATTTGAATAGTTTAATAATTAATAATGAATCAGATAATTTTCACAATCATCTTACAAAACTTTTATTAAAATCGAAATCATTTATTTTTAATGTTGCTTTTATAAATTTTAGTGGAATTCAGCTCTTGTTAGATGTTTTTTCAAGATTAGAAAATAAAGGAATAGAAGGAAAAATTTTAACTTCAACTTATTTGAATTTTACGCAAATAAAAGCATTAGAAAAATTAAAAGAGTTTTCAAATATAGAATTAAAGATTTATGATTGTAATAGAATAAGTGTTGGATTTCATCCAAAATCTTATATATTTGAGTTTGAGGATTTTTATGAAATTATAGTTGGATCTTCAAATATAACAGCAAGTGCTTTTAAATCAAATATTGAGTGGAATGTGAAAACTATTTCAAAAAAGAATGATGTTTTTTTGAATACTATTTTAAGTGAATTTACTAATTTATGGAAAGAATCGTTTGAAGTAAATAGAGATTTTTTAGATAATTATTCAAAATTTTTAGAGAATCAGAAAAAAGATTTTAGCCCTATTTTTTCTTATAAACAAGATATAAAAACAAATTTTATGCAAGAAAAAGCTTTAGAAGAGTTACAAACTTTAAGGCAAAAGAGTCAAACAAAAGCTTTAATAATTGCAGCAACAGGAAGTGGAAAAACATATTTAAGTGCTTTTGATGTAAAAAATTTTAAAGCTAAAAGAATACTTTTTTTAGTTCATAGAGAAAATATACTTTTAAGTGCAAAGCAGAGTTTTGAGAATATTATTTTAGATAAAACTTTTGGTTTATTTACAGGAAATAATAAAGAGAAAGAGAAAGATTATATTTTTTCAACTATTCAAACTATGAGTTTATATTTTGAAGAGTTTAAAAAAGGGGAGTTTGATTATATAATTATTGATGAAGCTCACCATAGTATAAGTGTAAGTTATAAAAAAGTAATAGATTATTTTAAACCAAAATTTTTATTAGGATTAACTGCAACCTCAAATAGAATGGATGGGAATAGTATATATGAAATTTTTGATGAAAATATAGCTTGTGATATAAGATTAAATGATGCACTTGAACATAATCTTGTTGTACCTTTTCACTATTTTGGAATAAGTGATATTAAATCTATTGATTATAAAAATATAGATTTAAATAAAATAGATGTTTTAGCAAAACTTTTAAGTGTAAATAAAAGAGTTGATTACATAATAGAACAGATGAATTTTTACTCTTTTGCTGGAGTTAAAAGAAAAGCTATAGGGTTTTGTGTTTCAAAGGAGCATGCAAAATATATGAGTGAAGAGTTTAATAAAAGAGGAATTGTTTCAAATTCTCTTTCAAGTGAGGATAGTGTTTTAAAAAGAGAAGAGTTTATAAAAAAACTTGAAGATGAAAAAGATTCTTTAGAAGTGATTTTTACAGTTGATATTTTTAATGAAGGAATAGATATTCCTTCTATTAATACTGTTTTATTTCTTCGTCCTACAAATTCACCCATAGTTTTTATTCAGCAACTTGGACGAGGGCTTCGAAAATATAAAAATAAAGAGTTTTTAACAGTTCTTGATTTTATTGGGAATCATAAAAAAGCATATCTAATAGCTTTAGCATTAGTTGGAAATAAAAAAATAGATAAAGAGAGTATTAAATTATCTTTATTAAATAATTTTGCAGATTTTAAAAATGTATTTATAAGTATGGATGAAATTTCCAAAAATAGAATTTTAGAACAGATAGAAAAAGAAAATTTCAGTAGTTTAAAATATCTAAAAGAACAATATTTTGAATTTAAAGCTTTACTAAATAATAAAATTCCAAAGCTTGTAGATTTTTTACAATTTAATGATGTGATTAATCCTTTAGAATTTATTGATGAAAGTTACTCTTATATAGAATTTTTGGCTAAAGTTGAAAATAAAAGTGAATATAAAGAGTTAGTTTTAAATGAAGAGTTTATAAAAGCTATAAGATTTATTGAAAATTTACTTCCAATAAAGAGAGTTTATGAGTTTGTGATTTTAAAATATCTTTTAGAAAATGATTTTTGTGATGAGAACACGGCTTTTAAAATATTAGATAAATATTTAAACTATGTTGATAAAAACACAATACTTCATAGTTTCTCTTATTTAAATCAAGATTTTTTAGATAAAGCTCAAATAAATAGATATTTAAAGCTTATAAATTTTGAGGAAAATAAAATAGTAAAAACAAAAGAGTTTGAAGAACTTTTAAAAAATTCTAAATATAAAGAGATTTTTGAAGATAGTTTAAATTATGGCATTTATCTTTATGAAGAGGAGTTTGGAAGAGCTGATTTTAAAATCCCATTTTTAAAACTCTATTCAAAATATAATATGTTAAATATTGCACAACTTTGTAATTTTCCAAAAATTCATAGCTCATTTAGGGGGAGTGGATTTCTAAAATATAAAGATGATTTTTTCTTATTTATAAACTTAGAGAAAGAGAAATTTTCTAAATCAGCAAATTATTATAATGCTTTTTTATCAAAATCTATTTTTACTTATCAAAGTAAACCAAGTCATACACAAAAACAAGGTGATGGAGAAAGACTTTGTGAAAATGAGAAATTTGGAGTAAAACTTCATGTTTTTATACGAAAATTTGCTCAGGTAGATAGAAAAACTCAAAATTTTATATATTTAGGATTGGCAAATAGTATTAAATATGAAGGTAATAAACCAATAAGCTTAGAGTTAGAATTAGAAATTCCACTTAAAGATAAGTTATATGATGAGTTTACAAAAGTAGTTTAAAAATTAAAGACATTGTTTTTTATAGGGATTATTATTTTAAATTCGGCACCTTCACATTTTAAGTTATTGTAAATATACTTTTTATTTGAAACAAATATATCTCCATTCATATGTTTTTTTACAATTTCTAAGGACATATAAAGACCTATTCCTGTTCCTTGACTTTTATGTTTTGTAGTAAAATATGGTTCGAAAATCCTATTTATAATATCTTCTTTAATTCCACCAGCATTATCTTTGATTGTCAGATAGATATAATTTTCATCATGAATTAATTCAATAAATACAAACTTTTTATCAATGTTTTTTTCTTTGAAAGCATCAATAGCGTTATTTAAAATATTTAATAAGACTTGTATTAATTCACTTTCAAAGCTATTAATTTCTATTTTCTCTATATTTAAAATGATACTTATATTATGATTATTTATTCTACTACTTAAAAGATGTAGAGTCTTATCTATAGTTTCAGAAATGTCAAATGAATTTTCTTGTTTCTCTTGATTAAAAAAATTTCTAAAATCATCAATTGTAGTGGAGAGATGTTGAGCAGATTGATTTATAAGTTCCATATCTTTTATAAATTCAATATCATCTAAACTGTTTAGCTCTTTTTTTAATTTTATAGAAGTAGCTAATGTTGATATTACTGATAGTGGTTGTCTCCATTGATGAGCAATATTTTCTATCATTTCACCCATAGCAGCCATTTTTGTCTGCTGATTTAGAATATTTTCTTTTTTAATAAGTTCTTTGGTTTTCTCTTCTATTATATTTTCTAAATTTCTATTTATATCATTTAATTTTTTTGTTTTTTCATCAACAATAGATTTTAATTTATTATTTAACTCTTTAATAGTTAAATATCTATATAGAAATGCTAAAGTTAAAAGGGAAAAGATACTTAAAGTAATCCACAAGAATTTATAATTTACAGTCGTTTGAAATTGAACATTTTGCCATTTCTCAATAATTTCATTCAATTCATTTAAAGATATAGATGAAATTGCTTTATTCAGAATAGATTCTAACTCTTTGTAATCATCTCTAAACATAATTTTTAAGGCATACTCAAATCCACTATTTCCTGTAACTTTTAAATCTTTTAAATCATATTTTGCAATATTGTAAAATAAAACAGGTTTTATATCTACATAAGCAAAAGCTAAATTATCTGAGACTAATTTTAAACCCTCTTTTGGATTTTTTACAAGAATAAATTCAATATTTGGGAACTCTTTTTTTAAAATTCTATGTGCTGTAAAATTATTTCCTATAGCTATTTTTTTATCTTTGATTTGGGAAATATGCTCTATGAAATTTTCATCTTTTTTTGTTGCAATTGATATTGGAAATTTTGCATACTCTTTTGAAAAAAGTGCATACTCTTTTCTATCTTCAGTTTCTCCTGCATTAAAAATAAGATCTGTATCTCTATTCTTTAGGCTAGATATTTGGTCATTAAAATTATCAAAGAATATATTTTGTGTTTTTAAATCAAGATTATTTTTTATCAAATCCCAATATAAAGATGAAATACCAGCAGGTTCATTCTTTTCTGACTTGAAGCTAAATGGAAACCAAGCTGATGATATAGATATTTTCATATTCAGATTTTTTATAAATTGTTTTTCAGCTTCATTTAGAGATATTTTATTTTTGAAATTTTCATAAAAGAATTCTTTATTATTATATAACCACTGTTTTTCAGATTGTAATAGTTCAAAAATTGGAATTTTGGAGAAACCATCTTCAAAAATATTTATATTATTTTGATTATTTGATATCAATTTAAAACCATTTATATTTGTATATATATTTTCATTTGTTTTTATAAGATTATACAAGTTATTATTTGCTATATAGAACTCAATAGCTGTTTTGTCTGCATAAAAGAATTCTATATCTTCATGTTTTAAAGCATTTATCATTTCAGAAATTTTTTCAAAATATACTATTTCAGAATTAGGAAATTTTATTTTTAAATCTTCCTGATTCGATCCTTCAATTAGACCAATTTTAGAATTTGGATTTATGGAATTCATATTTTTAGAGAGTGAAAAAAGTGTAGCCTTTGATTCAAAAATATTAAAAGATTGTTTTAATAAGTGTTCAAGATTATTATTCCCTATAAAAAAATCTATATTTCCTTCTCTTAGTGAGTTTATTTTTTCTGACCAAGTGAGATTTTCAACAAATTTAATATTATAGTTATTATATTTAGCCCAAGTTTTAAGTAAATCAATAATTAAACCAGTCTCTTTATCTTTATCTTTATATGAAAATGGTGTAAAATTTGAATCATATGCTACTTTGAAGTTTTTATTATTTGCAAAAATATTTAAAGTGATAAATAAGAATAGAATAATAATTCTCAAAGCCTATCCTAATTTTTAATAATTTAATCTATATCCAACTCCAGATATGTTTAAAATAGACTCTTTACCTATTTTATTTCTAAGTTTATTTAATAAATTCTTAAAAGCAGATTCAGTTGCTTCAAGTTCATCTTCCCAAATATAATTTTTTAATTCTTCAATAGATAAAACTCTATTCGAATGCTTTACTAAATATTCCAGTAAAACTAGCTCTTTTGATGTTAATGTCATTTCTTCATTTTTTTCTTTACAAAAAAGTTTTTTATGAAGAACATTAAATTCTACATTATTTTTAAAACTAATTAAATATCTTGAATTTTCTAGAATTTCATCTACACATTTATAAAGTGCGGAATGAAGAGATTTAAAATCTATAGGTTTTGTGAGATAATCAGTAAGTTTTAGTTTTGTTGCTTCAAGTAAATAATCTTTATCTGTATAAGCACTTAAAATAATAATGGGTATTTTTTTATCAATTTTTCTAAACTCTTTTATAAATTCTATTCCATTCGTATCTGGTAAATTTATATCTGTAATGATTATATCAATTCTATGTTCTTCTAAAAGTATTTTAGCTTCTTCTATATTTGATGCATCAAATATATTTTCACAAAAGAGAGTTAAAGTCTCTTTTATATTTTTTTTTATATTTTCTTCGTCTTCAATATATAAAATATTCAAATTATTTAAAATTTTCAAATGAGTAGTATTTTCCATAATTTTCCTTTTGATAAAAAATTAAGTTATAATATAATAATAAAGCTTAGTATAAATTAATGAATTGGAATATAAAGTTAAACTAAAGTTAAGTTAAAAGTCATTATCATAACAAAAAATATTATTTAAAAGAAACAAAAATTGGAGTATAAAATGAAACGTAAAGTTATAAAACTTATCTGTTTATCAATATTTGCTAGTGCTAGCTTACAAGCAGCAAGCTTAAAAGATAGTATAGAAAAAGTTATTGCAACAAATCCTGAAGTTATTGCTGAAAAGAAGAATCAAGAGGCATTCAAAAAATATATTGATGAAAGAGAAGCAAAATATTTACCAAGAGTTGATATCGATGGAAGGTTAGAAAAAAGCAATTCTGATAAGAAATATAAAGAACAAAGAATAAATAGTACAAATTCTCCAATAAATGGTTCAGATCAAGAAGAAGGTTATAATTTAGGAATTGCTATTAATCAAATGCTTTATGATGGTGATTTAACACCTGCACAAATAAGAGAGGCTAAACATAATGATTTAGCAAATACATATAGAACAGAAAAAAATATTCAAAATATTGTTTACGAAACAGTTAATGCTTATTTAGGCTTAGTTCAATATGATGAAATGTTAAATTTAACAAAATCTATGATCCAAACAAATGAAGATAATCTTCAAATAGCAAAAGAAAAAGAATCAATTAGTGGAGAAGTTTTAGAAACTTATGAAACAGAAGGAAAACTTAACTTTATGAAAGAAAAATATCTTGAAGAAAAAGATTTAAAACATTCAAGAGTTACAACTTTTAAAAGATTTGTAGGAGAAGAGCCATTAGGAAATGAGTGTAGACCAAAAATGGATTTAACAAATATTCCAAATAATCTTCAAGATTTAATTGAAAAAGCTGTTCTAAATAATTATGAAATAAAGGAACAAATAGAGAGAATAAAAGGACAAAGAGAAAAAATTGCACAAGCAGATTCAAAATTTTTACCAAATTTTAGTTTAGAGCTAAAAGCTTTAACAGATAATGATTTGTCTTTAAATAACAATGGAAGAGAAAATCAAGCATTTGGTAGAATAAATTTAGCTTGGAATTTATTTAATGGAGGAGGAGATAAAGCTATTTCTGAACAAGAGACAATATTTTTAGCTGAACAAAAACAAAGGTTAGATGCGATTACAAACAAAATTGTAGAAGAGATTAAAGTAAATTTTGAAAGATTCCAAAAAAATAAAGAGAGAATTAATGTTCTTAAAAATTATGTAGTTTCAAATGAGAATATTGTTGAGGTCTATAAAAGTGAGTTTGAGTCTGGAACTAGAACGTTTGTTGATATTCTAGATGCACAAACAGTTCTTTACGAAGGGAAAAAGAGTTTAATTAATAGAGAATATGAATTGTATAGAAATTACTATGATATTTTAACAACTCTTTCTGCTTTAACAGATACTGTTTTATCTCCAAATAGTGATGGTTGCTCAAATACAATAGCATTAAGTAATTTAGTTGGTGAACCTCAAAATATAATTACTGCAAATGATGAATTAAAAGCTCTTTTAGGAGATAATAATCAACAAGAAACTATGGTTGAAAGACCTATGCATTATTCTCCAGCACCTGTTGCTCCTATAAAAGAAGCTATTAAATCTGAAAATTTTGCAACATTCCAAGAGGTACCAGCTGGATATTATACAATTAATATAACAACAACGGAAGGTATTGATGCAGCAAATGGATTTGTAAGAAGTAGTGGATTAGATAAAACTAATACATATACATATCCATTTGGACCACAAATGGCAAGTGCTAAGGTTATTTATGGTATATTCAAATCAGTAAAAGATGCAAATATTGCAATGGATAATTTACCAGCTTCAGTGAAAGTTAATAAGCCATATGTTGATAATATAGCGAAGCATCAAAAACTTTATGATAAATATCATAAATAAATAGAGGGTATAATTGGAAAATAAAAACTCCGAATTATTAGAGAGTGAAACACTATCTAATTTAAAAGATAGAAGAAAAGTAGATGACCTTTTAGGTTGTCTACTTTTTCTATCTAAATATCATAATAGAGAGACTTCAGCAGAATCTTTAACTTATGGATTACCTATACATAATACATCTATGAATATTTCAATGTTTCATGAAGCAGCTTCAAGAATTGGTTTTACGACAAGAACTGTAAAAAGGGAAACTTTAAAAGATATAACTAAACTAGCATTACCTTCCGTTTTAATATTAAATAAAAATAGAGCTTGTGTTTTATTAAACTATGATTTAAAAAAAGGAATAGCTCAAGTAATTATACCTGGATTAAGTAGTGGTGAAACTCAAATAACAGTAGAAAAACTAGAATCAGAATATACAGGTGAAGTAATTATTATTAAGCCAGAGTATAATTTTAATAATCGTATAGAAAAAGAGATAAAAGTAGAAAATCCAAAAGAGTGGTTTTGGGGAACTTTAAAACGGAATAAAGGTATTTATAAACAAGTAATTGTTGTATCACTTTTTATAAATCTTTTTATTTTAGCAACACCACTTTTTACAATGAATGTTTATGATAGAGTTTTACCAAATAATGCTATAGAGACTTTATGGGCTTTATTTATAGGGATTTCAATTGTTATGCTTTTTGATTTAGTTTTAAAAGTATTAAGATCCTATTTCCTTGGTATTGCAGGTAAAAGAGCAGATACTATAATGTCTAATAAGATATTTAATCATCTTTTAAATATTAGACTTGATGCAAAACCAGCTTCAACAGGACAATTTATAAGTAGATTACAATCTTTTGAAAGCGTAAGAGAATTTTTTACGAGTGCTACAATTGCAGCCATTGTTGATTTACCATTTGTATTTATTTTTATAGCAGTTATATTTTTTATAGGTGGTCCATTAGCTTTTATCTCTATTGCAACAGCAGTTATTTCTATACTCTTATCTTGGTATTTTCAAAAACCTTTAAAAGAGATTATTGAAAAAAGTGTAAAAGAGGATCAGATAAAACAAACAACTTTAATTGAAGCAGTTTCTGGATTAGAAATTATAAAAAGTGTAAAAGCTCAAAATAGAATGAAAACACATTGGGTAAATTCTGTAAATAAAACTACTCATTATTCAGATAAAAGTCATTTCTTATCACAATCTATTACCTATTTTACTGCTTTTTTATCACAATTCTCAAATATTGCTATTGTTGCTGCTGGTGTATATCTAGCAAAAGAAGGAGAAATTACAATGGGAGCTATAGTGGCTTCTATGATATTAAATGGAAGAGTTATTGCTCCTATTGCACAACTTGTTGGTATGATTATCAAGTTTGATAGAGTAATGTTATCTTTAAATAATCTTGATGAAGTTATGAAAATGCCTGTGGAAAAAGAGGATAAACTATATATAAGTAGACCAAATCTAAAAGGAGATATTGAATTAAAAGATGTTCAATTCTCATATAAAGAACAAAATCATCAAACATTAAAAGATATAAATTTGAAAATAAAACAGGGAGAGAAGGTTGCAATTTTAGGAAAAATTGGTTCTGGAAAATCTACTTTATTAAAGTTAATAATGAATTTATATCAGCCGATAAAAGGTTCGGTTTTAATAGATGGTTTAGATACAAGACAAATAGATCCTGTTGATTTAAGACATGCTATGGGAAGTGTTCCGCAAGAGCCTTTTTTATTTATGGGAACAGTAAAAGATAATCTTACTATTGGAGAGCAATATGTTTCAGATGAAGAGATTTTAAGAGTATCAAAAATTGCTGGTCTTGATGAATTTTTAGGAAAACATGAAGCAGGTTATGATTTACTTGTTGGAGAAAGAGGAGATGGTCTTTCAGGTGGAGAAAGACAATCTATTACTTTAGCAAGAGCTTTAATATCTGATCCTGGAATTATAATTCTAGATGAACCAACAAACTCTATGGATAGACAAACAGAAAAAGCATTTATAAATAGACTTCAAAATATAGTTGTCGATAAAACTTTAATAGTTGTAACTCATAAAACTTCACTACTTCAACTTGTAGATAGAGTCATTATTATGGAAAATGGTTCAATTATAGTTGATGGACCAAAAGATGAAGTATTTACAGTAAAAGTGGATTAATATGAAAAATTTAGACAAGCAAGATACTGAAATAATAAATAATAATATTAAGACTGATGAACATTTAACAATTGTTGATAAGAAATCAAAGGGTTCTACACAAAAAGTTGAGAAGAAAGAGACAATTTTTTATAAAATTTTAAATAATATAAAAGCTATTTATGGTTTAGGTGATGATAAATATAATGAAAAAGAGGATTTGGATTTTATTTATACTAATTATTCTCATGCAAATGAAGAAGCTAATTTAGTTAGTAAAGTTATTTTTACAATTGTTGTTGGTATTTTTGCTATATTCTTGATTTGGGCAATTTTTGCAGAAATAGATGAATTAGCAAGGGGTGCTGGAAAAGTTATTCCTACGGATAAAGTACAAACAGTTCAGTCTTTAGATGGGGGAATTATTTCTGAGATATTTATAAAGGAGGGTGATATTGTAAAATTTGATGCTCCTTTAATGAAAATTGATACAACGAGATTTCAAGCAACATTAGAAGAGAGTCGCCAAGAATATTTATCTTTATTAGCACTCAAGGCTAGATTAGAAAAAGAAGCAACAATTAATATTGATGAACCACTGGAAGAGCTCATTTTTGATGAAAAGATTTTACAAGATCCATCAAGATATGATTTGAATGAAAAGATGCTTTATGAAAATCGATATAAAGAATTAAAGTCTTCTATTAGTGTTTTATCAACTCAAGAGAGTCAAAAAATTCAAGAATTAAAAGAGATAGAAAGTACAATTAAAAAGTTAAAAGATAATTTGGGTTTTATTGAAGAGCAAAAAAAGACTATTAAACAATTAGTTGAAAGAAAAATTAAGTCTAATATTGATTTACTAGATATGGAAAAAGAGCATAATCAAACAAAAGGTGATTTACAAACTGCAAATTTATCAATTACTAGATCAAATTTTGCTATTCAAGAGGCTAGAAATAAAATTCAAGAAAAGCTAAATACTTTTAGAAGTGAAGCTTCAAATGAATTACAAAAAACAGTTAGCCAAATAAATAGATTTGAAGCTAAGCTTGTAGGGGACAAAGATAAAGTTGATAAAACAACAATAACTTCTCCAGTAGATGGAATTGTAAAGCAGTTGAATTTTAATACAATAGGAGGAGTTATACAACCAGGAGTTGATTTAATTGAAATTGTTCCGCTAAGCGATGCTTTAGTTGTTGAAGCAAAAATAGATCCAAAAGATATTGCATTTATAAACCCAAGTCAAAAAGCTATTATTAAGATTACAGCTTATGATTTTTCTATATATGGAGGTTTAGAGGGGCATATTATAGAAATTTCTGCTGACTCAATAATAGATAAAGATTCTAAAGAAGGAAAAAGTTACTATAGGGTTTTAGTAAAAACTGATAAAAATTATCTTGAAAGAAAAGGTAAAAAACTCCCAATTATCCCAGGAATGGTTGCTACCGTTGATATTGTAACTGGTAAAAAAACTATTATGGATTTCTTATTAAAACCAATTTTAAAGGTAAAACAAGATTCTCTTCATGAAAGATAATTAAGTAATTTAATTATCTTTTTTATAAATTTGTTTCTATAAAAACTTTTTAGAGACTTTTTTAAAATAAAATATTTCATACAATCCTAAATATTCTGAGGAGATTATTATGAAATTAACGATTAGAGAAGTGAATGGTTCAAGTAAAGTAATTGAATTAAATAAAGATTTAAGTTTTAGTGCTAAAAAAGGGCAACAATTCATTTTCTCAAATGGATTTTCTAGTTATTCTATGAATTTTAAAGATAATCAAAAATCTGTTGAATTTACTTTTAAAATTGATGGTAAGACTGTAAATATTAGTTTAAATGGAATAGTTCCACTTTTAAATTTAAATAAAGATGGAATAATAAATCCAACATTAGTTTTAATTAATAAAAATTTAAATGAACAAAATATTGATAGTATTGTAAATAATAAAGTATTTAGTGGAAGTGAAATTATTGATAACTTAGAAGCTTTAATTTCAAATAAACCTAATAGTCTAGCATTAATTAATGATTTTTCTTCATTAGTTGAGACTTTAGAATCAGCGGCATCAGGAGGAGAAGGAGTAGAAAGAACAAGTGGAGTAAGAGTTGGTTTATCTGATACATTCAATGATTCTTTATTTGGACTTCAAGAGACAGATAGATGGATAAATTTAGAGAGAGCAATTTTTTCACTTCCAATAGATTCAAATCAAGCTATAGCTACAACTATTATAATAGATGTAGAAACATTATATACAATTAAACTAGATGGTTTAAAAGTTATTGATGTTATAGAAGGTGATAAAGCGAAATATAAATTAGGATTATATGATGAAAATGGTAATCCAATTGCTGCACCAGAAGATATAACAGTAACATTTAAATATACATATAAAACAGCCAATCAAGAAGATATTATTGAAGTTAAGAGTGTAACTATTGCTAAAGGTCAAACAGGTGTTGAATTTGAAGTAGAAATAGTAGATGATGTATATAATGAAGAACGAGAAAGTTTTGAAATTTCTATAGACTCGATAAGTACTCAATCTACAGAAGAAATTAAATTTATTAAAGAAAATATTGAAACTACTATTATAGATGAAGTAGAAGCATATGTTCCAAAAGAACCAACAGATCCAAGTAAACCAGTAGATCCAAGTAACCCAGTAGAACCACAAGATCCAAATACAAATACAAGAGATAATGTAAATGTAGATATTATAGGAGTAAAAACAGCTGTTATAGAGGGAGAAAGTTTTGAATATAAGGTAACTTTAACAGATGATAGAGGGTACCCAGTTATTGCAAAAAAAGATATTACATTTGAAATTATATATAAATATGATACAGCAGATGGAAATGATATAGCTGAAGTAAAAACTGTAACAGTAAAAGCAGGTCAAAGTGAAGTTATATTTAAAATAGATACAGTAGATGATAATATAATAGAAGATACAGAGTATTTAGATATAACATTAAATAAAAATGATGTAATAGGATCTGATCAGTTTGAACATTTAACTATAAGAGATAGAGATATAAAGTCTTCTATATTAGATAATGATGAATATACAGTAACAGTAGAACCAGTAGATCCAACAGATCCAACAGTTCCAAATATACCAGGTAACTTTGGAGGGAACACATTAGAGAATGGTAATGTAAAAATACCAGAGGGTAATGATGCACTGTTTAAAACAAAAGTAGAGAACCCAAGCTCAAAAGATGAGATAGTAGAAGTAAAACTAGCTAATGGGACAGCAGATATTAATGATGATTTAGTGTTAAATAATGTTAAGTTCTATGATAAGAATGGTAATGAGTTAGTTTCAGTAAATAAAGGAAATGGAGAGTTTGAAGTAACACTTCCAAAAGGTGAGACAGAGTTCTATACAAAAGTACCAACGTTTGATGATTTAATAGTAGAGGGAGATGAGAACTTTACAATTACAGCAACATTAGATGGTAAAACAGGAACAGGAACAGGGATAATAGTAGATAATGATGAATATACAGTAACAGTAGAACCAGTAGATCCAACAGATCCAACAGTTCCAAATATACCAGGTAACTTTGGAGGGAACACATTAGAGAATGGTAATGTAAAAATACCAGAGGGTAATGATGCACTGTTTAAAACAAAAGTAGAGAACCCAAGCTCAAAAGATGAGATAGTAGAAGTAAAACTAGCTAATGGGACAGCAGATATTAATGATGATTTAGTGTTAAATAATGTTAAGTTCTATGATAAGAATGGTAATGAGTTAGTTTCAGTAAATAAAGGAAATGGAGAGTTTGAAGTAACACTTCCAAAAGGTGAGACAGAGTTCTATACAAAAGTACCAACGTTTGATGATTTAATAGTAGAGGGAGATGAGAACTTTACAATTACAGCAACATTAGATGGTAAAACAGGAACAGGAACAGGGATAATAGTAGATAATGATGAATATACAGTAACAGTAGAACCAGTAGATCCAACAGATCCAACAGTTCCAAATATACCAGGTAACTTTGGAGGGAACACATTAGAGAATGGTAATGTAAAAATACCAGAGGGTAATGATGCACTGTTTAAAACAAAAGTAGAGAACCCAAGCTCAAAAGATGAGATAGTAGAAGTAAAACTAGCTAATGGGACAGCAGATATTAATGATGATTTAGTGTTAAATAATGTTAAGTTCTATGATAAGAATGGTAATGAGTTAGTTTCAGTAAATAAAGGAAATGGAGAGTTTGAAGTAACACTTCCAAAAGGTGAGACAGAGTTCTATACAAAAGTACCAACGTTTGATGATTTAATAGTAGAGGGAGATGAGAACTTTACAATTACAGCAACATTAGATGGTAAAACAGGAACAGGAACAGGGATAATAGTAGATAATGATGAATATACAGTAACAGTAGAACCAGTAGATCCAACAGATCCAACAGTTCCAAATATACCAGGTAACTTTGGAGGGAACACATTAGAGAATGGTAATGTAAAAATACCAGAGGGTAATGATGCACTGTTTAAAACAAAAGTAGAGAACCCAAGCTCAAAAGATGAGATAGTAGAAGTAAAACTAGCTAATGGGACAGCAGATATTAATGATGATTTAGTGTTAAATAATGTTAAGTTCTATGATAAGAATGGTAATGAGTTAGTTTCAGTAAATAAAGGAAATGGAGAGTTTGAAGTAACACTTCCAAAAGGTGAGACAGAGTTCTATACAAAAGTACCAACGTTTGATGATTTAATAGTAGAGGGAGATGAGAACTTTACAATTACAGCAACATTAGATGGTAAAACAGGAACAGGAACAGGGATAATAGTAGATAATGATGAATATACAGTAACAGTAGAACCAGTAGATCCAACAGATCCAACAGTTCCAAATATACCAGGTAACTTTGGAGGGAACACATTAGAGAATGGTAATGTAAAAATACCAGAGGGTAATGATGCACTGTTTAAAACAAAAGTAGAGAACCCAAGCTCAAAAGATGAGATAGTAGAAGTAAAACTAGCTAATGGGACAGCAGATATTAATGATGATTTAGTGTTAAATAATGTTAAGTTCTATGATAAGAATGGTAATGAGTTAGTTTCAGTAAATAAAGGAAATGGAGAGTTTGAAGTAACACTTCCAAAAGGTGAGACAGAGTTCTATACAAAAGTACCAACGTTTGATGATTTAATAGTAGAGGGAGATGAGAACTTTACAATTACAGCAACATTAGATGGTAAAACAGGAACAGGAACAGGGATAATAGTAGATAATGATGAATATACAGTAACAGTAGAACCAGTAGATCCAACAGATCCAACAGTTCCAAATATACCAGGTAACTTTGGAGGGAACACATTAGAGAATGGTAATGTAAAAATACCAGAGGGTAATGATGCACTGTTTAAAACAAAAGTAGAGAACCCAAGCTCAAAAGATGAGATAGTAGAAGTAAAACTAGCTAATGGGACAGCAGATATTAATGATGATTTAGTGTTAAATAATGTTAAGTTCTATGATAAGAATGGTAATGAGTTAGTTTCAGTAAATAAAGGAAATGGAGAGTTTGAAGTAACACTTCCAAAAGGTGAGACAGAGTTCTATACAAAAGTACCAACGTTTGATGATTTAATAGTAGAGGGAGATGAGAACTTTACAATTACAGCAACATTAGATGGTAAAACAGGAACAGGAACAGGGATAATAGTAGATAATGATGAATATACAGTAACAGTAGAACCAGTAGATCCAACAGATCCAACAGTTCCAAATATACCAGGTAACTTTGGAGGGAACACATTAGAGAATGGTAATGTAAAAATACCAGAGGGTAATGATGCACTGTTTAAAACAAAAGTAGAGAACCCAAGCTCAAAAGATGAGATAGTAGAAGTAAAACTAGCTAATGGGACAGCAGATATTAATGATGATTTAGTGTTAAATAATGTTAAGTTCTATGATAAGAATGGTAATGAGTTAGTTTCAGTAAATAAAGGAAATGGAGAGTTTGAAGTAACACTTCCAAAAGGTGAGACAGAGTTCTATACAAAAGTACCAACGTTTGATGATTTAATAGTAGAGGGAGATGAGAACTTTACAATTACAGCAACATTAGATGGTAAAACAGGAACAGGAACAGGGATAATAGTAGATAATGATGAATATACAGTAACAGTAGAACCAGTAGATCCAACAGATCCAACAGTTCCAAATATACCAGGTAACTTTGGAGGGAACACATTAGAGAATGGTAATGTAAAAATACCAGAGGGTAATGATGCACTGTTTAAAACAAAAGTAGAGAACCCAAGCTCAAAAGATGAGATAGTAGAAGTAAAACTAGCTAATGGGACAGCAGATATTAATGATGATTTAGTGTTAAATAATGTTAAGTTCTATGATAAGAATGGTAATGAGTTAGTTTCAGTAAATAAAGGAAATGGAGAGTTTGAAGTAACACTTCCAAAAGGTGAGACAGAGTTCTATACAAAAGTACCAACGTTTGATGATTTAATAGTAGAGGGAGATGAGAACTTTACAATTACAGCAACATTAGATGGTAAAACAGGAACAGGAACAGGGATAATAGTAGATAATGATGAATATACAGTAACAGTAGAACCAGTAGATCCAACAGATCCAACAGTTCCAAATATACCAGGTAACTTTGGAGGGAACACATTAGAGAATGGTAATGTAAAAATACCAGAGGGTAATGATGCACTGTTTAAAACAAAAGTAGAGAACCCAAGCTCAAAAGATGAGATAGTAGAAGTAAAACTAGCTAATGGGACAGCAGATATTAATGATGATTTAGTGTTAAATAATGTTAAGTTCTATGATAAGAATGGTAATGAGTTAGTTTCAGTAAATAAAGGAAATGGAGAGTTTGAAGTAACACTTCCAAAAGGTGAGACAGAGTTCTATACAAAAGTACCAACGTTTGATGATTTAATAGTAGAGGGAGATGAGAACTTTACAATTACAGCAACATTAGATGGTAAAACAGGAACAGGAACAGGGATAATAGTAGATAATGATGAATATACAGTAACAGTAGAACCAGTAGATCCAACAGATCCAACAGTTCCAAATATACCAGGTAACTTTGGAGGGAACACATTAGAGAATGGTAATGTAAAAATACCAGAGGGTAATGATGCACTGTTTAAAACAAAAGTAGAGAACCCAAGCTCAAAAGATGAGATAGTAGAAGTAAAACTAGCTAATGGGACAGCAGATATTAATGATGATTTAGTGTTAAATAATGTTAAGTTCTATGATAAGAATGGTAATGAGTTAGTTTCAGTAAATAAAGGAAATGGAGAGTTTGAAGTAACACTTCCAAAAGGTGAGACAGAGTTCTATACAAAAGTACCAACGTTTGATGATTTAATAGTAGAGGGAGATGAGAACTTTACAATTACAGCAACATTAGATGGTAAAACAGGAACAGGAACAGGGATAATAGTAGATAATGATGAATATACAGTAACAGTAGAACCAGTAGATCCAACAGATCCAACAGTTCCAAATATACCAGGTAACTTTGGAGGGAACACATTAGAGAATGGTAATGTAAAAATACCAGAGG
Source organism: Aliarcobacter faecis (assembly GCF_013201705.1). Classification (NCBI taxonomy): domain Bacteria; kingdom Pseudomonadati; phylum Campylobacterota; class Epsilonproteobacteria; order Campylobacterales; family Arcobacteraceae; genus Aliarcobacter; species Aliarcobacter faecis. The sequence continues at coordinate 2,073,007 of NZ_CP053837.1, read as the reverse complement.
GTAATGATGCACTGTTTAAAACAAAAGTAGAGAACCCAAGCTCAAAAGATGAGATAGTAGAAGTAAAACTAGCTAATGGGACAGCAGATATTAATGATGATTTAGTGTTAAATAATGTTAAGTTCTATGATAAGAATGGTAATGAGTTAGTTTCAGTAAATAAAGGAAATGGAGAGTTTGAAGTAACACTTCCAAAAGGTGAGACAGAGTTCTATACAAAAGTACCAACGTTTGATGATTTAATAGTAGAGGGAGATGAGAACTTTACAATTACAGCAACATTAGATGGTAAAACAGGAACAGGAACAGGGATAATAGTAGATAATGATGAATATACAGTAACAGTAGAACCAGTAGATCCAACAGATCCAACAGTTCCAAATATACCAGGTAACTTTGGAGGGAACACATTAGAGAATGGTAATGTAAAAATACCAGAGGGTAATGATGCACTGTTTAAAACAAAAGTAGAGAACCCAAGCTCAAAAGATGAGATAGTAGAAGTAAAACTAGCTAATGGGACAGCAGATATTAATGATGATTTAGTGTTAAATAATGTTAAGTTCTATGATAAGAATGGTAATGAGTTAGTTTCAGTAAATAAAGGAAATGGAGAGTTTGAAGTAACACTTCCAAAAGGTGAGACAGAGTTCTATACAAAAGTACCAACGTTTGATGATTTAATAGTAGAGGGAGATGAGAACTTTACAATTACAGCAACATTAGATGGTAAAACAGGAACAGGAACAGGGATAATAGTAGATAATGATGAATATACAGTAACAGTAGAACCAGTAGATCCAACAGATCCAACAGTTCCAAATATACCAGGTAACTTTGGAGGGAACACATTAGAGAATGGTAATGTAAAAATACCAGAGGGTAATGATGCACTGTTTAAAACAAAAGTAGAGAACCCAAGCTCAAAAGATGAGATAGTAGAAGTAAAACTAGCTAATGGGACAGCAGATATTAATGATGATTTAGTGTTAAATAATGTTAAGTTCTATGATAAGAATGGTAATGAGTTAGTTTCAGTAAATAAAGGAAATGGAGAGTTTGAAGTAACACTTCCAAAAGGTGAGACAGAGTTCTATACAAAAGTACCAACGTTTGATGATTTAATAGTAGAGGGAGATGAGAACTTTACAATTACAGCAACATTAGATGGTAAAACAGGAACAGGAACAGGGATAATAGTAGATAATGATGAATATACAGTAACAGTAGAACCAGTAGATCCAACAGATCCAACAGTTCCAAATATACCAGGTAACTTTGGAGGGAACACATTAGAGAATGGTAATGTAAAAATACCAGAGGGTAATGATGCACTGTTTAAAACAAAAGTAGAGAACCCAAGCTCAAAAGATGAGATAGTAGAAGTAAAACTAGCTAATGGGACAGCAGATATTAATGATGATTTAGTGTTAAATAATGTTAAGTTCTATGATAAGAATGGTAATGAGTTAGTTTCAGTAAATAAAGGAAATGGAGAGTTTGAAGTAACACTTCCAAAAGGTGAGACAGAGTTCTATACAAAAGTACCAACGTTTGATGATTTAATAGTAGAGGGAGATGAGAACTTTACAATTACAGCAACATTAGATGGTAAAACAGGAACAGGAACAGGGATAATAGTAGATAATGATGAATATACAGTAACAGTAGAACCAGTAGATCCAACAGATCCAACAGTTCCAAATATACCAGGTAACTTTGGAGGGAACACATTAGAGAATGGTAATGTAAAAATACCAGAGGGTAATGATGCACTGTTTAAAACAAAAGTAGAGAACCCAAGCTCAAAAGATGAGATAGTAGAAGTAAAACTAGCTAATGGGACAGCAGATATTAATGATGATTTAGTGTTAAATAATGTTAAGTTCTATGATAAGAATGGTAATGAGTTAGTTTCAGTAAATAAAGGAAATGGAGAGTTTGAAGTAACACTTCCAAAAGGTGAGACAGAGTTCTATACAAAAGTACCAACGTTTGATGATTTAATAGTAGAGGGAGATGAGAACTTTACAATTACAGCAACATTAGATGGTAAAACAGGAACAGGAACAGGGATAATAGTAGATAATGATGAATATACAGTAACAGTAGAACCAGTAGATCCAACAGATCCAACAGTTCCAAATATACCAGGTAACTTTGGAGGGAACACATTAGAGAATGGTAATGTAAAAATACCAGAGGGTAATGATGCACTGTTTAAAACAAAAGTAGAGAACCCAAGCTCAAAAGATGAGATAGTAGAAGTAAAACTAGCTAATGGGACAGCAGATATTAATGATGATTTAGTGTTAAATAATGTTAAGTTCTATGATAAGAATGGTAATGAGTTAGTTTCAGTAAATAAAGGAAATGGAGAGTTTGAAGTAACACTTCCAAAAGGTGAGACAGAGTTCTATACAAAAGTACCAACGTTTGATGATTTAATAGTAGAGGGAGATGAGAACTTTACAATTACAGCAACATTAGATGGTAAAACAGGAACAGGAACAGGGATAATAGTAGATAATGATGAATATACAGTAACAGTAGAACCAGTAGATCCAACAGATCCAACAGTTCCAAATATACCAGGTAACTTTGGAGGGAACACATTAGAGAATGGTAATGTAAAAATACCAGAGGGTAATGATGCACTGTTTAAAACAAAAGTAGAGAACCCAAGCTCAAAAGATGAGATAGTAGAAGTAAAACTAGCTAATGGGACAGCAGATATTAATGATGATTTAGTGTTAAATAATGTTAAGTTCTATGATAAGAATGGTAATGAGTTAGTTTCAGTAAATAAAGGAAATGGAGAGTTTGAAGTAACACTTCCAAAAGGTGAGACAGAGTTCTATACAAAAGTACCAACGTTTGATGATTTAATAGTAGAGGGAGATGAGAACTTTACAATTACAGCAACATTAGATGGTAAAACAGGAACAGGAACAGGGATAATAGTAGATAATGATGAATATACAGTAACAGTAGAACCAGTAGATCCAACAGATCCAACAGTTCCAAATATACCAGGTAACTTTGGAGGGAACACATTAGAGAATGGTAATGTAAAAATACCAGAGGGTAATGATGCACTGTTTAAAACAAAAGTAGAGAACCCAAGCTCAAAAGATGAGATAGTAGAAGTAAAACTAGCTAATGGGACAGCAGATATTAATGATGATTTAGTGTTAAATAATGTTAAGTTCTATGATAAGAATGGTAATGAGTTAGTTTCAGTAAATAAAGGAAATGGAGAGTTTGAAGTAACACTTCCAAAAGGTGAGACAGAGTTCTATACAAAAGTACCAACGTTTGATGATTTAATAGTAGAGGGAGATGAGAACTTTACAATTACAGCAACATTAGATGGTAAAACAGGAACAGGAACAGGGATAATAGTAGATAATGATTTTGACTTAACAACGGATGCTAGCTTTACAACTAAAGAAGATATAGAATATATATTAACGATTGATGATTTTGGTACACCATTAACAACAATAGAAAAGGTTAAAATTACAGAAATTCCAGTAAATGGTCAATTACTATTAAATAATAAAGTAGTTCAAGTAGGACAAGAATTAACTAAAACAGATATTAATAGTGGGAAATTAGTATTTAAGCCAAATTTAAATAGTGATGAAGACGGAAGTTTTAAATTTATAGTTAATGATGGAATACAATGGTCTGCAATAGAAAATAAAACTGAAATAATAGTTACAGCAGTTGCTGATGTACCAACAGCAAGTATTGATGCTGTAAAAGTAGCTTCTAATGAGTATACAGTAGAGATTAAAGCTGCATTAAGAGATACTGATGGAAGTGAGACTTTAACAGTTAAAATTAGTAATGTCCCAGAAGGTACAGATTTGATAAGTACAAAATACGAAGTTACAAAAAATGTAGATGGTACATGGAATGTAAAAGTTCCAGCTGGAGATACATCAATTGCTGATACATTAGTATTAAAAAATGTACCACAAGATATTAATTGGGTTGATTTAAAAATTACTGCAATTGCAACAGAAAAAAATGACAATGCTGATGGTACAAACTTTGCAAAAGCAGAAGCAAGCGATGCAACAGTTCATGGTGTTGGAGAGAATAATCAAACTTGTATACAAGTAAATAAATATAATCTTATATTAACATTAGATATTTCTTCTAGTATGACTAAAAATAATGCTATGGAAAATGCAAGAGCTGCATTAAAAGATTTAGTTGATACTTATGGAAAAATGGGAGAAGTAAAAATTGCATTAAATGTTTTTGCTACAAATAGTTTTATTAAAACAAATGCAAATGGTGAAGTTTGGATGACTATTGATGAAGTGAAAACTTTAATAACAAATTTAGAAGCTATAACAAAAGCAGGTGATAATACAACAAACTATGATGATGCTATGTTAAAAAATATGGAAATTATTAACAATAATTCATTACCATTTACAAATGGAAAAACAGTTTCTTACTTTATCTCAGATGGGCATCCAACGGATGGAATGATATATGATCCTAAAACAGGTACTTATGTAATTAGAAATGATTTTCCGTGGGCAGGAAAAGAGATAAACCAAAATATATTAAAAGATTATCAAGATAACTTTTTATCAAAAATGGATGAGTCATTTTCTATTGGAATTTTAGGTCAAGGTACATTTAAAACAGAATTCTTACCATTAATGGGAGAAGAGACACATTTAGCAACAGATGTTACAAAATTAACAGACAAATTATTATCTACAATTAAATCATCACTAATTGATGGAGATGTAATGGATAATATAAGTGGAGGAGATGGTCATATTACTATAGATAGTATTAAATTTGAAGGTAATATATATACAAAGGCAAACTATCCACAAGATGGTATTTTAACAAATGATGGAAAAATTAAACTTGTATTTGATTTTGAAACTGGAAAATATAAATTTATTGCAGTAAATACAGATTTTGTTGTTAAAAATGCAGTATTTGAAGTAACAGCAAGTGATTCAAATGGAGATACGACAACATTTGATGTAGGATTAACAGTGGGTGGAACTCCAATTGTTTCAGTACCAACTGCTAGTATAGATGTTGTTAATACTTTAACTATAGATAAAACAAATGTTACAACTCCTTCAAAAGGATATAGTGTTGAAGCTTATAATTTAGATGGTACAAAAGGAGAAATTTCTATAGCAACTCTTCCTAGAGAAGGATTTGGTGTAAAAGGTGCTTCTTCAGGTGATGATTCTGAAATTGGTTATTTAGATGGTAAATCTGAAGAAATTAGAGTTAAATTTGATAATAATGTAACAGATGTAAATGTTAAATTCTCTTGGTTAGCATCAATAGAAACAGCCCTTATTAAATTTTATAAAAATGGAGTTTTAGTTGGAGAAACAACGCAAAAAGGTTTAACAGATATTATAGATGGACCATTTAATTTAAAACCAAACAATGGAACTTTATTTGATGAGATAAGATTTTCAGCTTTAGGAAAAAATGATGATTATTTAATTAATTCAATAGAATTTAATGAGGTAGTTGTTGATAATAGTGGAAAAATTACTGGTGAGGTTTATTATGTCGATTTAAAAGCTGCATTAACAAGTAATGATGGAAGAGAAACTTTAACAGTTAAAATAAATAATGTTCCAGAAGGTGCTACATTTGATTTATCAAATATGAGAGATTTAGGAAATGGTACTTGGGAAGTAATAATTCCAGCTGGAGCGAAATCTATAGATTATAGTAAAGTAAAAATGATAGTTCCTGCAGGTACAGGTTATGTAGATTTAAAAATTATTGCAACAGCAAGCATTGAAACTCCGTGTAACTCAGATTTTTCAAAAGATGCAACAGATAGTGATGCAACTGTATATGTTTCAAATGAAAATATCATTGTATATGAAAAAGGAATGGTAAATGGAACGAATGCAGGAGATGGAAGTAATATTATAACAGGAGCATTTACTATAAAAGCTATTGATGGAATAGCTAGTATTACAATTGCTAATACAGCTATAAATGTATCTGATTTAATAGCTGGAAATAGCATTCCACCTATTGCAGTTCCGAATGGAACATTAAAAATCACTGGATATGATAATGGTAAAGTTAGTTATGAATATACTTTAACTCAGGCACATAATCATGATAAATCAAAAGGTGAAGATGAAATAGCATTTAAAGATATAAATATTAAAGCTACAGATGTAAATGGTGATACAAGTAGTGGAAAAATAAATTTAGGCATTTATGATGATAATCCAAGAACTTCAATAGATGATTCAAATGCTGGAGGACAAATTTTAGTCGTAACAGTTGGTCAAGTTGATGTTGGTAAATTACAAGCAGGGTTTACTACATGGAAAGGAGGTAATAGTTATACAGGAGCTAAAAATACAGATACAATACCAGGTAACGATACTTTAACATGGGGAGATGCTTCTAATAAATCTGGGTATGACTTTAAAGGAAATACAACATATAAAAATATGTCAGAAAATGTTATTAATACACAGTTAAATTTAGGTACATTTACACATACAAATCAACCTATTACAGCTGGTTCAGAAATTACTCAAGCAACACTTAGAGTTGAATTAGATGTAGTTATTGATGGAGAAACAGTACATATAGTACATGATATTGTACTTGATCATAATGAGACATCAAATAGTGGTACAGCAGAACAAAATAGAGATATAGTTACTATAAAAGAGCAATCATTCTCTCAAAAAATAAATGTTGGAGGAAAAGAGTATCTATTTGTAATAGATGGTTTTTTAGATAAGAGTGGAAATATTGTAAAACAGGTTTATACTTGGGAAGCTGGTCAACAACCAGCAGGGCAAACAAACTATAACTCATTTGATCTTTTTGCATCTATTGTTTCAACAGATCCTTTACCAAAAATAGAAGGTAATGCATATGGTGATGATGCAGGTTCAAATGCAATTTTTGGAGCAGATGGGAAAGCTACTAATAATGCTATTGTTTGGCAAAATGGTGTAGTTCAAACTGATGGTAGTACTAAAATAGTTGGAACATATGGTACTTTGATTGTAGATAAAAATGGTCACTATGTATTTGAGTTAAATAGAGCTACTTATGATAATTTTAAAGAAAATGATGATAAAACAGCTACTTTTAAATATACTATAACTGATGCAGATGGAGATAGTAGAGATAGTTATGTTAACATCAAATTAAATGGTGCTATATATGAAAATGATGATAATATAGGAAGGACTATTGAAGGTACAGCAGATAATGATATCATTTATGGAAAAGAAGGAAATGACTATATCTATGGTGGAGCTGGAGATGATACTATATATGGTAATGGTGGAAGAGATGTAATCTATGGTGGAGCAGGAAACGATACAATTTATACAGATTTAAGTACAAAAAATGGTGTTACTTATGGAGATGTGTTTATTGATGGTGGAACAGGATATGATAAATTAGTTCTTAGTGGTAATGATGATATTGATTTATCAGTTATTAGAGGAAAAGTTTCTATTAAAAATATAGAAGAGATAGATTTAACAGCTGGTAATCATTCATTAAAAAATTTAAAACTAGAAGATGTTGTAGATATGACTGATGGTAAAAATGAGTTATATATTAAAGGTAATATAGGAGATAAAGTTCAATTAAATTTAAATGAATGGGATGTTAAAGCTACTAATAATGGATACAAAGAGTATACAGGAAAAGGTTCAAACTCTACAGTTAAATTAATAATTGATGACCAAATAGATATTAGTAATATCTAAAAAATATAAGTGGAGATTTTTCTTCACTTATATAAAAATAGGAAAAAAATGCGACAAACAAAACTAGAAGATTTTTTAGAACTTGAAAGAAGAATAAAAGAAGAAGTTGATAAAAGTAGAGAAAAAGACAAAATACTGTTTCAGCAAGCTAAATTAGCTTCACTTGGTGAAATGCTCGGAAATATTTCTCATCAGTGGAGACAACCACTAATGGAAATGAATTCAATATTTTTACCAATTGAGGCTAAAATTATTTTAGGGAAAAAAGTAAAAAATAGTGAAATTTTAGAAGCTATTGAAAAGTTAAATATTATTACAAAATTTATGTCTGATACTATAGATGATTTTAGAGATTTTTTTTCAAATGATAAAGAAAAAATTAAATTTAACTTGCTTGAACAAATAAACTCTATAGTAAATATTATAAGTACTGGATTAAAAGCACATAATATAAAACTAGATATTTTAATTAAAAAGAATCCAAATTTATTTGGATATAAAAATGAGTTTTCACAAGTATTAATAAATTTAATAAATAATGCAAAAGATGAGTTAATATCTAGAAATATAGAAGATCCTTATATAAAGATTTCAATTTTTGAAGAAGATGAGAGTGTTGTTGTAACAGTTGAAGATAATGCTGGTGGAATAAAAGTAAATCCAATTGATACTATTTTTGAACCCTTTTTTACTTATCAAAAACAAAATGGTTCAGGAATAGGTCTTTTTATGTCAAAATTAATAATAGAGAAAAATATGGAAGGAAAATTAAAAGCATACAACAAAAATAGTGGTGCTTTTTTTGAGATTAAAATTCCAAAAGAGTAATAGTTTAGGAATTGATATCTTCAAATATTATTTATTTAGCTTAACTACTAAACTTTTTAGAGACTTTTTTTTAATATAATTTAAGAATTAAATTGAAAAAGGTGAAAAATGAGTCTATTAAATTTATTAAAAAATGTACTAACTCCACAAAAAAATGTAGAGACAAAAGTTGATACTGTTTCAATAAAAGAAGAGAATGTTGAAAGTAACAAAGCTACTATTGAATCTATACAAACTACTAAATTACAAAATACACTAACAAAAGATACCCAAAGTATTTCAACTCAAAATAGTCAAGTTGCTGAACCAATACAAACTTCTGCTAAAGCTCAGAATTTACAATCTATACCATCTGAAGGTACAGTTTTTATTATATTAGAAGCTGTCAAGAGAGAATTTATAGAAGGAGAGAAGGCTGAGTTTGAAATTAAACTTCTTGATGCAGAAGGAAAAGAGTTATATATGACAGATGATGTCATTATGACTATTTCTTATAGCTATACTAGTGCATCAATAGATGATATTAAAGAAGTTCAAACAGTATTTATCCCAAAAGGAAGTTCTAGTACAAAATTTTATGTAGATATTATTTCTGATGGTATAAAAGAGGATGATGAAATATTTTCTTTAAAATTGGATGGAATTGAAACTAATTCTTGGGATGAAATTATTATAAATAAAAATCCTATTGAAATTACAATTAAAGATGATGGTATAGAAAACCAATTTGGAGCTAATATAAAACTTCATGAAGATACTGAATATATTTTAAGTTTAAAAGATTTTGGTAAAATTATTGGAAGTATAGATAGTATAAAAATTACAGAATTACCAAAAAATGGGAAATTATTTCTAAATGGTAATGAACTTACTACAGATATTGAAATTAAACAAAGTGATATTATTGCTGGAAATTTAAAATTTATCCCAGTAGAAGATAGTGATGAAGATGGAAGTTTTAAGTATGAAGTAAAAGTATTTGGGAAATATACTTCAGAAGCTACAACAAATATTGAAATAATTGCAGTTGCTGATAAACCAACAGCAACTATTTCCATTCAGCAATTAGGAACAGAACCTATATTTAAAAGTGAAAATATAGGAAATGGAGATGGTGGAAATACAGGAAATGGGAATAATGAAACTTTTGACTATGATAAATATTATAATTACAATAATTTAACATGTGGAATTAAATGTACAGATACACTTTGCAAAACTACAAATGATGAAGTAGTAGTAAAAGGTAAAATGGAACATTATACAATTAATTTAGGTGGAGGATATAATTCCTTAAAAATAGGACAAGGTGTAGATTGGTCAAATATTTATTCTGGAATTAAAAATGATAAAGTTACTATAACAGATGATTTAAAGAGAACAACTGTGAATCTTGGAGCGGGAGATAATAGTTTAGAAATTGGAAACAATGTAAAATTTTCTACAATTCATACATATAGTGGAGATGATAATGTCTTTATTGGAAATGATGTAGATAATACTACGATTAATCTAGGAGGAGGAACTAATAGCTTAATTGTTGGTAAGAATGTGGATTGGTCTAATCTTTTTGGTGGGCTTGGTGATGATACATTTGAAGTAAAAGGATCAATTGATCATACAACTGTAAATTTAGGAAGTGGAAATAATAAATTAAAAGTTGGTGGAGAACTTGATTTAAGTACAGTTTATAGTGGAAGTGAAAATGATATAGTAGATATCTCAAGAGATGTAAAAAATTCTACTATAAATTTAGGAAGTGGAAAAAATATTATTAATGTTACTCAGGATGTAAATAAAAGTAATCTATTTACTCTTCAAGGAGATGATAAAGTAAATGTAAAAGGAACAATTACAAATAGTGTTGTTAATTTAGGATTTGGAGATAATAGCTTAAATGTAGGAAAAGATTTTTCAAAAAGTTCAATCCATACTTATTCTGGAGAGGATAAAGTTACCATTAAAGGTAATGCAAATGAGGTTTTAATAAATCTTGGTGAGGGTAAAAACTCTCTTGATATTCAGGGAAATTTAAATAAAGGTACAATTATTACTGGAGCAAATCAAGATACAATTGTAATTGAAAAAGATATCTCTCATACAACTATTCATACAGGTGCTGGTAATGATAAAATTTTTATAGGTGGTAATGCTCACTCAACTATTATTGATGGTGGTTCAGGACAAGATACATTATTTTTACCAAAAGATGTTAGTAATTATCTATTTATGGATGGAATTATTTGTAAAAAACCTGTTCCTTGGGAAGAATTCTCGGCAAAAAATTCAGGTAAATATGGTCTTTCTTGTCATATATTTACAATTTATGAATTAGATCCAAATGGAAATAAAACAGGTTCAGAATTGACTATAAAAAATATTGAAGATGTAGTATTTAATACAAAACCAGAAGATATTATAAATAGAAATGAAAATGGTTCAAATGAAAATAGTGGAGGTAGTTCAACAGAGGTTGAGTACTATAATGTTTATAAAGTAAGTTTTGCAGCTGCTTTAAAAGATATTGATGGAAGTGAAAGTTTAACTGTTAAAATAGATGGAGTTCCAAGTGATGCAATAATTACAAATGGTTCATATCTTATGGTTAAAAATTCTGATGGAAGTTATAGTATTACAATTCCTGCAGGAACTAAAAATATTGATGATGAAATTATTTTAAAATCTATCCAAAATATTGATGATATAAATCTTAGATTAACAGCTAGGGCAACAGAGAAGAATGATAATCTTGATGGGTTGAATTATGTAGAAAGTGAAGCATATTTGACTGGTAAAACACAATTTTCTAATGCAACAATAAAAATTCTTGAAGATGAAGAATATATTGTAAGAATGAATGACTTTGGAAGAGTACAAAATATTTCTATACTTACAATTATATCATTACCAAAAAATGGTGAATTTTATTTAAATAATTCTTTAGTAACAGAAGATACAGAAATTACAAAGACTGATATTGAGTCTGGAAAATTAGTATTTAAACCAACATTAAATAGTGATTATGATAGTGGATTTATATTTAATGTAAATGGTGAGAAATATTATACAGGGATTGATATTACAGCAGTTGTAGATGCACCTGAAACTAGTATTAAAGTTACAAAATTAGATAAGAATATTGAAGAAGATATAACGCAAATTGATAATACAAAATATGTTGTTAAATCTTATGACAAAGTTGTTTGTAAAATAATTTGTACAGATCCATTATTTGGGAAATCTGATGATAAAGTTATTATAAATAAAAATATGGAAACTTCTACTATTAATTTGGGAGAAGGTAAAAATGCACTAGAAATTGGTGGAGCAGTTACTTTAGGAAATATTTATAGTGGACAAGGAAATGATAGAGTTTCTATAGTTGATGGTGTTAAATCTACAACAATTAATTTAGGATATGGAGATAATAGTTTGGATGTAGGGAAAGATTTCCATTTATCTACAGTTCATACTTATACAGGTGATGATACTCTTAAAATAGGGAATAGTTTAACTAATTCAACAGTTAATTTAGGTGATGGGAAAAATAGTATTGATATAAAAAATGGAGTTGATTGGTCAAATATTTTTACTACAAATGGAGATGATAAGTTAAAAGTTGGTGGAAATATTAATAGTACTACAATAAATCTTGGAGCAGGAGATAATGAAGTAGTAATTGGAAAAACTATTGATTTAAGTACTCTTTATACATTAGGTGGAGATGATAGTTTATTAGTTAAAAATAGTTTAGAAAGAAGTACAGTAAATTTAGGAAATGGTCAAAATTCTATTTTAGTTGAAAAAAATATAAAATCAAGTACGATTATTACAGGAAGTGGAGACGATTTAGTACTAGTAAATGGGAGCATTAAAGATACAAATATTTTCACAGGTGGTGGAAATGATAAAGTTTTTATAAATAGTGCTGAAAAATGTACTATGGTAGATGGTGGTTCAGGATATGATGTATTATATTTAAGTGGTAGCAAAGAAAACTATAGATTTGAAGAAGGAATTATTTGTAAAAAACCAATTACTTGGGAAGAGTTTGTAGCAAAAAATAAGAATATGAATGGATTAAATTGTAAAATATTTACTATTTATGAAGTAGATGCTTCTGGAAAAAGAACAGGTAATAGCTTTGAAGTAAGAAATATTGAAGATGTATCGTTTAATGCAAAACTTTCAGATTTTGTTGAAACTCCTGCAAATGAGTTTATGGTTGATATTAGTGCTGCTTTAAAAGATACTGATGGAAGTGAGAATTTAACAGTTAAGATTAGTGGAATACCTGTAGGAAGTGAATTAATTAGTAATAATTACGAGATAATTGATAATAAAGATGGCTCTTGGGATATAAAGATTGCAAAAGGAACAACTTCAATTATGGATAGTATTATTTTAAGAACACCAGAAGATATTGAAAATATAGATTTGAAGATTTCTGCAACAGCAACAGAAACAAGAGATAATGAAAATGGGCAAAATGTTGTAACAGTTGAGTCTTCATTTGAATTACATACAGAAAATGGAAAAACAATAAGTACGCAAAAATTAATGGGAGAAGAGATTGATTTAACTAAGGTTATATCAAAGACGACAAATATTGTAGATATGGAAAATGGACAAGAAGATAAACTTAAAGTTGATTTAAAAGACATCTTAGATTTAAATAGCAATGAGCTTATAATAAAAGGTGATAAAAAAGATATAGTTGAACTTGATAGCCAAGATTGGACACAAAATGGAAAACAAAATATTGATGGGAAGTCATATAATATTTATACAAATTCGACTGTGAAATTGATTATTGAAGATGAGATAGATATTCATAATATCTAATATATAAGTAGGGCTTCCTACTTATAGTAAACATAACTAAAAAATTAAACACTATTTAGCTATAATCCAAATAAATTTCAAAAAATTCTTACAATTTAGGATAATCATGTCAAAACAACTATTACAAAAACAAGCAGATACAATTAGATTTTTAGCTGCTGATATGGTACAAAGAGCAAACTCTGGACACCCTGGAGCACCTATGGGAATGGCTGATATAGCAACAGTTTTAAGCAAACATTTAAATATAAATCCAGCTGATGAAAAGTGGCTAAACAGAGATAGATTAGTATTCTCAGGAGGACATGCAACAGGGCTTGTATATTCACTTTTACATTTATGGGGATTTGATGTATCTATAAATGATTTAAAAAATTTTAGACAATTAAATTCAAAAACACCAGGTCATCCAGAATATGGACATACACATGGAATAGAGATAACAACTGGACCATTAGGTCAAGGAATTGCAAATGCAGTTGGTTTTGCAGCTGCAGGAAAATATGCAGAAAATTTACTAGGGAGTGAAGTAATAAATCATAAAGTTTATTGTCTTTGTGGAGATGGAGATTTACAAGAGGGAATTTCTTATGAAGCAACTGCAACAGCAGGGCATTTAAAACTGAATAATCTTGTAATTATTTATGATTCAAATAATATAACAATTGAAGGTGATACAAGTATTGCTTGGAGTGAAAATGTTAAAAAAAGATTTCAAGCAATAGATTTTGAAGTTATTGAAATAGATGGGCATAATTTTGATCAAATTGATAAAGCTATAATTCAAGCAAAAAATTCAGCACAACCAGTATTAATTATTGCAAAAACAGTTATCGCAAAAGGTGCAGTTGCATTAGAAGGGAGTCATCACTCACATGGAGCTCCACTTGGAGTTGATGAGATAAAACAAGCAAAAATAAAAGCTGGATTTAATCCTGATGAGGATTTTTTTGTTCCTGCTGATGTAAAAGGTGCTTTTGATAAATTGATTATTGGTTCAACTGCACAAAATGAGTGGACAGAATCTTTATCAAATCAGATAAAACAAAAAATAAAAGAGCTACAAAACCCAGATTTTGACTCTATCGTTTATCCTACTTTTGAAGTAGATTCTAGTGTTGCTACAAGAGATTCTAATCATAAAATTTTAAATGCAATAGCTAGTGCAATTCCAGGATTTTTAGGTGGAAGTGCGGATTTAGCACCATCAAATAAAACTGAACTTAAAAATATGGGTGATTTTCCAAATGGGAAAAATATACATTTTGGTATAAAAGAGCATGCTATGGCAGCAATAACAAATGCTATGAATTTATATGGTTTATTTAGAGTATTTAGTGCAACATTTTTTGTATTTAGTGATTATTTAAAACCAAGTGCAAGAATAGCAGCATTAGCAAATATTCCTCATCATTTTATTTGGACACATGATAGTATTGGAGTTGGAGAAGATGGACCAACACATCAACCAATAGAACATTTAAGCCAATTTAGAGCTTTACCAAATTTTTATACATTTAGACCAGCAGATGCAAGTGAGAATATAGATTCTTGGAAAATAGCATTAAAAATGAAAGCTCCAACAGCTTTTGTATGCTCAAGACAGGGATTAAAAGTTTTAAAAGATGAAAAAGTTTATGGAACTGTTGCAAATGGTGCATATCTTTTAAAGCAAAGAGAAAATGCAAATATTACTATTATGGCAAGTGGAAGTGAAGTAATGTTAGCTCTACAAACAGCTTGTGCCTTAGAAAAAGAAGGAATCTTTGCAAATATTGTGTCTGTTCCTTGTTTTGATCTACTTTTAGAACAAGATGAGAGTTATATAAATAAAATAATTGATCCAAAAACAAAGGTTTATGCAGTTGAAGCTGCAAGAGCTTTAGAATATTATAAATTTGCAGATGTAGTTTTTGGAATGGATACATTTGGAGCTAGTGGTCCAGCTCCTGAACTTTTTGAAGAGTTTGGATTTACAATAGATAAATTAAAAGCAAAAATTGTAACTGATTTTAAAAAATAAAAAGTATATAAAGTAAAGATAAAATTTTATCTTTACTTTTTTTAATTCTTATATAATCTTTTAATATAAAAGGAAAATTCTTGAAAGAATCACTTTTTGTTTATGGTACATTGATGCCAAACTGCCCAAATGCTTATGTTTTAGAAAATATAAAAGGAAAATTTGTAAGTGCAACTGTAAAAGGAAAGCTAATAGATGCTGGTTGGAGTGCTAGTATGGGATATCCAGGTATTAGACTTGAGATGGGGAATGATACTATTCATGGGTTTTTATTTTATTCTGATAATCTTATAAATCATTGGGAAAATCTTGATATTTTTGAGGGGGAAGAGTTTGTAAGAACTCCTGTTGTAGTTGAAAGATATGATGAACTTGAAGTTCAATCTTATATTTATACATTAAAAGATGAGATTATAGATATGTATGAAGAAGATATTAAATAAAATTTAATGATAACTGCTAGCTTAATTTTTATAGTAACTCTTCTTTTTATAATAATCCAGCCAAAAAATATACAAATAGGCACAAGTGCAATTATAGGGGCAACTTTTGCTTTAATTTTTAAAGTAGTTAGTTTTGATGATGTTTTAGAAGTTATTAATATTGTTTGGGATGCAACTTTTGCATTTATTGGAATTATTATTTTATCTTTAGTTTTAGATAAGATTGGTTTTTTTGAATATATGGCATTAAGAATGGCAAAATTCTCAAGAGGAAATGGGCATTTAATGTTTGTTTATTCTATGCTTTTAGGTTCATTTGTTTCAGCTTTTTTTGCAAATGATGGGGCAGCTTTAATATTAACTCCAATAATTTTAGCAAAGATGAAAATTTTACAACTTAGAGTAAAAACTATGGTAGTATTTTTACTTGCAAGTGGTTTTATAAGTGATAGTGCATCTTTGCCTTTTGTATTCTCAAATCTTACAAATATTATAACAGCAAACTATTTTGATATAACATTTATGAAATATTTTTTTGATATGTTAGTTCCATTTTTTGTAAGTATTACAATATCTACTTTGGTTTTGTGGCTATATTTAAGAAAAGATATACCAAAAGAAGTTGATATTAAACTTTTAAAAGAACCAAAAAGTGCTATAAAGAATCAAAAACTTTTTTACTTTTCTTGGATTTTTTTAGCTTTTTTATTGGGTACATATTTTTTGAGTGATATATATAAAATTCCTATTAGTTTTTTTGCTTTAGGTGGAGCGATAATTTTTTTATTAATAGCTAGTTTTTTAAAAGAGGTAAATATAAAAAGTATTATCAAAGAGAGTCCTTGGCAAATTGTTTGGTTTAGTATAGGACTTTATATTGTTGTTTATGGGCTTAAAAATGTTGGACTTACAGATGAAGTGGCGATAGTTTTAGAATATTTAGTTTCAAAAGGAGATACATTAGCAGTTCTTGGAACAGGATTTATAGCTGCATTTTTAAGTGCTATTATGAATAATCTTCCAACTGTTATGATTATGGATATAGCTTTAAAAGATATTGGAAGTAGTGCTATGATTTATGCAAATATTATTGGTTGTAATTTAGGCCCTAAAATGACTCCTTTTGGAAGTTTAGCAACACTTCTTTGGCTTTATGTTTTAAACCAAAAAGGAGTAAAGATAAGTTTTTGGGAATATAGTAAGTTTGGTTTAGTGGTTACTCCATTAGTTTTATTTGTAGTTTTACTTAGTTTATAGTTTTATATAGGAAGATTTATGATAAAAGAGATTGTATTATATTTTTTTGCAGCATTTTTTGAGATACTTGGTTGTTATAGTTTTTGGCTATATTTTAAACTTGATAAACCTTATTATTTTTTAGCTTTAGGAGTTAGCTCATTAATAGCTTTTGCTTATTTACTTACAAAAGTTAATTTAGAATTTGCAGGAAGAGCCTATGCTATTTATGGAGGAATTTATATAATTTCTTCTTTATTTTGGTTATATTTTGTAGAGAAACAAGATTTTAATAGATGGGATATTATAGGATCTTTGATAGTTTTTTTAGGAGTTGCAGTTATTTTATTAGGAAATCAGAAATAAGTTTGATGAGTTTAATAACTCATCGAACCAGCATTTAAAAGCCCTATTGAGATTGATAAAAATGCCATTAAAATCCCAACTGGAACTATTCCTTCAGAGATTTTCTTATTAAAAGAGTATTTCCCACTAATTCTTGTAACAATAAATGCAAAAATTAACTGAATAATAATAGCAATAGCTCCCCAAATAGTAAAATCTAAATATGAAACAGAGTGCTCCAATGCACTATAAAGAGGAATAGAAACTCCTATTATTGCCCCTCCAAAACCTAAACCTGCTGCAATATTATTCTCTTCAAATATAAGTTGATAATCATCATATGGAGTAACTATTGCATATAAGTAAAGAAATACTAATACAAGTAAAATTGCTGTAAAGAAAAATCCTAGAAAGTTTAAAAATAAACTAATTTCCATTTTAAAATCCTTTTTTGTTTTATTTTATCAAAAAGCTTATTAGAATATATAAAATAAAGATAAAGAGTATATAAATTTAAATTAATTTTAATGTTATATATATTATGATACTAATTATCATTTAAGAAAAGGAGATACTTTGTGCAACAATATTCTTTTAAATAACAGAGTAAATATCAAAAATCCAGAAGATATATTTGAAGGTTTAATCAAAAAAGATGAATGGATAACTCTACTTAGACTCTTTAGTTTAAATATTTTAGATATAAATTTTAGAGATTGTAAAGGTAGAAATATACTATATTTTGCAATACTAAATAAAAAATATGAGTATATAAAAACTCTATTTGATTTAAGTGTTAGTTCACAGGTAAATTTCCATTTAAATGCTCTTAATTTCTCTGTTTGTTTAGATGATACTAAAGCTTTAGAAATACTTTTAAAATGTGGTTTAGATATAAATACTCTTGATGAGATTGGAAGTTCTGCTTTAATATATTCAATTTTATATAAGAAAAAGAAGTGCATGGATTTTTTACTTTTAAATGGTGCTGATATTAATCTTGAAGATTTTATGGGAAATTGTGCAAAAGATTTAATAAAAAGATAAAATAAAACTTGAGATAATAGTTTTCTCAAGTTTTATAAATATTAATTTAACCTATACTACTTTCTATTTTATTTGGGTTATCTAAAGCATATTTAAATTTTTCTATATCAACTTTTTTGTCCCAAACTCCAACAACAACTGCAGCAACAGCATTTCCACAAAGATTTCCAACTGCTCTAAGTTCACTCATAAATTTATCAACTCCAAGTAAAACAGCAACAGTAACCATTGGTATTGCGCCACCCATAGCACCTAAAGTTCCAGCAAGAACAATAAATCCAGAACCTGTAACTCCCACAGCTCCTTTTGAAGTAACCATTAGAATTACAATTATAAATAGTTGTTGTTCTAGAGTTAAAGGTATATTAAATGCTTGTGATAAAAAGATAATTGATAAAGCAAGATAAATATTTGTACAATCAAGATTAAATGAGTATCCTGTTGGTAAAATTAATCCAGTAACTGATTTATTTACACCAGCAGCTTCAAGTCTTTTCATAAGAGGAGCAAGAGCTGATTCACTAGAAGAGGTAGCGAATACTATAAGAACTTCTTTTTGAATATATCTCATAAACTTAAAGATATTTATCTTAAACATAGCAGTAATTATTCCTAAAATAATAAATATAAAGGCAAGAACAGAGATAAGCATAACACCCAATAAACTAGCCATTTGTACAAGTGAACCAATTCCAAATTTACCAATTAGAAATGCCATAGCACTAAAACTTGCAATTGGAGAGAACCACATAATAAAAACTAATATTTTAAAAAAGAAGTTTTGAGCAATTTCAACTGGTTTTAAAATCTTTGGTTTATATTTTCCACCAAAAAGAGATATTAAAATAGCTAAAGTCAATGCCATAACTAAAACTTGAAGAGTTTGACCATTTAAAAATGGAGTTATCGGATCTGTTGGAATTGCATTTTTAAGTATTTCCCAAATATCTCCAACTTTATCTGGATCTACACTTGTATATTTTTCTACACTTTTTGAATCTAATGCTGATACATCAAGATTCATACCATCTCCTGGTTTAAACCAGTTTCCAAATAATACACCAATTGCTAAGGCAAAAGTACTTACAATTTCAAAGTAAATAAAAGCTTTAAAGCCTAAAGTTCCTAACTCTTTTAAATTTTCTAAACTTACAATTCCATATATAATTGTAAGGAAAATAATTGGTCCAACTAGCCACTTTAGTACTTTTATAAACCAGTCAATACCTGGTTTAGCTTCAACTCCTAAAGTTGGATTAATATATCCAACAATAACTCCTGCGATTATTCCACAAATAACCCAAAAGGCTAGACTTTTTAGTGTATAGTCCACCCAAGATTTTGTTTTAATTGATTCTTCCAAAGTTTGCGTCCTTTTTAAATATAATAAAGTTGATTATATCAAAAAAAGGTTAAGTTTTATTTACCATTAAGTATAATCTAAAATATTATATTTAAGAAAGGGTTTGCAAGGATGCAAAAAATAACAGATATTCTTGTAGTTAAAATAGCATTTCTTTTTGTAGTATTTTGTAATGCTTTTGTTGATGTTTCTCATAAGGTTTTATTACAAAATATAGCTTTTAAAATATTTGATGGTTCGACACAAGTTATTTGGATATCAATTATAAATGCTTTAATTATAATTCCATTTTTATTATTGTTTACTTTTAGTGGTTATTTAAGTGATAAGTATAATAAAAAAGATATTTTAATCTATGGAGCAGTTTCATCTTTTTTCCTTTCAGTTTTGGTTATTTTTGCATATAGTACAAATAATTTCTATTTTGCAATGTTTGCTCTATTTTTATTAGCTATCCAAAGTGCTATTTATAGTCCTGCAAAGTTTGGAATTATTATGGATATTTATGGGAAAAAATATCTTTCAAGGGGAAATGCTGCTCTTCAATCTGTATCAATAATTGCTATTTTATTTGCAATAGGAATTACTTCATATTTCTTTGAAAGTATGTATGTAACAGATAATCTTCATCTTTTAACTACAAAAGAAGAGCTTATGAAAGCAATAAAACCTATTACATACTATATTTTAATTGTTGCTATTTTAGAGATGATTATCTCTTTTATATTTTTAAGAAGAATCGTAAATAATTTTAACTCTGATTCTAGTTTGAGATTAAATAAAAAAGAGTTTTTTAAAGGAAAACTTTTAATAGAAAATTTAAAAACTTTGAAATCTCATGATGTAATATTTTTGAGTGTAATAGGTTTATCTGTATTTTGGGGAGTCTCACAAGCAACAATGGCAGTTTTTCCATCTTATGCAAAGATGTATTTAAATATTGATAACACTTTTATAATAAATGGAGTAATTGCAGCTTCTGGAATTGGAATTGCAGTAGGTTCTGTTTTGTATGCAAAAATTTCAAGGCACTATATTGAATTAGGAACTATTCCTTTAGCTGCTCTTGGAATGGCAATAACACTTTATATTTCAACAATTGTTGAATCCCCTTTTATGTTAGGTTTAAATTTTTTATTTTTTGGAGTTTTTGGTGGTTTATTTGTAGTTCCTTTAAACTCTTTAATCCAGTTTAATTCAAAGAAAAAAACTTTAGGTACAGTTTTAGCTGGAAATAATTGGTTTCATTCACTTGCTATGTTTTTAATGTTGGCTCTTACAACTTTTGTCTCTTTTTATGATTTAGATCCATTAAAAACTCTATATTTAATTATATTTATAATAGTTATTGGAACATTTTATACAGTAGTAAAGCTTCCTCAATCTTTAGTTTTACTATTTTTAAAGTTTGTTGTAGGACTTAGATATAAATTACAGATAAATGGGTTTAAAAATATCCCTTCAAGTGGTGGAGTTTTACTTTTAGGAAATCATATTTCATGGATAGATTGGGCTATTATTTTGATGTCTGTTCCAAGAGAGGTTAAATTTGTGGTATTCAAACAAATTTATGAGAAATGGTATTTAACTTGGCTTTTTAAACTTATAAAAGCAATTCCAATTGGAAGTGGCTCAAGTAGAGCAAGTATGAAAATAGTATCAGATGAGTTAGATGCTGGAAGTGTTATTGTACTTTTCCCAGAAGGGGCAATATCAAGAAATGGACATTTAGGTGAGTTTAAAAGAGGTTTTGAAAAGATTTTAGAAAACTGTTCAAGTGATGTAAAGGTTGTTCCATTTTATATAAGAGGGCTTTGGGAATCTATGTTTAGTAGAGCAAATAGAAAATTTAAAGGGTCAAAAAAGACAAATATTGTAACAGTTTGTTTTGGAAGAGTTATAAGTAAAGAAGATGCAAATGTTCAAAGTGTTAAAAATGAGGTTTTTTCTCTTTCAAATCTTGCTTGGAGTGAACATATAAAAGAGTTAAAGCCATTAAATGAGGTTATTTTTGCAAGATTAAAAGAGCTTTCAAATGGGACTATTTTTTCTGATAATACAGGAGTAACTTTAAGTGGAGCAAGGTTCTTAACAGCTTCAATATTATTTAAAAATCTTTTTAAAAAAAGAGTAAGATCTCATAATATTGGATTATTATTACCAACAAGTGCGGCAGGAGCTTTTATAAACTATATGGTAATACTAATGGGAAAAACAGCTGTAAATTTAAATTTTACGGCATCAATAGATAGTTTAAAAGCTTCTATAAAAAAAGCAGAAATAAAAACTATTATAAGTTCTAAAAAGTTTATTGAGAAACTTGAAGCTAAAGGTATAAAAATCTCTGAAATTTTTGAAGATGTTGAGGTTTATTTTCTTGAAGATGAGCAAAAAAAGATAAAAAAACTAGATGCTATTTTGATATATTTAAGTATCAAATTTTTGCCAACACTATTTTTAAAAATGCTCTATTTGAAAAAAACTAATAAAAACGCAAGCTCTATTATTTTGTTCTCTTCTGGAAGTGAAGGAGTTCCTAAAGGTGTTGAGCTTAGTGGAGATAATATTTTAGGAAATGCTCAACAAATAGCAAATATTTTAAATGTAAATGATGATGATGTGATTTTAGGTTCTTTACCTTTATTTCACGCTTTTGGAATAGTGGTAACTACATATTTACCTTTAATTGAAGGTATAAAATGTGTAGCTGTTGCAGATCCAACAGATGGTTTAGCAGTTGCTAAAATGGTAAGTCGTGAAAAAGCCTCTATTATGTGTGGTACTTCTACCTTTTTTAGGCTATATACAAAAAATACAAAAATTCACCCACTTATGTTTGATAGTTTAAGATTAATTGTTGCAGGTGCTGAGAAACTAAGAGATGATGTAAGATTTGAGTTTAAAAAGCGATTTGGAAAAGATATTTTAGAAGGTTATGGAACAACAGAAACCTCTCCTGTTGCTTCTTGCAATCTTCCAGATAAAATTTCAGAAGATTTTGAAGTTCAAATAGGGCAGAAAATAGGAACAGTTGGTATGGCAATTCCAGGAACTTCAATAAAAATAGTAGATCCATCAAGTTTTAAGGAGCTTAAAACAGGTGAAGAAGGAATGGTTTTAATCTCTGGTATTCAAGTTATGAAAGGTTATTTAAATGATGAAGAGAAAACTAAAAGTGTTCTAAAAAAGATAAAAGGAAGAATCTATTATATAACAGGAGATAAAGGAAAACTAGACTCTGATGGTTTTTTAACTATTGTTGATAGATATTCAAGATTTGCAAAAATTGGTGGAGAGATGGTAAGTCTTGGAGCTATTGAAGAGAAAATTTCTAAATTAATAGATGATAATAGTATTGATTTTATGTCTTTAGCTACTAGTGATGAGAAAAAGGGAGAAAAAGTAGTTTTATTAATATCAAATATAACTTTAGAGCAAAAAGATATATTAAAACGCAAAATGATTAAAGAGTTTGATAATAAACTAATGATTCCCGAGATTATACAAATTGTTGATGAGGTACCAAAACTTGGTAGTGGGAAAAAAGATTATGTAAAAGCTAAAGAGCTTATTCTAGATTCTAAGAATCCGTAAGTATCTCTAAAATTTTAGAGATATTATTAGAAAAATTATCATTTTTTTCCAATAATAGTAAATCTTTTGTATAACCTTTAGTTGTAAGAAGTTTTGCACTCTCAATATCTATATTGTACTCATCAAAAATCTTCGCAATATAGGCAAAAAGACCTTTTTGGTCTTTTGTATGTATCTTCATTGAAGCTAAATTCTCACTATGGTTAAAATCTATTTTTATATCATTTTTGTGAATTATTGGTTTTTTTAGGCTTATTTGCTTTGACATATCAAAAGATGAGTTTATAATCTCTTCTATTAAATAAAGCTCCTCTTCTAAAGCTGGTTTTGAAAATGTTATTTCAAATGTCTTTTTTTCATCATATAGTTTAAAAATATTCATACTACACATATTTAAATATTGCAATTTTCCTAATAAATATCCAAGATTTAGAGGAATCTTTCTGATAATTCTAAGCTTTAAAAAATCATCATTTATAATATCAAAACTGTAAGTTTCAACATCTTTTGATTTTATTGCGATATCTAAAATATCCTCACTTTTTAGTCGTAAAAATATCTGATTTGAAGCTATTTGAGGAATATTTCTTTTTAAAGAGTTTGGAAGATTTTGATACTTTTCTAGAGTTTTTATCTTGTTTAATCTTGTAGCTCTTCTTGAACTCTCTTTTATTAAATCTTTATTTGAAAATGCTAGATAAGATTGATTATAAAGTTGTAGTAAAAGTTTTGAAATAGATGAATTAAAATATTTTTTATCAACTGCACTTATATCGCAATAGCTCAAAACATATAGGAGTTGTATCTCTTTTATATTTCTAAAAAGTCCAATAAAGTTTAAAACCGTTTTTTGTGAATATATATCTTCATTTGAAGCAGTTTTTGACATCTGATTATGATATTTTATTATATTTGAAGCAGTTTTTATAAACTCATCGTTAAAATCTAAAGATTTTAGAAATCGTTTAAAAATTGTCTCTCCCAAAATATGGTGGTCTGTTTTTCTTCCTTTCCCTATATCGTGAAATAGACATAAAAGTCTAAGCATTATTTTTTGTTCATTTGTAAATTTATTAAACAAGTTTTGTATAACTTTATCCTCTATATTATAAGAGAACTTTAGAGTATTTAAAGTATGAATATCAACAGGATGAATATGAAAGCCATCAAATTGTGCAAGGTTAGAGATTTGCTTGAAGCTAGGAATTACAAAATTTATAAGATCTGCATTGTATAGAAGTTTTAGGAAGATATAAAGATTTTGGTTACAAAGTAGGTTATAAATTAGTTTTTTATCAAGAGGTTCTATTTTTGTTTTACTTGCAAAATAGATATAACTTCTATCAAAATTATCTATATTTTTTGGAAAATTAAGTAGCTCTTTTAAAAGCTCTTTTAATGTTATGATTTTTCTATTTTGTGAACAATAAACTACATTTTCATAAATATAAACATCTTTTTTAACTCTATACTCTTTGAATTCTAGTAAATCTTTTGGTTTAAAAAAAGTTCCACTAAAAAGTTTTTTTATAATATTTGCACTGAAATTATGAATAATATGTAAGTCTTGAAAAAGAGCTTTCATAAATAAAAACTCATTTGAGAAGTTTAGTTTACTACTAAGTTCGGGTAAAATATCATAAGTAATAATATCTAGTTTTCTTTTACTTATTAAATGTAGAGTATTTCGTACTAAAAATATAAAATTTAAAGAGTTTTTATACCTTTTGTATTCAATATTCGTAAATTTCTTACCTATTAAATCTTTTGTATTTTTAACTCCATATATTACATTTGCTATCCACCAAAGCATATTTGCTTCTCTTATTGCCCCATAACCATCTTTTAGATTTACTTGCATTGAAAGTGGATATTTAATAAGTCTATTTTTTCGTTCAAGAAGTTTAGCTTGTAAAAATAGTTCTTTATTTACAGTTCGAATTTTTTCTAACTCATCTTCATAATTTAAATATAAAATTTCTGAACCAAATATAAATCTTGATTCTAAAAAAGAGGTTTTAATTGTGATGTCATCAAGTGATATTTTATCTATCTCATCTATTTTTACAACTCTAAGACCAAGTCTTAATCCACAATCCCAAGCAAAAGATACAAAATTCTCAATGATTTTTTCAATATTATAAGCACCAATATCTTGATAGATAATCATAATGTCAATATCGGAATAAAGACATAACTCCTTTCTTCCATAAGAGCCTAAAGCTATGAAAGATATTGGTATTTGATTTAGAGTTGGTTGAAAATTACTAAAGTGTTTTTTTAAAATAAAACTATATAGTTCAAGTAAAAAAGAATCAGTTTCTTTTGTGTGATTCAAACAAAAATCTTTTGTTATTTTTTTGTTTGAGAAGTTTAAATAATCTTTATATTTTTGTTTGAAATTTTTTGCAACTGCAAATTCGTTTATTATATTATTGTGCAATTTTAAACTCTTTTTTCATATTTAAGACAAGCTCTTCTATCTTTTTCTTGTCAATTTCATTTTTTGCTTTTTGTGATAAAGAGATAAGATTTAGATGATATTTTTCTAAAAACTTAAGAATATTTGGATGTTTTTTCTCTTTATTTTCTATTGAAATTTTCTCATTTATCATAGCAAGAACAAGCTCATATTTACCCATAAAAGCAGCATAGTTTATAGGTTTTACACCATAATAATCAGCAACTTCAACTATTCCTTTATTTATATTATGAATAAAATTAAAATATTTTGAAGCATTATTTAGGATAATTAAGTGCATAATATTTCTTCCATTTTTATCTTTCGCAAAAAAATCGGCTTGAAGATTAAAGATTAATTTTATAGTATCCTCACATTTTTGAGTGATAGCAATATGTAAGATTGTAAAACCATCAGAATTCTTTTCATCTATATTAATTCCTGCATTTACTAAAGTTCTTATTGTATTTAAATATAGTTTTTTATCTTTGATTAAATCTTTGTTATTTTGTTCAACTAATCTAAAAATAATATTATTTCCTGCTTTATCTTTTTTATTTAAATTTATTGTTCTTGTTTTTAAAATAGCAAATAGTTTAAAGTTAAAATTTAAAATAGAACTAAAAAATAGTGGTTCATTTTTATAATTTAGGGCATTTACATCAATACTATAGTATTTAATAATTATCTCTAAAATAGTTCTATAGTGACCATTTAATTGGATGAGTTTTCTATAAATATCATCTAATTTTTGACCATTTTCAATATGTAAAATAATATCAATTAAAATTTCTACAATATTTTTTCTATGAAAATTCTTTAAGTTTGGATTTGCACCTTTATCAATAAATGGTTTTATTAGCTCTTTATTTTTTATTCCACCTAAAATTAGATATAAAAATGGGCTAATACCATCGGTATTATCTTGATTTACATCTATTTTAAAGTTTCTAAAAAACTCTAAAATTAAATCTTTATCTTCACTTCTTAAAGCATAGAAAAAAGCAGTTTCACCTTTTGAATCAGTTACATTTATATCAATATTTAAATTCATAATTTCTAAGATTAGTTTATATTGACCATCTCTTTTTACTTCATTTCTAATTGGAATTTGCATATAAGTTGATATAGCTTCCATTAAAATTGTTCTATTTGAACTATTTTTTAGATTAAAATTAAATTTCATACTAGAGATATATTTTATAAGTTTTATACTACTTGCACCTTTTTGAACAAGATAAAAAAGAAAGCTTTCTCCCTTGGTATTAGGGATTGTTGGATTTGCCCCAAGCCCTATTAAAAATTGTGCAAGAGTGTTATTCTCAAGTACATTTTTTAGGTGTAAAATAGTGTTTCCAGTCTTATTGATATGGTTTATATCAATTTGCTTGAGGGATGCTATATGTTGTAAAGTATTATTATTTGGGTTTAAAACAGCATCAAAAAGAAGATTATTCCCATGAATATCAATATTGTTAAAAAGAGTTGTAGTTTGTAAAAGATATCTAATAACTGAACCATTTGCACTATTTAAAGCCTCTTGTAAAATTGTTCGATTTGAGATATTTAAGTGGTTTACATTCGTACCATAATCTACTAAAAGTTGTAACATTGCACTATTTCTTGAGTATATTGCATAAAATGCTGCAGTCTCTTTGTATATATTTTGTTTAGAGATATTTACTTTTTTTTCAAGTAGCCATGAAACAGACTCAAATATATCTTTTTTACAGCAAATATGTAAAATTGGTTCATTTTCAATTTCTAAAGAGTTTAAATCAACTTTAATAGATTTATAAATCTCATCTAGTTTTTCACGATTGCTATTTGGATTAATTAACTCTTCAATTAAATCTTCTTTTGTAAAAGCTCTATTTTTTACTAATAAACTATTTAGCATATTTTCCTATTATTTTATTTTTATTAATTATATAATAACTATATTTATTTGATAGTTAATTAGAAACATAATAAACTTAATATATGCTTAATATGTAAAAAAATATCTATAAATTTATAAAGTTGTTCATTAAATACTCATAATATAAACTTAGTTTAAAGTTTTATTAGATAGAATACTGCTCGTCCAGCGCTGGGTTTATACTCTAAAAGGACGGATTTCATGGATTCAATACCATTTATTATTGATACACTTTACGCACTGTTTGCAATGACATTAGTTATTTTTATGGTTCCTGGTTTTGCTATGTTAGAAGCTGGTATTGTAAGAACAAAAAATGTTACTTCTGTTTTAACTATAAATATTCTAATTTATTCAATTGCCTCATTATCATTTTTATTGATAGGTTACTCTTTAGCTTTTGGAGATTTTGGAAGTGATACTATGAGTAAATATGCAACATTCTTATTCCAAATGGCTTTTGTTGGGAAAGCTATAAATATTATAAGTGGTGGAGTTAGTGAAAGAGCTAGAATTATTCCATTATCACTTTTTACTATAATAATGGGAGCAGTTTTATATCCAATCGCTGTAAATATAACTTGGGGAACAAATTTCTTAGAAAATACAATATTTAATATAACAATGCATGATTTAGCTGGTTCAACAGTTATTCATAGTACTGGTGGTTGGGCTTTACTTGCAGCTATTTTAATAATTGGTGCAAGAGCTGGAAGATATACAAAAGAGGGTGGAATAAGAGTTATTCCTGCTTCAAATATACCTTTGGTAACTTTAGGAGCTTTTTTACTCTGGATTGGTTGGTTTGGATTTAATGGAGGAAGTGTTGGAAGTATATCTTCTAAAGAGAATGCTGAATTAGTTGCTCTTACAATATTAAATACAAATACTGCTGGTTTAAGTGGGGCAATTATGGTTGCAATAATTATGCAAATAATGTTTAAAAAATTTGATATTACGATGATTTTAAATGGAGCTTTAGGTGGTTTGGTTTCAATTACTGCTGGAGCAGATTTATTTAATATCTATATGCCAGTTTTAATAGGTGCAGTTGGTGGAATACTAGTTGTTTTTGGTGTATTTATGTTTGATAAATTAAGAATAGATGATCCAGTAGGAGCTTTATCTGTACACTTAGTATGTGGAGTTTGGGGAACATTAGCTGTTGGAATTTTTGCTTCAAATGGCGAAGATATAACATTCTTAGGTCAATTAAAAGGTGTTGTAGTTGTAGGAGTATTTGCTTTTGTAAGCTCTTATATAGCTTTATATATTATAAATAAAATATTACCTTTAAGAGTAAAAAAAGATCAAGAGATGCAAGGATTAGATGTTGAAGAGTGCGGATTAGAAGCTTACCCAGAGTTTAAACGAGCATTTTCATAATATTGGTTTAATAAACTTTTGTTAAAATAAATATACTAAAGAAAAGGATTGAACTTGAAAAAAATTGAAGCTGTAATTAAACCCTTTAAACTTGAAGAGGTAAAAGAAGCATTAGCACAAGTTGGAGTTGCAGGTATGACTGTCTCTGAAGTAAAAGGTTATGGAAGACAACAAGGACATAGTGAACTTTATAGAGGCGCTGAGTATGTTGTTGATTTTTTACCAAAAATTAAAATAGAACTCATTGTAGTAGATGAAGATCTTGATAAGATAGTATCTATTATTATTGAAGCTGCTAAAACTGGTAAAATTGGTGATGGTAAAATATTTGTATCTTCTATCGAAAAAGTTATAAGAATAAGAACTGAAGAGCAAGATGAGGATGCAATATGAGTAAAACATTTGAGATAAGAAAACCGCTTGATATGCACTTGCATTTAAGGGATAATGATATGTTGAAGTTAGTGGGACCACTAACTTCAAACACTTTTAGTGGAGCTTTAGTTATGCCAAATTTAGTTCCACCTCTTACAACAAAAGAGGCTTTATTAGCTTATAAGCAAAGAATTCTTGAAGCTTGTAAAGATGATGATTTTACTCCTTATATGACTCTATTTTTTCAAAATAATTATAGTTTTGAATTTTTACAAGATATAAAAGATGAGATTATTGGAATAAAACTATATCCAGCAGGAATTACTACAAACTCTGAAACAGGAGTTTCTTCTATGGATATTGAAGTTTTAAGAGCTACTTTGGAAAATATGAGTAAATTAGGAATACCACTTTGTATTCATGGTGAGACAAATGGTTTTGTAATGGATAGAGAAAAAGAGTTTATGCCAATTTATGAAAGCATAGCAAAAGCTTTTCCAAATCTTAAAATTATTATGGAGCATATTACAACTAAAGATGCAGTTGAGCTACTAGATAAATATGATAATCTTTTTGCAACTGTAACTTTGCACCATTTACTTATAACTTTAGATGATGTAGCTGGTGGAATGCTTGACCCACATCTTTTTTGTAAACCAATAGCAAAAAGACCAGAAGATAGGACAGCACTTTTAAATGCTGCATTAAAAGCTCACCCAAAACTTATGTTTGGAAGTGATTCAGCTCCTCATCCAAAGCATAAAAAAGAGTGCTGTGGTTGTGCTGCTGGAGTTTTTACTTCCCCTATTGCTTTGCAAGTTTTAGTTGAACTTTTTGAAAAACACAATGCTTTAGAGAATTTAAATGATTTTATTTCAAATAATGCACAAAAAATTTATAATTTAAATTTAAATGAAAAAACTATAAAACTTGTAAAAAAAGATTTTATAGTTCCAGCAATTTATGAGTATAAAGATGAAAAAGTTGTTCCTATGTATGCAGGAAAAACTCTATCTTGGAGTATAGACTCTATTTTATAAAATCAAGAGGTATATTTTTTGAAAAAATATAGGCTCTAATATTTTGTGGGATTTTTTTAATCCTACAAAATTCTTTAAACTCTTTTGACATTATAACTTCTATTTTTGGAGCAATAAAAATATAGTTTTCTGTAATTGAAATATTGATTTTATGAGAAATTGTAAGCTCTTTTTGTTTTAAAATCTCATTTCTCTCTTTATTGCTTAGTAAAAATCCTCTTTTTTTTAAAGATTTATCAATAACTCTAAGATTTAGATTATCATCTTGTAAGTTTTTAAAAATCTCTAACTCTTCAAACTTTTTTATAGGTTCAGTTTTAATATTTAAAGAGTTTAAATCATTATTTAAAAACTCAAAACTTTTTGTAACTCCTTGTTTAAATTCATTTAAAAAATTATTTGAGAAATGTTTTCTAAAGTAGTTTCTTCTATATTTTTCATCACAATTTGAACTATCAACAAAATATTTAATATGATTTTCTTTTAGAAAATTTTCTAATTTATCTTTACTGATATTTAAAAGTGGTCTAAAAATTGAATACTCATTTTTCTTTTCAAATTCATTCATTCCTAAAAGTTCTACTAAACCAGCACCACGACTTAATTGCATTAAAAACCACTCAAAAAGATCATTTAATTGATGAGCTGTTATTAAAATTTCATAAGAGTTATCTTTTATAAGTTCTTCAAAAAAACTATACCTTATATCCCTTGCAGTTTTTTCAAAGTTAGAATTAGTTTCAAGTTTTACATCTTTTATAAAGATTTTTTTATTATATTTTTGTGCTAAAAACTTAGCATACTCTACTTCTTCTTTTGATTGCTCTCTTGTATTATAATTTACAATAGCAATATCAAAAGGAGTTTTTGAGTTTAAGAGCAGGAAAAAAAGTGCGGTTGAATCAACTCCTGCTGAAAATGCTAATAAATTTTTTGTATTAGTTATTTTATGAAAATCTAAATTCATACTTTTTTTATAATTTTTGCTAGAAGTTTATCTCCAGCAAGTTCTGTTGCCATAACTTCATAAATCTCTCCAAAAATTATTGGCTCTTCTAAATCATTATCATTTATAAAAATCTCTCCATCTATTTCTGGAGCCCAAAGAGTTTTTCTAGCACTTAAAAGATATTCATGCTCATTGCTCTCTCCATCTATATAAACTTCAAAAGTTTTTCCAATATCATTTTCAAGAGATTTTATAGTTGTTTCAAAAATAATCTCTCCCAAAATTTCAGCTCTTTCATCTACTAACTCTTGTTCAACTTTATCATCTCTAGTTTCAGCACTTGTTCCTTCTTCATCAGAGTATGAAAAAACATTTGCTCTATCAAATCCAAACTCTTCTACAAAATTGCAAAGCTCTTCAAAATCAGTTTGTGTTTCCCCTGGATGACCTGCTATAAAAGTAGTTCGCACAAAAGAGTTTGGTTTTGATTTCATATAAAGCATTAGCTCTACTAACTTTTCTGCACCTTTCCCTCTTTTCATAATTTTAAGCATATTTTGAGAGATATGTTGAAGTGGCATATCAAAGTAGTTTACAAAAACTTTAGAGTCTGCAATTTTGTCTATTAAACTTAGAGTTGTTGTACTTGGATATAGGTATAAAATCCTTGCAGTTTTTACTCCTTCTATTTTCTCAACTTCGCTTATTAACTGCTCTAAACCATCATTGTGTCCTAAATCTCGTAAAAATGATGATGAATCCTGAGATACAAAAGAGAAATCTTTATAACCTTTACTTACTAGATTTTTAACCTCTTTTATTAAAGAGTTTAGAGTTCTTGAATGAAGTTTTCCTTTGAAAGAGGGAATTGCACAAAAAGAGCAAGACTGGTTACAGCCCTCACTTAATTTTACATAAGCATGGTAGCTTGACCCAGTTATTACTCTATCATTCTCTTCATTCGCTAAAAATACTTCATTTGAAAAACTACTTCTTTTTTCATGAACTAATTTGTCGATTTTGTCATAATCCCCAACTCCTGTAAAAATATCTATCTCTGTAAGCTCTTTTTGTAGGTCATCTTTATATCTTTCACTTAAACATCCAGCCATAACTAAAACAGAATCTTTTTTTCTCTCGTTGTGTAGATTTAAAGTTGTATTAATACTCTCTTCTTTTGCACTATCAATAAATCCACAAGTATTTACAATGATTAAATCTGCTTGTGATTCATCATCTGTTAGTTCATAATCTTTAAGACGACCAAGCATAACTTCACTATCTACTAGATTTTTTGTACAGCCAAGGCTTACCATATGCAGTTTTTTTTTCGGTTTTTCTTCACTAAATTTCATATAATTTTTTATCCATAAATTTTTTTGCAGATTTTAGCATATAAGAGCATTTATAAAAATTAATAAGCACAAAAGTAGTATGATGATAGTTGAAATAAAATTTTAGGAGTAAAGATGTTTAAAAAATTAAATATTTTTTTAACTATTTTTGTATCTGTTTTGAGTTTAGTTTTAATCTCTTGTAGTTCAACAAAAGGTTTAGAAGTGTCAAAAGTTAGTCAG
Organism: Aliarcobacter faecis; assembly: GCF_013201705.1. NCBI lineage: Bacteria > Pseudomonadati > Campylobacterota > Epsilonproteobacteria > Campylobacterales > Arcobacteraceae > Aliarcobacter > Aliarcobacter faecis. The sequence continues at coordinate 2,039,796 of NZ_CP053837.1, read as the reverse complement.
AATTTAGAAAATACTAAATGGGAGCTTGTAAGTTTAAATCAAAAAGAGATAAAAAAACTTGATAAAATTGCTAGTATAAATTTTGAAAAAGACAATAAAGTCTTTGGAAATTTAGGATGTAATAACTTTTTTGGAACTTATAAAGTAAATTCTACAAATTTGGAAATAGGTCAAGTTGGAAGTACAATGATGATGTGCCTTGATATGAGTGTTGAAAATGAGTATTCTAAAGTTTTACAAAATGTAAAAGGCTATAAAATGAAAGAGAATAATTTAATATTTTTTGATGAAAATAGTAAAGAGATAGCTAAATTTAAAAAAGAGGTATAAATTTGGTTTTTTGCAGACTGGACTAAAGTCCAGTTTCCTATTCTACATCCAAATATTATCAAGCAGTCTTACATTTCCAAATCTTACAACAACTAAAATTATTGTATTTGAAGGTTCTATAACTTCTATTTCATCAAATCTTTTATCTACAACTTTTACATATTCAATATCAAGAGGAGCTAAAACTTCATATATTTTATCTTTTACTATATTTGCATCTCTTTCACCTTTAGCTATTAAATTTCCAGCCATATAGATTGATTTTGAGATTTTAAGAGCTTCTTGTTTCTGTTCAATACTTAAATATACATTTCTAGAACTCATTGCTAGTCCACTATTTTCTCGTACAATATCACAAGGAATGATATTTATAGGTAAAAATAAATTTTTTACCATTTGTTGTATAAGTGCCAGTTGTTGAGCATCTTTTTTTCCAAAATAGGCATTTGTTGCTTGTGTTAGATTAAATAGTTTTAAAACAACTTGTAAAACTCCATCAAAATGACCAGGTCTTGTAAAGCCTTCTAAAACATAACTATTTTGTGGAGCTTTTATTAAAACTTCATCTTCTTCATACATAGTTTTTATATCAGGCATAAAAAGATAATCAACTTTACACATTTGACAAATTTTTATATCTGCTTCCTCTTTTCTTGGATATGTACTTAAATCTTCGCCTTTCAAAAATTGAGTTGGATTTACAAAAATTGATACTATTACAATCTCATTTTCTTCTCTAGCTTTTTTTATAAGTGAGATATGCCCATCGTGTAAGGCTCCCATTGTAGGTACAAATCCAATAGTTCCTTTAAGTGTTTTTCTAATATTTTTTAACTCTTCAACTGTTTTTATTATTTGCAATATTTTTCCTTTTATATTCTAATTTTATTTCTCATTGTAGTTTGGATTTAGTTTAAGTAATACTAAATCAGCAAACATATTTCCAATAAGTGTTAAAAATGCACCAATTATAAGTATTCCCATAATTACTGGATAATCATGGCTTAAAGCACTTTGATAAAATAATAAGCCCATTCCATCTATTGAAAATATTGTTTCAAGTATTACACTTCCACCAACAACTGCTGGTAGCGAAAGACCTAAAAGTGTGATAACTGGTGGGTATAAGTTTGGTAGGATATAGTATCTTAAAATCTGTTTTTTGTTTAAACCTCTAGCATGAGCAAAAAAGATATAATCACTTTTTAAAATTTCAATTGTTAAAGCTCTTATATATAAAATCAAACTTCCAATTCCACCAAAAACTATTATAAATATTGGTAAAACCAAATGCCAAGCAAAATCTAAATAGTAAGTAAAACTTCCATCATTTGTTACATTATGAAGTCCAGCTATTGGAAAAAGTTCAAATTTTATAGAAAAGATTAGCACTAAAACTAATGCTAGATAAAAAGAGGGCATTGAAAAACTCAAAAGTGAAAGTTGCTTTGTGAATTTATCAAAAAAACTATTTTGACTCATTGCTGATTTTATTCCAAAATATAGTGAAATGATGAATATTAGTACCATAGAGATAATATTTATAGTTAAAGTTATAGGGATTCTACTTAAAATCTCCTCTTTTACTGTTGCTCCACTTGAAAAAGATATTCCAAAATCAAAATGTAAGATTGAGTAAAACCAAGAAAAAAACTGTATATATAAAGGTTTATCAAGTCCATAAATAGCTTTTAACTGCTCTATTGCTTCGGGAGTGATATTTGGATTTAACTCTCCACTTGCAAAAAATGAGTTTGGAGCTAAATTTATAGCAATAAAAGAGATTAAGCTAATGATAAATAGCATAACAATAATATATAATAATTTTTTTAAAAATAGATTCATAGATAAATTATACAAAAGATAGGTTTAAATGATAGGTATAGATATAGTAGGCATAGATAGGGTAAAAAAGTTGTATGAAAAGTTTGGGGATAAGTTTTATGATAGATTTCTAAATGAAGATGAAAAGATTTTTATAAAATCTACTCAAACAGCAGCTGGATTTTGGGCAGCAAAGGAAGCTGCTAGTAAGGCAATAGGAACAGGAATTGGAGAAGTTTGTAGTTTTTATGATATAAAAATAAAAAAAGATAAAAACAATGCTCCAAAGATAAAATATAGTAAAAAACTAAAGAAAAAATTTAAAATAAAAAAATCATCTTTAAGTATAACCCATGATGGTGGCTTTGCTATAGCAGTTGTTGTAAATATAATAAAAGAGTAGCACTTTGATATAAATCAATGTATAGTAATTTTTTATATAATAAAATGCCTCACTCTGTAAAAAGAGCTTGCTAAGATGGGTTTGCCCCTGAATCTCTCCTAATAAACCCATCTAGCAAATTTTTAGTTACTTACAAATTTTATATAAAGGGTGCAAATGAAAAATATAGATTTTTTTGATAGTGTTGAAAGTATAGTTTTAAAAGATAAATTGGGTCAATTTTTAGGTGTTGATGAAGATTTTACATATACATTTAAAGATGTGGTGAAGCTTAGTGGTCACTCTTGCCCTACTGTTGCTGGTGCATACCTTATGACTTTAAAGGCGTTAAAAGAACTATATAAAGATGAATTGCCAGTTCGTGGTGAAATTAAAGTTGAATTAAGAGATGTAAAGAGCTTTGGAACAACAGGAGTTTTAGCAAATGTTGCTTCTTTTATAACTGGTGCAAAAGAGGAAGATGGATTTAAAGGCTTACAAGGTCAATATTTTAGAAATAATCTACTTAAATATGAATCTTCTATAAGAGGTGATATAAAATTTACAAGGCTTGATAATAATAAAAGTGTTGAAATAATGTATGATTTATCTAATGTAACTCTAAGTGGTTTTGATGCTAAGTTAATGCAAAAAGGTTTGCAAGGAGTAGCTTCAAAAGAGGAACTTGAAATTTTTGGAACGGCTTGGCAAGAAAGAGTTAAAGAGATCCTTCTAAAATATAAAGATGAAGTTGTAAAGGTATTAATTTACTGATTTTTTGTATTATCCAAAAAATTTTAAAATAGCCTGTTGCTAAATTTGTCATAAAATCAGTATAAAACTTCAATTTTATTTACAAGAAATTTACTTATTAAGTAAAACTATACAGCAGCTATTAAAGTGTAGTAAGGATTAAATATAAAATTCATTACCTTTTTTTGCTTTTTGTTAAATATCTCTCCAAAATTATTTTTGCAGCTAATGAATCAACTCTTCCATCTCTTTTATATTTTATTTCACCTTTAATTAACTCTTCTGCTTCAATAGAACTCATATTCTCTTCTTGAAATTCATAAGGAATTTTTAACTCTAAAAGTGAAGTAAAGTGTTTAATTCTATTTTGTGTATCTTCATTTGAACTTGGAAATCCAATTATTAATTTATCTATTTCCCACTCTTTTAAAAAAGTATTTACATCTAGGGCTGCTTGGTTTCTATTTTTTCTTATAATTGCATTTTGAGGAGTTACAATATCGCTTGTAAGACAAATAGCAACTCCTATTCTTTTTAAACCAATATCTATAGAAGCTAATTTCAACCTATAATCTCACTTGCAACTTCAAATTTATTATTTGCAGTCATTAGGTGAATTTTTGGGTGAATTTTATTTATTTCATTAAATAAATCTCTACTTAATTGCATTCCAACTTTATACTCCTCATCCTCACTAATACTATGAGCACGTTCTAGTTCATCAATCCAAAATTGAGGTACATGAATGCCTGGAACTTGAGCAGATAAGAATAGAGCAGTTCTAAGTTTTGTTATAGGGAATAGACCTAAGATTAATTGAGCTTTTTTCTTCTCACCTTCAACACCCTCTTTTGCAATTTCAAAGCTTTCAAGAAGTTTTTTAACATTTTCAATATCAAAAACAGGTTGAGTGATAACTCCAACAGCACCATTTTGGATTTTTAGATGCATCTTTTTTTCTAAAGAGCCAAAACTTTTAGCATAGGCATTTACAACTGCGAATGGAAAAATCTGTTTAGGTTCTATTTTAAAAGGTCGTCCTGCAAAATCCATACCATAATTAAAAGATTTAATCATTTTTAAAAGCATTAAAGAGTTTGCTTCAAAAACACCTTTACTATTTGGTTGGTCACTCATTTTTGCTGGGTCTCCAGTTAAAGCCAAAATTGCTCTTATATCAAAATCATTTGCACCAAGTAAATCAGATTGTAAAGATATTTTATTTCTATCTCTCATAGACATTGTCGCAATTACAGGTTTTTTAAACTCTTGTTGAAGTTTTAAACTTGCAAAAAGTGAAGAGTATTTTAGTTTTGCCAAAGGGTTATCTGTACAAGTAAAACCATCTACTTTTTCATTAATTTTAAATTTCTTAATTTTTTCAATAATATTATGCATTGATGGTTCGTGTTGAGGTGTTGTTTCAAGAGTTAAATATTTATCTTCTTGAAGTTTAGAAATAAGTGTTTCAAACATTTTAGAATATATTCCTTTTAAACTATTTTAGTTAAATTTAGCTAATATTATACCTTTTAATATTTAAAGTTTTAGGATATTTATGAAATTAGCAGTTTTTGATTTTGATTCAACACTTATGGATGGAGAGACAATTGATATATTAGCTCAAGAGTTTGGTTTAGGTGATGAAGTTAAAAAAATTACCGAAGAAGCAATGAGTGGAAGATTAGATTTTTTTGAATCATTAATCCAAAGAGTAGTACTTCTAAAAGGAATGCCCTATAAAAAAGTTGTGGATATTTGTAAAGATTTACCTTTAATGAAAGGTTCTTATGAGATTGTAACTGAATTGAAAAAAATGGATTATAAAGTGGTTTGTTTTAGTGGTGGATTTAGAGTGGGAACAAGTCCAGCTAAAGAAAAACTAGGACTTGATGCTGATTTTTCAAATATCTTACATGAAAAAGAAGGAGTTTTAACAGGTCTTGTTGGTGGTGATATGATGTTTGGTTATTCAAAAGGTGATATGATAAGAAGATTACAAAATCTTTTAAAAGTTTCAAAAGAGGATACTTTAGTTTGTGGAGATGGTGCAAATGATTTAAGTATGTTTGCTGAGGCTAATACAAAAATTGCTTTTTGTGCAAAAGAGGTACTTAAAAAAGAGGCAAATATCGTAATAGATACAAAAGATTTGACAGAAATTTTAAAACATATAAAGGCTTAGAAATGGGATTATTTGAAGATATAAACTACTCAATTTGGTGTGATTTTATTGAAAGAGATTTTTTAGAAAATAGATTTCAAGAGATTATAAATGATGGAACAATTAAAGGTGCTACATCAAATCCAGCTATTTTTGAAGCTTCAATTACAGGTTCGGTTGCATATAAACAGCAACTTGATATGCTTCAAGCAAATGAACAAAAAAGAATTTATGAAGAGTTAGCTTTAACTGATATTAAAAGAGCAGCAACTCTTTTAGAACCACTTCATAAAATTAATACAAATGATGGATTTATTTCGATAGAAGTTGATCCACTTTTATGTGATGATGCAGCAGGAACTATTGAAGAGGGACTTAGAATTTATAAAAGTTTAAATTGTGATAATGTGATGATAAAAATCCCTGCTACAGAAGCTGGATATATAGCAATGAGAGAGCTTAGTTCAAGAGGAATTCATATAAATGCAACTTTGATTTTTTCACCTGATCAAGCAAAAAAATGTGCTATGGCACTTGATGAAGGAATAAAAGATTCAAATAAAGATACAAAAGGAGTTGTCTCTATTTTTGTTTCAAGATTTGATAGATTAATGGATACAACTTTTAGTACAAAGATGTTACAAACTTCTAAATTAGGAATTGTAAATGCTACAAAATGTTATCATGAGATAAATAAATTAGAGAATCAAAATATTAGAACACTTTTTGCAAGTACAGGTGTAAAAGGAAATGAATTAAGCCCTAGTTATTATGTAGATAATTTAATCTATCCAAACTCAATAAATACAGCACCTCTTGGAACTATTGAGGATTGGTTAAGGGATGGTAAAAAAGAGCAAAGCTCTATTATGAGTGAAGATGAGTGTAATAAATATTTTACTCTTCTTCAACAAAATGGAATAAATATGAGTGAAGTTTATGAAAAACTTTTAAGTGATGGGCTTGAAGCATTTAAAATATCATTTAAAGAGTTGTTATCTAAATTAAAACATTAATTTTACTTTAAGAGATATTGGATAAAATTTTTCCAATGATAAAATATAAAGAAAGGTGATAAAATGAAAAACTGGAGTCCAAGTAGTTGGAGAGATTTTCCAATAAAACAGCAACCAACATATAATGATTTAGATATTTTAAAAAATGTTGAAAAAGAGTTAGCTTCTTATCCACCACTTATTTTTGCAGGTGAAGCACTAAATCTTAAAAAACAACTTGCAAATGTTGTAAATGGAGAGGCTTTTTTACTTCAAGGTGGAGATTGTGCTGAGAGTTTTAGCTCTTTTAATGCACAAAATATAAAAGATTTATTTAAAGTAATTATGCAAATGGCAGTAGTTCTTACTTTTTCAGGTGGTTGTCCTGTTGTAAAAGTAGGAAGAGTTGCTGGACAATTTGCAAAGCCTAGAAGTGCTGATTTTGAAGATATAAATGGAATAACTCTTCCTTCTTATAGAGGAGATATTATAAATGATATGGATTTTACAAATGATGCAAGAGAACCAAAAGCAAAAAAACTTTTAAAAGCATATAATCAAAGTGCAGCAACTATGAATCTTTTAAGAGCATTTTCAAGAGGTGGAATGGCTGATTTAAATCAAGTTCATTTATGGAATTTAGACTTTGTAAAAGATAATACTTTGGGTGCTAAATATGAAGAGTTAGCAGATAAAATATCTCAAAGTTTGGCATTTATGAGAGCTTGTGGAATTACAAGTGAGAATACTCCACAATTAAATCAAACTACACTGTTTACATCTCATGAAGCTCTTTTATTAAACTATGAAGAGGCATTAACTAGAAGAGATTCAATAACAGGTGATTGGTTTAACTGTTCAGCTCATATGCTTTGGATAGGAGATAGAACAAGAGATTTAGATGGAGCTCATCTTGAGTATTTTAGGGGAATAAAAAACCCTATTGGTTGTAAAGTTGGACCATCTATGAAAGAGGATGAACTAATTAGACTAATAGATGCTTTAAACCCACAAAATGAAGCTGGAAGATTAAATCTAATTGTTCGAATGGGAAATGAAAAGATTGCAGAACATTTCCCAAAACTTTTAGCAAGAGTTGAAAAAGAGGGTAAAAAAGTGTTATGGTCAAGTGATCCAATGCATGGAAATACTATAAAAGCAGATAATGGTTATAAAACTAGAGATTTTGAAGCAATTTTAGGAGAGGTTAAACAGTTCTTCCAAATTCATAAGGCTCAAGGTTCTTATGCAGGTGGAATACATCTTGAAATGACAGGACAAAATGTAACAGAGTGTACAGGAAGTAGATCTTCTGCTATTACACAAAGTGATTTAGCAAGTAGATACCACACTCAATGTGATCCAAGATTGAATGCTGACCAAGCTTTAGAGTTGTCATTTATGATAGCAAATACTCTAAAAGAGGCTAGAAAGTAGGAAGGGTAATTAACTTTTCTTACTCAATGATATAAGAAATATATTAAAGAATAGGAAGATTATAAAAAAATCTTCTTATACTCTTCTTCATTCCAAGCAACTATGAGTTTATCCCCAAACTCAATAACAGGTCTTTTAAAAAGCATTGGCTCTTTTGCTAAATACTCTTTTTTACCACCACTATCAAGATTTAAATCTTTTAAATTCATAGTTTTATATTTTGTACCCTTACTATTAAAAAGTATATTGATATCAACTTTTTGTGACCATTTTTCAATAGTTTCTAAATCTATTTTTGTAGTTTTAAAATCTACAAACTCTACTTCAATATTGTGGTCTTTGAAAAATTTTAAAGCACTTTTTACACTTCCACAAGTTTTTATACCATAAACTTTAATCATCCTAAAACCTTACTCTATGATTTTTGGAACTACAAAGTAGTTATCTTCACTTTTTGGTGCATTTTTTAAAATAGCATCAGATATTTCTTTACTAGAAACTGCAATATCTTCTCTAAAAGGAGTACCTCCACTAATAGTGCTAAAAGTTGCTTGAACATTTGAAACATCAACTTCATTTAGGTTGTTTACAAACTCAAGCATTTGTGAAATATCATTTTTGATTTTTTCTTTATTTTCATCTTCTATTTTTAAGCTTGAAAGCTTTTCTAGTTTTGCTAGTAATTTATCATCAACTGTATTCATTGTTTTCCTTATTTTAAATATCTTTTAATTTTTTGGGTTTTTATTTTATCAAAAAATAGTTTATTTGCCTCTTTTTGTATAAAACTCTTTTTTAAACTCTACCCAATTATTAGCTAATATTGCCTCTCTTGCTTGTCCCATTAAATTTAAATAGTAAGTAATATTATGGATAGAAGCTAATCTAAAATATGTTATCTCTCCTGCACGAAGTAGGTGATTTAAATATGCTCTTGTAAAATTTTTACAAGTGTAGCATTCACACTCCTCATCAATTGGTTTACTATCCTCTTTAAATTCAGCTTTTTTTATATTTAGTCTTCCAAAGCTAGTAAAAAGTGTACCATTTCTTGCATTTCTTGTAGGCATTACACAATCAAACATATCAACGCCTCGTTCGATATTTTCTATTAAATCTTCTGGTGTTCCAACTCCCATTAAATATCTTGGTTTATTTTCGGGCATAAATTGTGTAGTCCACTCTACTGTATCATACATATCTTGATTTGGTTCACCAACACTTAATCCACCAATAGCAAAACCATCAAAATCTTCCATAGCACAAAGTTGTTCAGCACTTAGTTTTCTAAACTCTTTAGAAGTTCCACCTTGAATAATTGCAAAAATATTTTGATGAATTCCTACTCCTTTTGCTTTTTGTTCTATATGGTAATCTATTGCTTCTTTTGCCCATTTTGTTGTTCGTTCGATTGATTTTTTAATTCTTTCATCAGAATTAGGTAATGCTACTAAATCATCTAGTATCATCATAATATCGCTATTTAACTCATATTGAGTATCCAAAACACTTTTTGGTGTAAAGTAGTGACGACTTCCATCTATATGTGATTTAAACATTATTCCATTTTCATCTGGCTTTGAGTTATCACTTAAAGAAAATGCTTGAAAACCACCACTATCAGTTAAAAATGAGTTTGGAAATTTTGAAAAACCATGAAGTCCACCAAATTTTTTGATTAACTTGCTAGTAGGTCTTAAATATAAATGATAAGTATTTCCTAAAATGATTTTTGCACCCATTTCAAGCATGTCCTTTGCATCAAGAGCTTTTACTGTTCCTTGAGTACCAACTGGCATAAAAACGGGAGTTAAAATTGTGCTATGAGCTGTTTTTATTGTGCAGGCTCTTGCACCTTTTGAAGTTGCATTAATTTGAAATTCCATAAATTTTATAAACCTTTTTTGAAAGTGGATTTCAATCCTACTTTTATTAAAAATAGATTCTATCCAAAATCTACTATTAAACTTTTTAAGATATAATTTTGCCCATGAAAAAAATATTAATTATACTTGATGGAATAGTTGCAAAAAAGTTACTTCAAAGAATAGTTGAGTCAAATACTGGCGATAATAACTATGATGTTGTATATTTAAATGATGTTATTTTGCCAATTCAAAAACCTTCAAATTTTACCTTTTATAAGTTTGACCCAACTTCAAATTCAAAATTGGCTATGGTTTTAGCAAAAAATATTCATAGTGAAGTTTTGATGGCTCTTAATTCAAAAGATGAGATGCTTAGTGTTATTAAAAATATAAGAGATTATAAAAAAAACCTTCAAATTACAATTTTAGATTATTGGGGGATAAAGCTAAATGATTCATTTCTAAATATATATAAAGGGATTGAAGTTTTAGCAAATGGAATGGTTGAAAGATTACCAAATGTACCAGTTTTAGCACAAAATATTGGGCTTAAACAAGGTGAAATTATGGAGATAAGAGTTCCTTTTGGAAGTTCTTATGCTTATAGGTCAATAGCTTCAATTGAGCAAAAACAGTGGAGAATTTTTGGGATTTATAGAAACCAAAAAATGCTAGATTTAAAACCAACTTTAGTTTTAAAACCAAATGATATTATTTTGGTTATTGGAAAACCTGCAGTATTAATGAATATTTATAGTGTTATAGGTAAAACACAAGGTCAATTTCCTATGCCATTTGGAAGTAAAATCTATCTATATTTAGATCTTTATTTTGAGAATGAAAAGAGTGTAAAAAAAGCTATTGATGAGGCTAAATTTTTAAATAATAAGCTTAAAAATTCTCTATTAATTATAAAAATAACAAGACCAACAACTGTTTCCATAATGAATATGATAAAAGAGGAGGTTAAACATTTCCCTACTATTATTTTACAAATTGATTATGCAAATAAAGGTTTTAAAGAGATAATTAAAGAGGATAGTAGAAAATATAATATTGGTTTATTGATGTTAACACTCTCTATGTTTAAAGATAAAGAGGGAATAAAACATATTTTAGAACTTAAAATCCCAATATTTAAATTTGGAAAAGAGAGTTTAAGAGCTGTAAAAAATGTTGGAGTTGTTTTAAATGAGAGCGGAAGTTATGAGCAAATATCTCCAATAGTTTTTGATGTTGCAACTCAGCTTAAAATAAAAACAAAAATTTTTGATTTTGATCCTATTGGAGAAAAAGATAATCAAGTAAGATTACTTGACCATTTTGAGAGTTTGGCAAAAATATTTAATGAAAAACTTGAGATTATTCAAGGAGATGAAAATCCAATAAGAGAGCTCAAAAAACAAAAAGATATGCTTCAAATACTCCCTTTAAAAGAAAAAATGTTTAGAAAAAGATTTTTTATTAAGTTTTTTTATACAAATAGTGATTTAATCTCTTTTGATATGGATAAATTTAATCAAATATTAATTCCAGTATCTGAAGATTAAAAAAGGAAACAAATGACACCAAATGAGCTTGATGAAGCAAGAACAAATCCTGAATTTCTAAAATATTTAGAAGAGGCAAGAGTTAATTCAATAAAAGAGAAAAATATTGCTTTAATGTATGAAACTCTTGATTCCATGTTGGTTTTAGATTTAGATGAAGAGAAAATAAACTCTTTGTATGAAGAGATTTTGAAATTAGCATTTTTAAGTGTTGAAAAACTTTTAAGTAAAAAAGAGAGACTTGATTTAAATGAACCAAATATTTTTTACATAAGAGCTTTGTATGAACATTCTATAGAGAAATGGACAAATGAAAATATATCTGGAGCAAAAGAGCTATTTTTTGTAATTGCAAATATTATAGATGATGAAGCTTTGAAAGATGCAATAAATTGTAAGCTTATATTTTTAAATAAAGATATGAGTTTTGATGAGTTTTATGATGGCTTTGTTGATTTAGAAGCTGTTAGTAATGATGAGAAATATGGTTACTTTTTGATAAATTTCAATTTTAATACTAAAGATTTTTTAAAAGATAATCAGAATATTTTAGAAGAAGAGTATAAAAGTTTACAACATTTAATAATGGAGAGAAAGTAGTGAGAGTTCATTTTATAGGAATTGGAGGAATTGGGCTTTCAGCCTTAGCTAGATTTTTGAATTTTGATGGACATAGTGTAAGTGGGAGTGATATGAAAAGCTCTTCAATTACAAAAGATTTAGAAAAAGAGGGAATAAAAGTATCTTGTCCACAAGAATCAAAGAATATAAGTGATGATTTAGATTTAGTTATTTACTCAGCTGCAGTTACAGATGAAAATCCAGAATTAATAGAAGCTAGACTTAAACAAATAAGAACTCTTTCAAGAAAAGAGGCTTTACCAATAATTTTAGGAGATAAGAAAAACTATTGTGTAGCTGGAGCTCATGGAAAATCTACAACAACAGCCATCTTGGCAACTATTTTAGAAAGTAGTGCTTTAATAGGAGCAATATCTAAAGAGTTTGGTTCAAATTTTAGATATGTAAATGATATTGTTGCTTTTGAAGCAGATGAGTCTGATGCCTCTTTTTTACTTTCAAATCCATATTGTGCAATAGTTACAAATGCTGAACCTGAGCATATGGAGTATTATCACTATGATTATGATAAATTTTATGAATCTTATGAAACTTTTTTAAGCTTGGCAAAAAAAAGAGTTGTAAATGCTGAAGATAAAGATATTGCTAAACTAAAAATAGAAGATGCAACTTATCTTTACCCATCAAAAGATATAAAGAACCTTTGTTATACAACTAAAAATGGTGAGCCTTGTACAAAATTTGATTTAAAAGATTTTGGAACTTTTGAAGTTTGGGGATTTGGTTTTCATATAGCTACAAATGCTTCTTTAGCAATACTTGCAGCTTTAAATGAACTTGATATAGAAACTATTAGAAAAAATCTTTTAAACTATAAAGGAATAAAAAAGAGATTTGATATAGTTCAATCAAATGAGAAATTTGTTGTAATTGATGATTATGCACATCATCCAACAGAGATAGAAGCAACTATGAAATCAATTGAGTTATATGACAATCTTACAAATTTTAATAATAGAATAGTTCTTTGGCAACCACATAAATATTCAAGAACTTCAGATAATCTTGAAGGGTTTAAAAAGTGTTTTAGAAGATGTGATGAGCTTATTATTTTACCACTTTGGACAGTTGCAGGTGAGAAAAAAATAGATATAGATTTTGAAAAAGAGTTTGCTAGTTATAATCCAATTTTTGCGGATAGAATAGTATCTTATAAAGGAAAAATAGAGTTAATTAAAGATGATAAAATCATAAAAACTTATGAAGATGGTATATTTTTAGGAGTTGGTGCAGGAGATATTACTTATCAATTGAGATATTAAAATACAAAGATTAAAGGGAGATGTTATTTTATAATTACTTTCCCATTTTGTATCTCAATTTTACCCAATAACTCATATTCAAAAACTTTATCTCCATATTTAAAAACAGCTTCATTATATGGTGGATTGATTTTGCAATACTCTAAAAACTCATCTTTGATATCTTCTTGAATAGTATTTCCAAACTGTGATATAAACTGATTAATATCATAAATTGCTTTTACCAAACCTTTTGCTAAGAGTTGATTTGTAGCTTCACTCTCCCCAATTCTATGTGGTAGGACATATATCTCTTTATTCATTTTAAGTGCATATTCTAGGCTTCTCATACTTCCAGATTTTATATCTGCATAGGTAACTATTAAAATATCACTTAGTGCAACTATAAGCTCATTTCTTATAGCAAAGTTTCTAGGTAGGGAAGGGGTATTTATAGGAAATTGGCTTAAAACTAAACCTTGTTGTTCTATATCTTGAATTAATCTTTTATTTATAGCTGGATAGCGAATATCAAGTCCCGTACCACTTATCATAATGGTCTTAGACGGAGTAGCAGATTTATGGGCTATTGTATCTACTCCTACTGCTCCACCACTTACTATAACATTTCCCAATTGTGATAATAAATTTGCAATTTTTTGAGTTACAATAGCAGAATATTGAGAAGGAGTACGACTGCCAACTATTCCAATCTTTCTTTTTTTTAGAAGTTCTAAATTTCCCATGTAAAAAAGTTCATTAGGGTATTTTTTCATAAGATTTAGATAAGGAATTTCAAAGTCAATTTTTTTAATCATTTAAAAGCCTAATAAAATAACTTAAATTATTATACTAGTTTTTTTATAAATAAGGAAGTTTATTTAAGAGTACGGGTTCAACTTCATTTAAAAGATGTTTTGACTCTTTTAAAACTTTTATAGTAATATCATAAGGATGACCAATAGCAATAGCATAGCCTTGTTTTTTTGCTATTCTAATAGCATCTTTTAATTGATTTTGAATGGCTGAATACTCTTTTGTATTATCTAAAAAAGTGTTTCTTACAATATAAGGCATATTGTATTTTACAGAGTATTTTTTTGCTAGTGATTTTGGGCTAGTTCTACTATCTACAAAGATAAAGTTATATTTATCTAATGCTTTATATAGTTTTGCCATTGCTTCATCATTTTCGGTAAATACTGAACCTGTATGATTATTTGTATATACTGCTTTTGGATACCACTCTCGTAATTGTTTTACTCTTGCTTCAATTTTCTCATAAGAGTCAGTTATTTTTAAAGTATCAAGTTCTGGACCTTTAAATGCACTTGAAGCTTGCATTGGGAAATGTATCATATGAAATGGTATATCTTTTGCAATTTGTGCAGAGTTTGGATGATTTGGGGTTGGAGGTAAAAAAGCCATAGTTATTGGATATCCAACATTTAAAATACTCTCTTTTTGTTTTTGAGTGCTTACATCATCAATGATAATTACAAGTTTTGGTTTTTTCTTTGGATCATGAATATATTTATCTTTTGAACTTATTATAGATTCTTCATTAGCTTTAGGTACTTCAGTTTTTTTTGTTTTTTGCTCTTTTTCTTCTTCTGTTTTTTTAGTAGTTTTCTCTTTAGTTTCTAATTTATTTGTAGTTTTTTCATCATTTATTTTTTTTATCTCTTCAATCTTTTGAACAATTTTTTCATTTATATTCTCTTTATTCTCTTCTATATAGCTCTTTTCTAGTTCAAAATTAGTCTCTTCAAAATGTTCATCTTTTGTTTTTTCTTCAGATTTTATTATATTTTCTTCAATTTTTTTATTTTCAAAAATCTTTAATTCATCAAAAATCTTTTTCTCATTTAATGTTTGTTTCTCTTCATATATAGAAGATGTTTTATTTGATTCCAAATTTGATTTTTCTATTTTATTAAGTTCATTTTCATTTGAAAATATAAAATATGAACCAATAGATATAAATATTAGGGAAGCAATAAGAAGTAAAAAGAGTTTAGATAATTTTTTTCTTGATAGTTTTCTTTTAGCTTGTCGTACTTTAGTTTTTAGTTTTGATCTTTTTTTCGCCATAAGAGGAGTTAAATATTTTAAGGAAAGAATTCCTTAAAATATTTTTAGTTTGTCTCTTGATTTACTATTTTTTTAGAAGCAATCCATGGCATCATATTTCTTAATTTAACACCAGTTTGTTCTAATAATGAAGCTCTAGTATTTGCTCTTTCAGCATTCATTCTTGGGTATCCAGCTTGACCTTCTAAAATAAAGTCTTTTGCAAATACACCATTTTGAATCTCTTTTAAGATTTGTCTCATAGCTTTTTTAGATTCATCATTAATAACTCTAGGTCCAGATACATAATCTCCATATTCAGCTGTATTTGAAATAGAGTATCTCATATCAGCAATTCCACCTTCATACATTAAATCAACGATTAACTTTAATTCATGTAAACATTCAAAATATGCCATTTCAGGTTCATATCCAGCTTCTGTTAATACTTCAAATCCAGCTTGAACTAATGCAGTAGCTCCACCACAAAGTACAGCTTGCTCTCCAAATAAATCTGTTTCAGTCTCATCTTTGAAAGTTGTTTCAATAATTCCAGTTCTTCCTCCACCAATTGCACTTGCATATGCTAAAGCAACTTGTTTTGTATCACCAGAAGCATCTTGATGAACTGCAATTAAATCTGGAATTCCTCCACCTTTTGTAAATTCACTTCTTACAGTATGTCCTGGAGCTTTTGGAGCAATCATCATAACATTTGTATTTTTGCAAGGAATAATTCTTTTATAGTGAATGTTAAATCCATGTCCAAATGCTAAATAAGCACCAGCTTTTAAGTTTGGTTTGATTTCATTTGCATAAATATCAGCTTGATTTTCATCTGGTAAAAGTATCATAACAACATCAGCAATTTTTGTAGCTTCAGCTACTGTTAAAACTTTAAATCCTTTTGCTTCAGCTTTTTTCCAAGAAGATCCATCTTTTCTTAAACCAACAACAACTTCAACTCCAGAATCTCTTAAGTTTTCAGCGTGTGCGTGTCCTTGTGAACCAAAACCAATCATTGCAACTTTTTTTGATTTGATTAACTCTATATTACAATCTTTGTCATAGAATACATTTATTGCCATTTATCTACCCTCTATTTTTTTAAAAATTTAGCAAGATTATACAAAAATCAAACTAAATATTAGATTTAAAAGAAAAACTATATAATGATGCAAATAATAAGGATAAAATTTGCTAAAAGAGATATTTACAAAAATTGAAAAAAAGATATTTGAGTTTTCACAAGAAGAGAAAAATATTATAGAAAGTTATATAAAAGATGAAATTATCATAAAAAATATTGAAGATTATGAGATAAACTCAAAGTATAAAATAGGAGTTTTAAAAATAGAAAAGAATTTTGCTATTTTAGAAGATTTAGTAAATCCAATAAAAAATATAAAACTTGAATTAGAGTCTTTAAATGGGGCTTTTAATAAAGACTTAGTTTTGGCAAAAAGAGTTTTTAATCCAAGAAGTAAAATAAAGGCAAAAATAGTAAAAATTTTAGATGGTAAAAAAGTTGAGATTTTAGTTTATGTAAAAGATGGTTCATTTTTTACATTAAAAGAGAATATAGAACTAAATAGTAAAAATATAAAAAACTATAAAGATGGAGATGTTTTACTAATAGATAATAAAGAGTTTAAAGAACTAGAGTTTATTGGAAATTTAGATGAAGCAAAAATAGATGAATTTATTAGTTTATATATCTATGAAGAACTTTATAGAGATAAACAAAAAGTAGAAGCTGATAAGTTTATAGAAGATGAAAAAGTAAGAGTTGATTTAAGAGATTTACCATTTTGTACAATTGATCCAAATAGTGCAAAAGATCATGATGATGCAATATATTTTGATGAAGAGAATAGAACTCTTTTTGTAGCAATTGCTGATGTATCCTACTTTGTAAAAGAGGATAGTGAATTAGACCAATTAGCTTTTAAAAAATCTTCAACTATTTATTTACCAAGTAGAACTTTACCAATGCTTCCAAATATTTTAAGTGAGAATTTATGTTCACTAAAAGAAAATGTTGATAGATATGCTTATGTTTTTAAACTAAAACTTGATTTGAAAAAATTAAAAGTCGAAAGTAGTGAATTATTTACTGCAATTATAAGAAATCATAGAAATTTCTCTTATGGAAGAATTGATAGGGTTTTAGAAGGAAAACTTGATTTGTACAATAATAATGAAAAAAGAATTTTTGATTATTTGTTACCACTTTATAAAGTTACGAAAAAGTTTAGAGAAAATAGGTTACAAAAAGGTTATGACTTTAGAACTCAAGAGAATAGATTAAAGTTAAAAAATGATTTACTTGAAAATATAGAGGTTGAAAAATCAACAGCTTCTCATCAGTTGATAGAAGAGTGTATGCTAATGGCAAATATTGAAGCTAGCAAAAAAGTTGGAACTTTAGGTATTTTTAGAATTCATGAAGAGCCAAATTTTAAAGCTTTATCAAAATTAATTGATGATGTAAATATTTTAGGAGTAAAAGCAAAATTAAAAGATAATGTTCATCAGACACTTACTCATATTCAAGAAGAGGCAAGTAAACTTTTTTTAAGAGATGAAGTTGATGAGCTTATTATTCAAAGTCTAACTCAAGCAAAATATAGTTCAAAAAATTTAGGCCATTTTGGTTTGGGCTTTAGCTCTTATTCTCACTTTACAAGTCCTATTAGAAGATATTCGGATTTAGTATTACATCGTATTTTAAAGAGTAAAAAATTACCTAAAAATCTTGATGATATTTGTACTCATATTTCAGAGCAAGAGAGAAAAATAGATAAATTAGTTTGGGATTTTGAAGATAGAAAATATGCAAGATGGGCTAAAGATAATATAGGGAATGAGATTAAAGTAAAAATTGTTGATATAGAAAAAGGGAAAGCGGTTTGTTATGATAAAATGGTTGGTTTAAAAGTAGTAATTGAAAATTATAAGGGACAGAAACTATTTTCAAAATATAAAGTGAAAATAGTTTCTAGTTGTTTAGCAACAAAATTGATAGTGGCTACTATAGTGTAGAACACTTATCAATTGAGGCAAAAAAAGGATCGACTTTCTCGTTTGTTACATATTGACCAATTAATTTCTCTTTTTTATTTATAAAAATTGGTGCAACTAAGTTTATAATCGAGTATTCAACAGGATCTTGAGATACAACTACAAAATAAGTTTCAAAATCATCTTTTGATTTAATTTTTAATTCTGAAAGAGTTTTTTCATCTATTTCAAAATCAAAAGTTACTTTATTTAAAACATTAATATTTACAACTGCTATTTTTGTTTTATCTTCTAAAACTAAAAATGAGAAGAACTCATCAATTTTTTCTATAGAAAGATTTTTAGCCCCTTCAAAACCTAAAATAGGTAGAACAATTTTGTACATATAAACCCCTTTTTTTGTTAAGTTGAAAAAATTATAATAAAAGTAAACTTAGGGTATTATTTTATTATGTATAAAAATGAATTCGATAATTGTTTAAGACAAAATAAAATTTACAAATCTTATATGTTTTATGGTCAAAGTATCTATTTAATTGAGAGATATGCCTTAGATATTGCTAGAGTTTTGGCGCAAGGTGATGATATAGAAAAATTATATTTTGATGAGTATGATTTTAAAAATGCAAAAAATAAGCTTCTTCAATCTTCACTTTTTTCAAATAGTAATATATTATTAATAAAAATAGATAAAAAAATTCCAAAAAAAGAGCTTGATTCTTTAATTGAAGCTTGTAATACCAATCCAAATAGCTATCTTGTAATTGCATGTTTAGGAGATGCTGATTTTAAAACTATGGAGAGTAGTTTTTCAGAAAAAACAAAATCTGTTTTTGTGAGATTTTTCCAGCCAAATGACAATGAAGCTATCAATTTTTTAGAGTTTGAAGCGAAAAATTTGGCTATAAAATATGAACTAAATGCTTTAAGCCATCTTTTCTTTATGCATAAAATGGATTTAGCTCTTTGTGTAAATGATTTAAAAAAATTAGCTGTTTTAGATGAATTAATTACTATAAATGTAGTTGATGCAAACTGTTTTGGAATGGCTAGTGTAAATTTTGAAGATTTTTTACACGATTTATTAAGTGGAAAAGATATAAGTGAAGATTTAAGTAGAATCTTAGAAGAGGGAATAAATGAGATTTTTATTTTAAATCAAATTACATCTTTTGTTCAACAACTTTTTATGATTAGCTCTTATGCTAGAAACTTTGGGCAAGTAAATCCAAAAGATATTTTAGGTTATATTCCACCAAAGAATATTTGGGAAAAAAAATCTAAATTAGCAATAAATAGAAAACCACAAGATTTTGAGAGGATTTTAAATTATCTTTTAAGTTTAGAATTAGAGCTTAAAACAGAGAAAATTGATAATATAAATTTATACTTACAGGCAAGTTTAAGAAAATTCATAGTTTTATTTAGATAAAATCCTGCACTTTACAAAAAATAAATCCTTGCTGATGAAATGGGAAATGTAAAGAAAATCGGCACAATCTATAAGGAGAATATATGTCAAAATTAAAACATTATGAAACAATGTTTATCTTAAAACCTACATTAACTGAAGAAGAAACAGTTGCACAATTAGAGGGAATTAAAGCTCTATTTGAAAAAAATGGTGCAGAAATTGTATCAACAGACAATATTGGTATTAAAGAGTTAGCTTACGAAATTGAGAAGCAAAAAAGAGGTTACTATTATGTAATCTATTTTAAAGCTCCAGCAGCAGCAATTGCTGAACTTGAGAGAAATTATAGAAATAATGAAAATTTAATTAGATTTATTTTCATTAAATTTGAGTCAAAAAAAGAGATTACTTCTTGGACAAAAATGAGTGATGAGGCTACAAAAAAAGCTTCTAAATAATTAAAAAAAGGGACCTTATATGTATAATAAAGTAATTATGGTTGGGAATCTAACAAGGGATATCGAATTAAGATACTTGCCTTCAGGAACAGCTGTTTCAAAAAGTGCGATTGCTACTTCATATAAGTATAAATCACAAACAGGTGAACAAAAAGAAGAAGTTTGCTTTTTGGATATAAACTTTTTTGGAAGATCAGCCGAAATTGCTAATCAATACTTAAAAAAAGGTTCTAAAGTTTTAGTAGAAGGAAGACTTGTTTTTGAGCAGTGGACAGCACAAGATGGAACTACAAGAAACAGACACTCATTAAGAGTTGATGAGATGAAAATGTTAGATTCAAAAGGTTCTAGTGAAGGTGGTAGCAACTATAACCCTAATTCGGGTTCTTACAACCAAAACTATAACCAGGCTCCACAAAATCAATATAACAATCAAAATTCTTATGATAATTTTGGTGGTACTAGTTCACAAAAACAAAAATTTGAACAAAAAGTGCCTGAAATTGATATCGAAGACGATGAAATACCGTTTTAGGAAAAAGGATAAAAAATGGCAGAAAGAAGAAAATACGGAAAAAAATCTTGTAAATATACTGAAATGAAAGTTGATTTTATTGATTATAAGAATACTGAGTTATTAAAAATTTCTATGAGTGAAAGAGGTAAAATTATGCCTAGAAGACTTACTGGAAATTCTAAAAATGCTCAAGAAATGGTAGAAAAAGCAATTAAAAGAGCTAGACATATGGCATTAGTTCCTTATGTTGTTGATACTCAAAATGTTTCTGATACAGCATACGCAAGAACATTCTTATAATATTAAATTATAAAAATCTAAGGGGAGAAGGTTTTATCTTCTTCCCTTTTTTTATTTAGAAAATAGGCTTTAATATTGGAAAATAGATTAAAAACTGCTTTAAGTTTACGTTTTGAATACTATAATTTATATGCAACAAAAGAAAAAGATTGGCATAAAAAGTATAAAAATCATGATTTATATAAAGTAGTAGTAAAAAGTTTTAAGTATGATTTTAAAGAAATTGCCAAGATGATGCCAAAACTTTTAGAGGAGTTTGAAGAAAATTTATAATTTTTCCCAAACAACTCCAGAAGGTGTATCCATAATAGAAATATTCATTGCTGATAACTCATCTCTTATTTTATCTGCTTTTGTGAAATCTTTATTCTTTTTAGCTTCAGTTCGTTGTAAAATAAGCTCTTCAATTTTACTTTTACTTATTTCATCTATTCCAAACTGAAAATATGAGTAAGCATCACTTCCACCAAAACCTAGTGTTTTTTCAATAAATTCAATATTTGCAAATATCTCTTGTTTTTGAGCTTTATCTTTTGGATTTTTATCTAAAGCATCGTTTGAAATATTTATAAATTCATCAATAATAGATAGAGCTAAAGAGGTATTTAAATCATCATTTAAAGCTTCTAAAATAGAGTCTTCAAATTTTTTATTTACAAGTGAACTAGAACTTCCATAAACTCTTTTTTTAACTCTATAAAGCTTATCAAGCCTTTTTTTAGCTGATATCAAATCTTCTTCATTGAAGTTTATATTTGCTCTATATGAGGTACTTAAAAGATAGAATCTTACAACTTCTCCACTATAAGATTTTAAGACATCTTTTAAGAAAAAAGAGTTTCCTAAAGATTTACTCATCTTTTCACCATTTATATTTACAAAACCGTTGTGCATCCAGTATTTTGCTAGGTTTTGACCAGTAGAACATCTTGTTTGACTAGCTTCATTTTCGTGATGTGGAAATAATAAATCAGCTCCACCACAATGAATATCTATTTGATATGGTAAATTTGTATAGGCTAAATGTTTTTTAATCATTGCACTACATTCAATATGCCATCCTGGTCGTCCTCTTCCAAAACTAGTAATATATGATACATCATTTTCTTTCTCAAATTTCCAAAGAGCGAAATCTGAACTATTTCTTTTTTCTTTGTTTATTTCAACTCTTGCTATGGATTTTTCATCACTTGCTTGATTTGATAAAGAACCGTATAAATTATCTTTTGATACATCAAAATATACACTATCTTCTGTTTTATATGCAATATCTTTTTTTAGTAAATCCTCTATCATCTCTTGCATAGCTTCAAGATTAGCAGTTGCTTTTGGTTCAATACTATTTGGTAAAATATTTAGAGTTTCCATATCATTTTTATAAGTTTTTATATAAAAATTTGTAATCTCTTCTAAAGATTTATTCTCTTCTTTCATCTTTTTAATAATTTTATCATCAATATCAGTAAAATTTTTTGCAAAAATTACCTCATATCCATTTGCTTTTAAAACTCTATGTAATAAATCAAAAGCAATTGCACTTCTAGCATGTCCTAAATGAGAGTTGTCATAAACAGTTGGTCCACATACATAAATTTTTACTTTATTCTCAACTAAAGAGATAAACTCTACTTTAGATTTTTTTGATGAATCATAAAAATATATCTTTTTCATATTATTTAAATAGTGCCTCAAGAGTTGATGTATCCATTGTTTTTTCTTCATTTTCACTATTTTGTTTATCAAGTGTTGAGATACTTTGTGAAGATGTAGCAACTTCAATTAATTCAATTTCATATTTTGTAAGCATTGATGCTAATCTAATATTTAAACCATCTTTCCCTATTGCTTTTGATTTTTGATCACTATTTATTGTAACAATAGCTTTCCCTTTTTCCCCATTTTTTGGCTCAATATCTATTTTTACACTATTTACTAAAGCAGGACTTAATGCTCTTGCTACAAACATTTCAGGAATAGTTGAAAACTCAATACAATCTATGCTTTCTTTATTAAGTTGTGAAGAAACAGCATTTATTCTAACACCTTTTACTCCAACAATGGCTCCAATTGGATCTATTTGCTCATTTGTTGTTGATAATGCAATTTTAGATCTAGTACCTGGAATTCTAGCACTTGCTTCAATAGTTATTTTTCCATCTTTAAGCTCTGGAACTTCAAGTGCAAGTAAATTTTCTAAGAATTTTGGGCTTGTTCTTGATAATTCTACAATAAGCCCTAAATTTTTATCAATATTAACGCCTTTTACAACTGCTTTTAAAGTATCTCCAATTTTAAATTTCTCACCTTTAATTCTATTCTTTCGTAATAGAACTCCTTTAATTTCACCAATTTCAATAAAAGTGCTTTCATTTTTATCAACTCTTGAAACAACTCCAGATACAGTTTTCCCAATTTTCTCTTTATATTTTGAAAGAATATTCTCTTCCACAAATCTTTGAAGTCTAAATTCAAAATTACTTGAAAGAATAGTCGCTGCATTTCTTCCCATGTTTTCAAACTCTAATTCATAACTTAAAAAATCACCAATTTCTAAATCTTTGTTTATATCTTTTGCAGCATCTATACTAATATAATTTTCGCTATTTATTGTATTTCCATCTTCATCTTTAGAATCACCAAAAAGTCTTCTATCTTCATCTGCTATAACTTCTATTTTTTGAAGAAGAACTAATTTTTTATTTGTTCTATCAATTTTTGCATCAAAAATTAAAGTATGGTCTACCATCTTTTGTGCAGTTTTAATTAAAGCCTCTTTTAGTGCATTTTCAACATCATCAATTTTTAAACCTTTTTCATAGGCAATTGAATCTAAAATATCTATTATTTTATCCATAATTATCCTTAGTCTTTTGACATTGAAATGTAAAATTCTGATTTTCAATGTAAGTGTAGATAGGGATTTTATCTAAAGTTGCCTTTTATAGAAATTAAAGCAATTTTTAAATAAAATGTATGATTAATTATCAAAAAAAAGGTTTAATAAATGGAATTATTATTTGCAAGAAAAGAGTTAAATGAGAAGCCAAAAAAGGCTCAATTAGAGAAAATAAAAGAGGATTTAGTAAAAGATAAACAAAAAATATTCTATTTTGATAGAGATAACTCTCACAAAGATATGATGGCTTTAGTTGATACTTTAGAAAAAGATGGATTTAATGTCTATTTTAGAGAGATAAAATATGGTTTAGCTGATGATGAGTATATGTATGAGGTTCATGCACTTTAAAATTCAAGTGTTAGAAAGTTTATGAGTAAAAAATTATTTATACAAACATTAGGGTGTCAAATGAATGACACTGATAGTAAACATATTCAAGCAGAGCTAGAAAAACATAAAGGTTATACAGCTACACAAAACATTGAAGATGCAGATTTAATTATTATTAATACTTGTTCTGTTAGAGAGAAACCTGTACAAAAACTATTTTCTGAAATTGGACAATTTAATAAAAAGAAAAAAGATGGTGCAAAAATTGGAGTTTGTGGTTGTACAGCTTCTCATTTAGGAAAAGATATTATAAAAAGAGCACCATATGTAGATTTTGTTTTAGGAGCTAGAAATATCTCAAAAATTAAAGATGTTGTTGATGTAAAAGGTTCTGTTGAAGTGTCAATTTCAAATGATGATTCACAATATGAGTTTGCAATAGCAAAAAATAATAGTTTTAGAACAAGTGTTAATATCTCTGTTGGTTGTGATAAAGAGTGTACATATTGCATAGTTCCAAGTACAAGAGGGGAAGAGATTTCAATTCCACCAGAGATGATAGTTTCTCAAGTACAAAAAGCAGTTGATAATGGAGCAGTTGAAGTTGCACTTTTAGGACAAAATGTAAACTCTTATGGGAAAAGATTTAGTGATAAAAGAGAGAAATATAGTTTTACTAAACTTCTTCAAGATGTTTCAAAAATAGAAGGGCTTAAAAGAATAAGGTTTACTTCTCCTCATCCATTACATATGGATGATGAGTTTATAGAAGAGTTTGCAAGAAATCCTAAAATCTCAAAATGTATACATATGCCACTTCAAAGTGGATCAACAAAAATTTTAAAAGCTATGAAAAGAGGATATACAAAAGAGTGGTTTTTAAATAGAGCAACAAAAATGAGAGAGTTGATTCCAGATTTAAGAATTACAACAGATATTATTGTAGCTTTCCCTGGAGAAACTAATGAAGATTTTTTAGATACTTTAGATGTTGTAAATAAAGTAAAATTTGACCAGATTTTTAATTTTAAATACTCTGCTAGACCAGGAACTAAAGCTTTAGAGTTAAAAGATCAAGAGATAGATGATGAGATTGGAAGTGCAAGATTAACAGAACTTATAGAACTTCATAAAAAATATTTAGAGGATAGTATGCCATCAATGCTTGGAAAAACTGTAAATGTTTTAATAGAGAGTTTAAAACCAAATGGTGAAGTAAGTGGATATACAGATAACTATTTTCTAGTTTTTACAAAAGGGAGTGATGAACTTTTAGGAAAATTTGTTGATGTTAAAATTACAGAAGTTACAAGAACCTCTTTAAAAGGTGAAGTGGTAAATAGCTAATGTGGAAAAAATTTAAAAGAAATTTTGCACCATATTTTTTATACTTTGTTGTAAAATTTATATATATGACAAATAAAAAAGTTTATCATCACCCAAGAAATAATGACAAAGAGCCTTTTATAGTTTGTATGTGGCATGGAGATTTACTTTCTCAAATCTTTAATTATCATACTTTTAGAGATAGAGGTATTGTAAAAGCAATGGTTAGTGAAAATAGAGATGGTGAGACTATTACTAAATTAGCTTCTATGTTTAAAATTGGGGCAATTAGAGGCTCTAGTTCTAAAGGTGCTACAAAAGTTTTAATAAATGCTTTAAAAGAGCTAAAAACTGGAAATGATATTGCGATAACTCCAGATGGTCCAAGAGGTCCACGACATAGTATCGCAGATGGGATAGTTGTAATTGCACAAAAGAGTGGTAAAAATATTAGATGTTTTAATTCAGTTCCAACAAAATATTGGCAGTTTAAATCTTGGGATAAATTTATACTTCCAAAACCTTTTGGTAAAATAGATTTTTATATTAGTGAGCCATTTAGTGTTCAAGATATTGATTTGGAAGAGGCAAAAACTTTGATAAAAGATAAAATGTTAGTCCACACAATAAAGTAGGAAAAAATGTTTAAAAAAGAGTCTTTATATATAAATGTTTTGAAAAATGATAATCAACTAAAAATTGATCATAGAAAATTTAGTAATAATCTAATTTTAGAGACAAATAGCTCAAATTTTATTTGTGAAGATGATATTTTACCTGCAGATATTGCACAAAAATTAAATAGCTCTCAAGAAGATACAGATTTTACATATATTTCAACTTTACTTTTGAGTGATACAACATCTTTAGTTCCAAAAGAGTTATCAAGTAAAATAAAAGATTGTGAAATTGCAAAATTTAATCTTGAATATGATATTGCAGTTTTGAAAACAACACTTTTTGAGACAAAAAATTTCTTTGTAAAAACGGGAATAGACTTTATATATTCAGCTTTTCATATAATGAATTTATATGTTGAAAAGAATATTTGTAGAAATGAGTTTTTAGCTTTAATTTATAATGATAAAGCATATATTTTAATTTTAAATAGTGCTGGAATTATTATAGATAATAAAATTATGGATTTACCCACATATCAATCTGTAAAAGGTACACATTTTTATGAAGATGATTTAGAAGCACAAAAACTCTTTAATGAAATTTACTATTTTGAACTAAATACAATAATACAAAATTGCTTAAGTGATTTTTACTCTAATCAT
This sequence comes from Aliarcobacter faecis, assembly GCF_013201705.1. Taxonomy (NCBI): domain Bacteria; kingdom Pseudomonadati; phylum Campylobacterota; class Epsilonproteobacteria; order Campylobacterales; family Arcobacteraceae; genus Aliarcobacter; species Aliarcobacter faecis. The sequence goes on along the minus strand of NZ_CP053837.1, from coordinate 2,012,986 downwards.
AAAAATACATTTGTAGAGAAAGTAACACTTTTATATAGCCTAAAACAGTTAGATAGTAGTGATATAGAAAAACTCTCAACAGAACTATTTTTAAAAGTTGATTATCTTCCAATAAATATTGATGAAGAGATTTTTGAATTAGCAAAAGATATAAGAAATCAAAAAAGTTTTATAAGTCCAAGAAAAAAACGAAAAAAACGAGATTTTAAATATCTATATTTCATAATTTTTTTAATAGTTTTAATTGCTGGTTTATATAAGTTTTATACACTTCTCGATATTGAAGTATTAAAAGAGAAATTTTCTACTAAACAAGAGGATTTTATAGCTACAAATAACTCTTTGTTACTTCCTGATCATGTTAATTTAAATGATAGAATAGAAAAAGAGATAAAAGCAATATTTAATACAATTGCAGATGGTATTTCAATAGATAGATTTAAATTAAATAAAAATAGCCTTGAAATGGAACTATTTTCAAAAGATGAAGAGAATTTGGCTTTAATGAGACCTTTATTAATATCAGTATTTGAAAATAGTAAAGTAGAAAGTGTAGAAAAAGGTAAAAAACAAGATTTTAAAGCCCTTGTTTTAGCAAAAGATTTTAAAAATTTTAATACAAATTATAGAAACTTTGATAAAGAGTATTTAAATGATGAGATGATGTCAAATGAGAGAGTTTTAGAACAACTTAAGATATTTTTACCAGAAAATGCAATTATTAGATATTTAGGTGAACAACAAAAGGATTTTTTACAATATAACTATATTGTCAATATTTTAGTAAAAGAGCCAAAAGAGTTTTTTACTTTAATTGAGAATTTAAATAGTGAGCTTTATTCAATAAACATAAATTATCCAATAAATATGATAAAAAAAGAGAATATTATTGAAATAGAGTTCAATTTAGATTTTAACCAAGAAAAACAAGAAAAATAGTTTATTTAGCTATTTTTCTTTTTAAAAAAACTATTTTTTCATCTCCTAAATAGTTTTCGTGAAGTATCTCAAAATCAATATCTAAACTATTTAAAGCATTTATTCCAGTTCTAATTTTTGGAGATATTATTAATATAAAAAAATCAATTTTATCTTTCAAGATATTAAGAAGATTATAAACTCCTTCAACCATTACAAATTTATAGTTTAAGATTTTAAAGAGATCATCACTTATAATAACTTTTCTATTTGGAACAGAAAATAGTGGTATATTTGGTGAGAAAACCTTACTTCTACTATATATAAAAATATCTGGTTCTTTCCCTTTTACATATCTAGTATTAAGTATTGGTTTATCTACTCTTACACTGTTTCCACCAATAATAAGTAAATCTATCTTATCTCTTAGTGTATGTACATAAAGTTTTGCTCTTTGACTACTTATTTTACCATCTATCGCCCCATTTATGGTTTGTGCCATTTTAAAAAATATACACGTTTTACTTTGCCAAGAGTTAAATGGAAGTAGAAGATTCTCACACTCTTTTTCTAAAACTTTTGTAACAACATTTATATTACTAGCTTGTAGAGTTTTTATTCCACCACTTGCAATTTTATTTGTATCAAATGAACCAATAATGACTCTTTTAGGTTTTAGAACTGATAAAAGTTTTGCACAAGATGGAGTTTTTCCTTCATGATTACAAGGTTCTAAAGTTGTATAAATATCACAATCGTTAAAAAAGTTATTATGATGTTTAGTTAAATATTCATGAATTTCATGACTACTATTTTTTACTTTTAAAAGAGAGTTTGAATCTTGAGTTAAAAAAGCTGTTTTAAGAGCGTTTATTTCAGCATGTGGAGTTCCTGCTTCTTTATGGGCTTCTATTGCTAGAAGTTTTCCATTTTTCACAATTACACATCCAACAGCAGGATTTGGATAAGTTAAAAGTTGATATTTCCAAGCCTCATCAATGGCTAATTTCATATAGAAATTATCATCAATTTTCATAAAAAGTTACTCTTTACCACTCAAAATATGTTGCAGCACTTAAAATATCATCATAAGTAATCTCTTCTTGACCAATCTCTGTCTTTATAGTGATTTTTTCATTATCTGCATCTAAAAGTTCACCTTTAAAGGATTTTGTTGCAAAATTTTTAACTTTTATAAGTTCTCCAATACTAGCAATAAAATGCTCTTTTTTCTTTAATTTTCTTTCTATTCCAGGAGAACTTACTTCAAGATTATAAACTCCATTCATAGGTTCATCAATATCTAATAGTGGAGATATAAGTCTTGAAATTTCTGCACACTTATCTAAATTTACCCCATCTTTTGATGTTACAACAACTCTAAAAATATTTCTATCATGCTCTTTTGTTGTAATAATATCATAAAGTTTAAGACCACTATTTTCAACTATTAGTTTAATTTGTTCTTCTAAATTCATTCTTTATCACTTTTCATTTTATCTTTTTTGATTTTTGCAAATAGATCTTCTATATGTTTAGATTTATCTAGTGAAGTATCAAGTTCAAACTTAAAGTTTGGGCATTTATACCAACCTGTACTTGCTAGAACATCACTTTTTATTCTTCCATTTGCTTTATTTAGTGTTGCTATTATGCTTTTAACTTCTTCTTTATTATAATCACTTCCATCAAAGTAAACAATAGCATCATATTTCCCATTTTTACAGTTTACACCTGTAATTGGTAAAGAGTTGATTCTAGTATCAGCAAGAGTTGATAGAGCCATTGGAATCAGCTCCATCAATAAAGATTCAGTTCTTTGTAGGTTTATACTTTTCATTAGTTATTAATAGTTACTTTCTCTTCAATTTGAATAAATGTTTCAATAAAATCTCCAACTTTTATATCATTGAATTTTTCAAAAATAATTCCACACTCATAACCATTTGCAACCTCTTTAACATCATCTTTAAATCGTTTTAATGATGATATTTTTCCTGTATATGTTACAACCCCATCTCTAATAATTCTTGCATGACCACCACGAATAACTTTTCCATCTGTTACTAGGCATCCTGCAACTGTTCCAACTTTTGGAACAACAAATGTATCTCTAACTTCTGCTTGACCAGTATTCTCTTCTCTAATAACAGCACTCATCATTCCTGAAAGAGCATCTCTTACATCATCAAGTAAATCATAAATAATAGAGTAAGTATTAATTTCAACACCATCAGCTTTTGCTTTTGCTTTTACAGTTCCTGTTGGTCTTACATTGAATCCTAAAATAATACAACCACTACTTGCACTTGCTAATACAATATCAGATTCAGTAATTCCACCAACTGCAGCATGAATAACTTTTACTTTTACTTCATCATTTGCAATTTTTTCTAATGAACCTTTAATAGCTTCTAATGAACCACCTACATCAGCTTTTATAATAACTGGTAATTGTTTCATTTTCCCTTCAGCAATTAATCCACTCATCTCTTCTAAAGATACTTTTGTAGATTTTGATAGTTCTTTTGCACGTGCGTGTTCAGCTCTAGTATTTGCAATTTCACGAACCTCTTTTTCACTATCCATTGAGATAAGACTTGAACCAGTACTAGGGACATCATTTAATCCTAAAACAGTTCCTGTTTCACTAAGCCCTAGCTCTTTTACAATTTGACCCATATCATTTGTAATAGCTTTTACTCTTCCAAAAGTTGTATCACAAACAATATTGTCTCCAACTTTTAAAGTTCCATTTTGAACTATTACATTTGCAACAGGACCTCTCCCTTTTTCTAGACTAGCCTCTATAACAGTAGCTTTTGCTTTTGCAGTTGGGTCAGCTTTTAACTCTAAAAGTTCAGCTTGGATTAGAATATTTTCAAGTAAATCTTCAACTCCATCACCAGTTCTAGCTGAAACCCCAATAAATTCAATATCTCCACCCCAATCAACAGGTGTTAGATTTTTTTCAGCCATTTGAGCTTTTACCATATCAGGATTTGCACTCTCTTTATCCATTTTATTCATAGCTACAATAATTGGACAACCACTTGCTTTAGCATGAGAGATTACCTCTTCTGTTTGAGCTTTTACTCCATCATCAGCAGCAACAACGATTATAATAATATCTGTAACATTTGCACCTCTTGTTCTCATGGCAGAAAATGCTTCATGTCCTGGAGTATCTACAAAAGTTATTTTTTGACCATTTTTTGTAACTGTATATGAAGAGATATGTTGTGTAATTCCACCAGCTTCACCTGAAGCTACTTTTGAACTTCTAATTTTATCAAGAAGTGAAGTTTTACCATGATCAACATGTCCCATAATTGTAACAACAGGAGGTCTTGTTACAAATGTGCTACTATCAACCTCTTCTCCTTCATAAGACTCAACATAGTTTACATCTTCTAAAGCATCTTTTACAGTTACTTCAATTCCAAACTCTTCACCTAATATTTCTAATTCGTCTTGTTTTAAGAAGTCATTTTTTGTAACCATCATTCCTAAACTAAATAGAACTTTTATAACTTCAGCTGGAGATTTTCCACAAGCTTCTGCAAATTCATAAACTCTAATATCCTCAGGAATAGTAACAGAGTTTATTTCTGCTTTTTCTTGAGCTCTTACAACTCTTTTCTTTCTTTTTCCTCTTTGAAGACCAATTGGTACATTACCAAATGCTGCTGGTTTTGAGCTTCTTGAATGATTTGCAGTATTTATTGGTTTTGGTTCATCAAAGATTTTAAAGTTATCTTGTAAATCCATATCAAGAAGAACTATCTCTTCTCCTAATAATGAATCATCACTACTCCTAAATTCATCATCTCTTTTTAGTACTTCAAGTTTTTTACCATGTTCTTGTGCTTTGATAGGAGTTTTCTTTTTCTCTTTTTTTACTTTTTGGGCAAAAATTTCACTTGCAGGTTTTGATTTTACTTGCTCTTTTATTGAATCATCTGGACCAAAAATATCGCTTAAAGATTTTGTAGGTTTTTTATCTTGTTGATTATCAAAACTATTTGTTGTAACACTCTCTTCTTTTGGAGTCTTCTTTTTAATGATAACTAAACCTTTTCTTTTAGGAATAATTTTATTACTATTATCCTCTTTTATTTCAGGTTTAGTCTCTTCAATATTTGAAACAGGAGATTTTTGTATAGGTTTTGAAATTACAACTTTTTTAACTTCAGGTTTTTTTGCTTCAATAGTAGGAATTTCCTCTTTTTCAACTGGTTTTTCTATCTCTTTTTCAATTTCTTGTGGTTTTACCACTTTTTTTGGTTTTGCAGTAGTAGGTTCTTTTATCCTTTTACTTTTTCCTGTAAGAATATAGTTTGTAATCTCTTCTGCATCTTCATATGAAACTGCTGTTTGTGCTGATTTTAAATCTATTCCTAAATCCTTCGCCTTTGTAATTACATCTTGGCTACTAGCACCTGCTTCTTCTGCAATTTCATAAACTCTTACTGTATCTGACATCTGTTAGAATCTCCTTAAGTTGTATAACGTATTTATCGCTATTTTTACACTCTTTACAGAGTGCTTTTTCATATTTTTTATAAGTTTTTTCATTTGTATTCTCGTTTAGTGTGGAAAGACATGAGTTACAAATATAAAAGCTTCTCCCAAAATTATCATAAATTGATAATTGTTTATCGAAACATTTTAATCTAAGTAGTACTTTTTGTTCATATTTCCCTCTACAAAAAATACAAGTTCTTAGGATTATTTTTAAACTAGGCAAACATTATACCTAAATTTTTCTTAATCACAAAGATTTTATCAAAGTTCAATTTTTACACCTTGATTATCAAAATCTATTGTAAATACTTTAAAGTGAGGAAATTTATTTTTTAAAGCTTGTTCAATTTTATTACTATCTTGATTATAAGCTATTGAAAATAGTGTTGAACCTGAACCTGATAGTGTACTCATTAAAGCACCACTTTTTAAAGCAGTTTTTTGTACATCAAAAAGTTCTGGCATATGTTTCATTCTATATTTTTGATGAACCATATCTTGTGAAGCATATTTTAGCATTTCCCAATTTTCACTCATAAATGCTGCTGTTAAAAGTGAGGAGTGCGAAATATTGAAAACTGTATCCTCTTTTGAGTATTTAAATGGCAAAGTTTTTCTTGAAAGAGCAGTCGAAATCGCTCTATTTGGTACAACAATTACTGCTTTTAAGCTTTTTGGCATAGGTTTATTTATATATTTTACTTCATTGTCTTGAACAGTTGCTGCATTAAAACCACCCATTACAGCAGGTGTAATATTATCTGGATGGCTTTCGTAAGCAAGAGCTAAATTTAAAAGTTTATCTCTTTCTAGCTCTATTCCTTCAATAGCATAAGCACTAGCAATTGCTGAGACAATAACTGCTGATGAACTTCCTAATCCTCTTGAAAGAGGAATTTCATTAAAAAACTCAAATCTAAAAAATCGTTTTTTATTTGATAAATTATGATAAAAATCATTAAAAATAGAGATAAACATATTATTATCTTTTAAAGCAGGATTATTTGAACCTTCTCCTTTTAATGATACACTATGAAATTTAGATGGTCTTATTATTACTTGATTTTTTAGTGCTACTGCTAAACCTAAACAATCAAATCCAGGACCTAAATTGGCACTTGTAGCTGGAACGCTTACTCTCAAATATTCTCCTTTTTATACTGCTGGTAAATTATATATTGGTAAAGTATCTTTTGAAAAATTTAGTTTTTCTATACTTTGTGGTAATTCAAAATCTTGGATTTTACAAAGATTTGGCAAAAAATCTACTTTAATAATTCCATTTTCATTTATAAAGTATTTTTTTCCTAAAGCTTTTATTGGTGAATTTTGATTAAAAGTGAAGCCATCTATAGCTAAAAACTCTATATTTTTTATTTGAGTAAGAGTTTTTAAAAAAATATATGCAATTTTTATAGACATAAAAGATCCTGGAGTATTTACATAAATAATAGTTTTTATCTCAAACTCTTTTAATAAATTTTCAAAAAGAAGTGGTAACTTATCAGATGTAAGTCCTTCTAATTGAATCTCTTTTAAAAGTTTTTTATTTTTGTAAATTCCAATTAAAAGAGGATTTGAAATTGTAATTACTAAAACTTCTATCACTATTTATTGCTCTGAATTTAGTTGTTTCGCAAAAGCAAATTCAAACATTTCAGCCTCATGTTTAGCCTCTTCTAAATCAATAATCTCATAATTCTCTTTATCTTCATAAAGTTTTTTTGTTAAAAGATGATTTAGATGATGACTTCCTGCAATGGCATCATATTCACCAATCATAGTATATTCTAAAAGTGCCATATCTCCAATTGCATCAAGGATTTTATGTCTAACAAATTCATCATCATATCTAAGCCCTTCTGGGTTTAAAATTTTTGTTTCATCTAAAACTATTGCATTTTCCATACTTCCACCAAGAGCAAGACCAATACTTCTTAGGTATTGAACTTCATGTAAAAAACCAAATGTTCTAGCTTTTGCAATACTCTCTTTATACTCTTCAATTGAATAATCAAAATGATATTTTTGGCTTCCAATTGCAGGATGATTAAACTTGATTTCAAAATCATAAATAATTCTATTTGAAGGTTTAAGAGCAACTTTTTTACCATCTTCTGTTGTTATTACAACCTCTTTTTTTATTTTTATTACCTTTTTACTCTCTTCTTGCTCTTTAATACCTGCTTCTTCAATTAGCATACAATATCCAGAAGCGCTTCCATCAAGTATTGGTATCTCATCATTGTCTAAAACAATTCTTAAATTATCAATTCCATAAGCATAAATTGCACTTAATAGATGTTCAATAGTTGAAACTATAACTCCATCTTTTCCTAAAACTGTTGCCATTTTTGTATCAACAACAAACTCTTTTTTTAAAGGAATTGTAACAGCTGCATCACTTCTATAAATAATGATTCCACTATTTTCTGGAAGTGGTTCTAATCTCATTTTTACAGGAACTCCTTTATGAAGTCCAACTCCTATAATTTCAACGCTCTTATTTAGTGTTCTTTGTTTCATTTTTATTTCCATCTATAATTTTTATTGCACTATTTATTGTATTTGTAAGATTTAGTTTTATCCAATTATAATCTAACCATTCATTTGGATTTGCTTCAATTCCTTGAATTAATATTCCAAAATGTAAGTGATCTCCAAATACTGCACCAGTTGATCCTGTGTTTGCTATATGTGTTCCAGCATTTACAAAATCTCCAACTTCAACATTTTGTGTACTTGTATGAGCATAAAGTGAAGCTACTCCAAAACCGTGATCAATTATTATACTATTACCGTAAATTCCTAAATAATCTTTAAATATAACTTTTCCTGCATTTGTTGTATATACATTTGCTTGTTTTGTACTTGCCCAATCCATTCCTAAGTGCCAAGCTTCATCAATTTTCTCTTCATTATAAAAATAGTGTCGTCTCTCTCCAAACATTGCAAAAGTTGCAGCATTTGTCATTCTTACAAAAGTTTTTAACTCAAAAGGAATTTCACTAGAGTTTACAAAGTTTTTTCTAGTAACATCTCGCATTGTTTTAAGGTTTTTTGCTCTTAAATCTCTATTTGCTTTTACGAAGGCTTCAACAATTGAATCAGGAACAGTTTCATTACTTAATTCCAAAACATTTTTACTAACACTATTTACGAACTCATCACTAATTTTTAAGTTGTCAATTTTTACTTTAAAGCTTTGGATATAAAAAGGAACTCTCATACTTGATTTATTTCCTGCACTATCTTTTGCAATGATATTTACACCTTTAAACTCATTTATATCAATAGGCCAAGTGATAATTGAGATAAAGAAGTTCTTTTTATGGAATGGAAACATTTCAAAAATTTCTTGATCATTAAAAGATACATAATAATCTTTTAGGTTCTCATCATTGATTTCTACAATTAAAACTCCACTTCCACCTTGTTTTATCATATATGAATTTGAAACTACATTTATAATAGGGCTTCTTTTATCAACAATTAAATTTGTAGTTTTTAAAGTTTTATTTCCTCTAAAAAAGTTCCATTTACTATTATCATAAACTTCAATACTTATTGTTCCAATTGTTGATTTTATCTGCTCAGCTATTTTAGGAGCTTTTAATTCAACACTATAAATACCTTTTTCTAAATCTTCAGGTTCTATTTTACTTTCAAGCTCTAAATTTGTAGTTCCATCATTAAAAACTGCTTTGAATGATTGAATTCCACTTTTCTCTGCAATTAATACTTTTATTGGAGTTTTGAAGTTCCAATAGATCTCTTTTCCTTCTATCTCATTTTCAAATTTTACAACTGGTGTATTTCTTTCAAAAGTTGGAGATAAAAATATAAAACCTACTACTATTAAAACTATTAATAAAGAGGCATAAATTGCCAACTGATTTAGACTAAATCTATTTAAATTAATTTTATTTGTAAATTTCAAGAATTTCCTTTAATATTAAATTTTTTGCTTCTAATACATCTTTTGTCTCTATTGTACAACCAGCAGCATTAAAATGTCCACCACCACCAAAAATAGAAGCTATTTTTGATACATTAACTTCATCTTTAGACCTTAAAGAGACTCTGCAAGTATCATTTATAAATCTTACAAAAAATGCAATTCTCACAATACTCATGCTCATAATCATATCTAGGGCATCTTCACAATCTCTAATATGTGCACCTGTACTTTTAAACCATTCAGGAAGGGCAATAATAGAAGCTAATTCACCCTCTTTATATAGTTCAAGGCTCTCTAAAACTTTCGGAATTATTCTATATTTTGCCAAAGAATCTCTTCTTAATAGCTTATTTGCTATAAAAGAGGGACTAGCTCCACACTCTACTAAAAAATTTACTTTTTTGAAAGTCTCTTCATCACATCTTCCTAAAGAAAATGCTAAAGTATCATCATAAATACCTGTATATAGAGCGCTTGCACTATTTTTTGTAATATATAGACCATTATGTTTAAAGAATTCAAATACTATTTCTGCTGTACTACTTTTATATGGATCAACTAAATTTATAGCTCCAAAATTTTCGTTTGAAGCATGATGGTCAAAGTTTATAAGAGGTATATCTTTAGGTACTTCAAAACCTAATCTTTTATAAGTTCCACAATCAACACTAATTGCTAAATCATAAAAGGGTGGTAAAACATCTGTTATTTTTTCAAATCTATTTAAAAAATTAAGATTTTGTGGTAAATCACTGCTTATATTAAAAACTTTATGTTTAATCTTATTTTCAAAAAATAGATTTGATAAAGCTAGTGCTGAACCAATAGAATCTGGATCAGGATTTACATGAGTTATTATTAAAATATACCTACTTTTTTCTATTAACTCTAAAGCTTTTGAGTATAAACTCATATCTATTTTATTATTTAAGATGAAATCTTTTTTCAAATTTAATCAACTCTCATAGAAAAATCAAGCCAAGTTGCTTGATGTATAATACTTCCACTACTAACAGCATCAACACCTGTAAGTGCATACTCTCTAATAGTTTTTAAACTAACATTTCCACTAGCTTCAAGCATAATATATGGATAGTTTTTATTTCTAAATTCTACAACTTCTTTAATTTGAGAAGGTGTCATATTATCACACATAATAATATCAGCTCCCGCATCCATAGCAACTTTTACTTGTTCAAATGTTTCACATTCTATTTCTATTTTTGTAACCCAAGAGATTCTTTTTCTAGCTTTTTTTACAAACTCTTTTAAATTATCTATTGTTCTTAAGTGAGTATCTTTTAACATCAAACAGTCATCAAGCCCAAGTCTATGATTTATTGCTCCACCAATTCTTGAAGCATATTTTTCAAAGTCTCTTAAATGAGGTCTTGTTTTTCTAGTATCAAGTAAAATCACATTTAAATCTTCAATTTGGCTTGAAAATTTATTTGCCATTGTTGCTATTCCACTAGCATGTTGAAGCATATTTAAAAAAGTTCTTTCTGTTGAAAGTAGTTTTGAAGCTCTTCCTTCAAGTTTTGCTAGAATATCTCCTGCTTTTATAACATCTCCATCTTTTTTTAAAAATTCAACATCTATTTTTTCTGTTCTTGCAAGAATTTCAGCATACATAACACCAGCAAGTATTCCATCACTTTTTGAAATAATTTTTGCTGTAAAATTTCCATCTGGAGCAATATCGTAAAATAGATCTCCCCTACCATTATCTTCTGTAATTGCCTGTTTTACAAATCTTTTTATATGTATCATATCTCAAACATCCTCTCTAGTGCTATTTTCGCCCAATATCTTGTTTTTTCATCTACTTTTATCTCTGTTAATTCACTAATTTTATTATCTTTTATAGATTTTAAAGTTAAATAAACATGTTCTAAAGTTGTTTCATTCATAGTTGGACACTCTGGTTTTGTTGAACTTAAGATATATGTATTTTTTTCTCGAAGTCTATTTACCATATTAAATTCTGTTCCAACAACAACTTTTTGATCTTCAGGAAGCTCTTTTATAAATTTTATTAGTTGTGAAGTTGAACCAACAAAATCAGCTTTATCACAAACTGCTGGGTCACACTCTGGATGAACAGCTACAATAATATTTGGATATTTTTCTCTATAAAAATCTATATCATCAATATTAAATTGTTGATGTACACTACAAAATCCATTGTAGCAAATAATGTCAGCCTCTTTTAAATCTGTTCCATCTCCAATAACTGCTGATTTTAGTCCTAAACTTTTTGCAAAGTTTTGTCCTAAACAGCGATCAGGAACGAAGAAGATTTTTTTACCACTTTCTAAACCTTTTTCAATTATTTTATAAGCATTTGAAGATGTACAAACTACTCCACCCATTTCTCCAACTCTTGCTTTTACACTGGCACTAGAGTTTATATAGGTAATTGGAAGAATATCATCATTTGAAATTCCAGCTTCATTCATCTTTTTTAAATTCTCTAAAAAATACCCTTCATCTATCATTCTAGCCATTGCACAACAAGCAATTCTTGGCATTAAAACTCTTTTTTGTGGATTTAAAATTTTTGCACTCTCTCCCATAAATCCAACTCCACAAAATACAACAAACTCTTTATCGCTTTGCATAACTTTTTTTGCTAATTCAAGACTATCCCCTGTTATATCAGCTAGTTCAAATACTTCATCTCTTTGGTAAAAGTGTGCTACTAAAACTACATCTAACTCTTTTTTTAGTTTTAAAATCTCTTCTTTATAATTCAAAATAAAACCTTTTCAAATTTTTATTAAGTGGGAATATAGCAAAATTTTGGTTATAATCCCATTTAATTTTAATAAATAACAAAGGTTATTGATGGATTTTTTTACAAATCAAAATATAATTTTTTATCTTTTAGCTTATTTGGTTGGGTCTATTCCTTTTGGACTTATTTTGGCAAAAACTTTTGCAGGAGTTAATATAAAAACTCAAGGAAGTAAAAGTATAGGTGCTACAAATGTTCTAAGAGTTGTGAAGCAAACAAATCCTACTTTAGCAAAAAAACTTGGTATAGCAACAGTTATTTTAGATGCTTTAAAAGGGACAATTCTTCTACTTATAGGACTTAGCCTTAATTTAAGTTATGAGACGCTTTGGGCAATGGCAGTTTTAAGTGTATTAGGACACTGTTACTCAATATATTTAGGACTTGAAGGTGGAAAAGGGGTAGCAACTGGACTTGGAGTTTATATAGTTTTAATTCCAATTTCAACACTAATTGGTGCTGTTGTTTGGCTTGTTTTTGCAAAAGTTTTAAAAATATCATCACTTTCTAGTCTTTTAGGGCTTGTTGCAGTTGTAATTAGTGCAATTTTTATAAATAATGGTTTAAATATTGGTTCAAATGCTCCTATGTATTTAATAGCCTTTATTATTTTATATAAACATATACCAAATATTATAAGACTTATAAAAGGTGAAGAGAAAAAAGTAATATGAGAGTACATATAGAGAATTTAACTTTTAAATGTATTATTGGAATTCTTGATTTTGAAAGAAAAAAGAGGCAAAGAGTTATTGTAAATATTAGCTTTGATTATGAGTTTAAAAATAAATCTTTTATTGATTATACAGAGGTTAGTAATCTTGTAAAAAGGACAATGAAAGAGAGGAAATTTGAGCTTTTAGAAGATGCTGTTGAAACTTTGGCAAGAATTATAAAACAAAATTATGAGATAGAAAATTTAAAACTAAAAATTTCTAAACCAGATATTTTAAAAGATTGTATAGTAAGCCTTAGTTTATAAAAATAATTTATAAAAAATTAGGAAAGAATTATGAAAGATATAGAAAAATTAGATAAAGAGTATGTACTTCATACATATGCTAGAAATTATATAAATTTTAAAAAAGGTTTGAATGCAACACTTTTTGATGATGAAAACAGAGATTATGTAGATTTTACTTCAGGAATTGGGGTAACAAGTGTAGGGCATGGTAATGCTAGAGTTGCTAAAAAGATATTTGAGCAAGCTTCAAATTTACTACATACTTCAAACCTTTATGTAATAGAACCACAAGCACTTTTAGCAAAAAAAATTAAAGAGTTAAGTGGTTATGATGTAAGAACATTTTTTGCAAATAGTGGAGCTGAAGCAAATGAAGGAGCTATAAAAATAGCAAGAACTTATGGTGAGATAAAGTTTGAGAAGAAAAGATATAAAATCATTACTTTAGAGAACTCTTTTCATGGAAGAACTATAACAACTGTAAAAGCGACAGGTCAGAGTTCATTTCATCAAAGTAAATTTGCTCCATATCCAGATGGTTTTTCATTTAATGCAATAGATGATGTTTATAATGCAATAGATGATGAAACAGTTGCAGTTATGATTGAACTAGTTCAAGGAGAGGGTGGAATTTTACCATTTCCTAAAGATAAAATTCAAGAGTTAGCAAAATTTTTAAAAGATAATAATATTTTATTAATAATTGATGAGGTTCAAACAGGAGTTTATAGAACTGGAGAGTTTTTAGCTTCAAATTTATATGAAATTGAACCAGATATTATAACTTTAGCAAAAGGTCTTGGTGGGGGAGTTCCTATTGGTGCAGTTATTACAAAACATAAAGATATTTGGGGTGCTGGAGATCATGGAAGCACTTTTGGTGGGAACTACCTTGTAACATCTACTGGTTTGGAAGTTTTAGATATATTAGAAGAGTTAAAAGATAGTGGAAAATTAGATGAAACTATTATCTACTTTACAAAAAAATTAGATGAACTTTATGAAAACAATAGAGATATTTTTATAACTCATGTTGGTTTAGGATTAATGAGAGGATTAAGAGTAAAAGATGGTGATACTTTAGCTCTTTTAATTAAAACTGCCTTTGAGTGTGGAGTTATGGTTTTAAAATCGGGAAATAATACTTTAAGATTTTTACCTGCTCTTACTATCTCAAAATTTGAAATTGATGAGGGATTTAAAAGACTTCAAGCTACTTTAAATAAAATAAAATAAATATAAGAGATAATTCTCTTATATTTCGAATTTAAAATTATTTGTCAAATGACAAATTGATTATATGAAAAAATAGTATCAATTTGGTATCAAAATCAAGAAAGATAAAATTTTATTCACCTACATTAATAGAAATACCATTTTTTATAAGTTCATCTTGTCTTACTCTTAAATAGTCTAAATAACTATTTGGGTATTCTACATAATGTTTTCCACTAACATATCTTAAAACTTCTTTGAAATGAAATGGAAAAAGTAAAGCATCTATTGTAGAGATTAATTTTTTATTATCAAAAAGTAGAACAGCTGGTCTATAATCTAAATTTAAATTATTTGCCCACTCTTTTGGAGTTGTTTTTACACCATCAGGAGTTATAATTTCACTATTACTATTTGCATCAACTCTAACAACTGTAAATTTACTAAACTCATCTTTAACATCTTTATTTGTAAGAATTTTATTATGGAAATGTTCACATTGAGTACAACTTCCATCTTCAAAGATAACAGCAAGAGGAGTAGAAATTTTTGATAAATCATTTAAATCTTTAAACATTTTATTTGTTTGAAGTTTATAAATCTCATTTTTTTCAACTTTATTTAAATATGTTGCTAAATTCATATTTTCATATTTTTTTGTTTGTACAAAATCTAAGATATATTGAAAATTAACACTATTTCTATAACCATTTACTCTAGCAACTATCTGTTTATTTGCTGAGAAAATAAGAATAGTTGGGCTATATTGAATTTTTAATTTTTCAGTTAGCTCTTTTTCTGTTACAATATCTCCATCAATCCAAGTTATCTCTTTACTACCTTTAACATTTAATTCGATTACATCAAAATTTGTTTTGATAAATTGGCTCGTTTTATTATCTTCTTCAAAGCTCTCTTTTAACATTTTAGAGCAATATGGACAACCTTCAAAGTCCAAAAATATCATAAAATGTTTATTTTTTTCAGATGCTTCTTCAATATCTTCAGAAATATCTAAAAAGCTATCTTTAAACCAACTAGGTATAGTGTGATTTGATGCACCAATTATTTTTGCCTCTTTTGCACTTAAATTTGTAATAAAAAGTATTGAAACAAAAAGTGCTACAAAACTTCTATATATGAATTTCATAAATCTCTCCCTTATTTAAAATAATTTTATTTTGTATAATAATAGAGTTAATTGTTATATAAAAAACTCAAATTTACAAAATCTAAAATAAATTTATCTCTTCTGGTTGAATAATAAATAATTTTAGTCTTTAAATGATATCATTTTTTAAGTAAATTAGAGAAGATAAACATTTAATTATAATTAAAACTTATGAATACTTATGCAAATAATAAGCTTTATTTATATAAAATTTTAAAAATGTCACAAAAGGTCACTTTATGAAAGAAAAAAATGAATATTTAGATAAGACACCTTATCGATATAGAAGATATGTAGGATATACTCTTGCTACAATTATCTCTTTAGCAATCCCATTTATTCAAATAAATGGTAACCAAATTTTCCTATTATCATTTGATAAAAAACAATTTCATTTAATGGGAACAGCATTTGATATGCAAGAGTTATATCTTATGCCATTCTTATTAATGCTTCTATTTTTAGGAATTTTTGCCCTTACTGCTATTGGAGGTCGTGCTTGGTGTGGTTGGAGTTGTCCACAAACAATTTTTAGGGTAATTTATAGAGATTTAATTGAATCAACACTTTTAAAACTTAGAAGAATAAAAAACAAACAAAAAGATATAGATTTAAGTAAAAATGAGAATAGGTTCAAAAAAGCAGTTGGTATTGCTTTATGGTCTATTTTATCTCTGATTGCAGCTTCAAATTTTATGTGGTTTTTTGTTCCTCCTGCTGATTTCTTTGCATACTTAAAAGAACCAACAGAACATCTATTTCTTATAGGAATGGTTTTATGTATAGCTGGATTTTTAATATATGATGTAATTATTTTAAAAGAGGATTTTTGTATTTATATCTGTCCTTATTCAAGAGTTCAATCTGTTTTATATGATAATAATACATATCAAGCGATTTACTCAACTTCAAGAGGTGGAAATATTTATAATGAGCAAAAAGAGAAGACAATCTTTAAAATAAAAGATTTTGTTGATCCTTCTAGCGAATGTACAGCCTGTGAAGCCTGTGTTAGTGTTTGTCCAACTCATATTGATATAAGAAAAGGGATGCAACTTGAGTGTATAAACTGTCTTGAATGTGTTGATGCCTGTACGACAGTTATGGGAAAATTAGGAAAACCATCTTTAGTTCAATGGTCAAGTACTAATAATATTGTATATAACGAACCAACTAAGGTACTTAGAAAAAATACAATTATGTATTTTGTAGCTTTAGCAATTACTATTAGTATATTATTCTTAATGAGTGGGGAAAAAGAGTATATGCTTTTAAATGTAAATAAGGATACAGAGCTATATAAAATAAAAGAGAATAATGTTGTATCAAATACATATTTATTACTTTTCCAAAATACTGAGTCAAAGCCTCTTACATATGAACTTGAAATTACAAATAATCCAGATATTAAAATTACGAGATTTGAACCATTTACATTAAGTCCAGGGAAAATGGCTAAAAAAGTTGTAATTTTAGAAACAGATAAACTTTTGGTAAACGATAGTTCTAAAGATACTCCTATTCCTATTACATTAAAAGCTTATGCAAAAGAGGACCCAGAGAAAGTTAAGGTAGTTAGAAATGCTACTTTCTTTTTCCCTAGAGCCGATAAACTTAAATAAATAATTTTTGGTAGAGTGTAAAAATAGTCTTACACTCTACCTCTTTAAATTGCTTATTATAAACTTTTAGATAAAATCACAGCTTATATATTTTACAAATTAAATAATTTTTATGGAGTATTTTAATGACAAAATTCATTTTTGTAACGGGTGGAGTTCTTAGTTCTTTAGGAAAAGGTATAACTTCTGCTTCAATTGCTGCAATATTAAAGCAATCAGGATTTAAAGTAAGTATGTTAAAAATTGACCCGTACTTAAATGTAGACCCAGGGACAATGAGTCCTCTTGAACATGGTGAAGTTTTTGTAACTGCTGATGGAGCTGAAACGGATTTAGATTTAGGAAATTATGAGAGATTTATAGATAAAACTTTATCAAAAATCAATAGTTTTACAACAGGACAAGTTTATCAAAGTGTAATCAAAAGAGAACGAGAGGGTGGTTATTTAGGAAAAACTATTCAAGTAATTCCTCATGTTGTTGATGAAATTAAAGAGAGAATTTTTGCTGCTGCTGAAGGAAATGAGTTTTTAATCATTGAAATTGGTGGAACTGTTGGAGATATTGAGAGTTTACCATTTTTGGAGGCAATTAGATCAATTAGGCATGAACTTCCAAAATCAAATACTATGAATATTCATGTAAGTTTGGTTCCTTTTATAAAAGCAGCAGGTGAACTTAAAACAAAACCAACTCAACACTCAGTTCAAGAGTTAAGAAGAATTGGAATTACTCCTCATATGCTTGTTTGTAGAACAGAAAAAGAGCTTCCAAAATCATTAAAAGATAAATTAGCTCTTTCTTGTGATATTGATAGAAATGCAGTTATTGAAGCTGGAGATGCTCAATCAATATATCAAGTTCCACTTCATTTTATAAAAGAGGGGATTTTAACTCCACTATCAGATCATTTTAATATCAAAATTAAACCAAATATGGAAAAATGGGATACTTTAGTTAAAAATATTTTAGTTCCACAAGATGAAGTTACTATTGCTTTTGTTGGTAAATATCTAGGACTTAAAGAGTCTTATAAATCTTTAATTGAAGCTTTAGTTCATGCAGGGGCTCACTTAAATACAAAAATTAATATTCATTGGTGTGATAGTGAGAGAATAGAAGATTTAGGAGCCTATGAAGTTATTGGTAATGTTGATGCTATCTTAGTTGCTGGTGGGTTTGGTTCAAGGGGAGTTGAAGGAAAACTTCAAGCGATTAAATATGCAAGAGAAAATAATATTACTTTCTTAGGAATTTGTCTTGGAATGCAACTATCAATAATTGAGTTTGCAAGAAATGTTTTAGGTTTAGAAGATGCTAACTCTATTGAGTTTGATGAAAATACAACAAATCCACTAATATATTTAATTGATGAATTTATGGATCAAAGTGGAAATAAACAATTAAGAACTCATGAATCTCCAATGGGAGGAACAATGAGATTAGGAGAGTATCCATTTGAACCATTAAAAGGTTCAAAACTTCAAAAAGCTTATGGATTGGAAAAAGAGTATTTTGAAAGACATAGACATAGATATGAAGCAAATCCAAAGTATAAAGAGGCTTTAGAAAATGCTGGAATGATTATTTGTGGAGAGTCAAATGGGCTTATTGAAGCAGTTGAATTAAAAGAGCATCCTTGGTTTGTAGGAGTTCAATTTCATCCAGAATTTACTTCACATTTAGAGACTCCAAATCCTATAATTTTAGAGTTTATAAAACAGGCAAATAGCCTTAAATAATGTCAAAAATCACAAAGCAAAGACTTTTTGAAATTCTAAAAGCAAGACATTTGAATAATCCATATTCAAAACTTGCTTCTATCCCATCACCTAACAGTTTTAAAGATATAGATATTGCAACAAAAAGAGTAAAAGAAGCTATTCAAAACAAAGAGAAGATAACTATTGTTGGAGATTATGATGTAGATGGTGTAGTTTCAACTACAATTATGCTTGAATTTTTTGAAGATTTGGGAGTAAAAGTAGATTATATTATTCCAAATAGATTTGAACATGGTTATGGATTATCTACTAAAATAGCAGATATGATAAGTGAAGGGCTTGTTATTACCGTTGATAATGGAATTAGTGCTTATGAGGCTTCACTTATTTTAAAAGAGAAAAATGTAGATTTAATTATAACAGATCATCATACAGTTGGAGAAAAAATACCTCTTGCTTTAGCAATAATAAATCCTAAGCAAAATGATTGTAATTTTGAGTTTAAAGAGATTTGTGGAGCTCAAGTTGCTTGGTATTTTTGTGCTGCAATTAAAAAAGAGTTAAATGCAAATATTGATTTAAGCTCTTATTTGGATCTATTAACTTTGGCAATTATTGCAGATATTATGCCAATGACAAGCCTTAATCACACAATGGTAAAACAAGGTTTAAAGAAGATAAAAAGTTCAAAAAGAGAAGCATTTAAACTATTAAATCAACATATTCAAAAAGAGTTTTTAGTCTCAGATGATATAGGTTTTACAATAGCTCCTAAAATAAATAGTGCTGGAAGAATGGAGGATGCTAGTTTAGCTTTAGAGTTTTTATTATCAAAATGTCAAAATAGTGCCTATGAGGCTTTATCTGTTTTAGATGAATTAAATAATTATAGAAAAACTTTGCAAGAGGATATCTCTTCTAAGGCTGAAAAACAGATAAAAATTTTGGATAAAGCTGTTGTTGTTTGGGGAGAGAATTGGCATGAAGGAGTTATTGGAATAGTTGCTTCAAAACTCTCAAATAAGTATAAAAAACCAGCTTTTATCTTTTCTATAAATAATGGAATAGCAAAAGGAAGTGCAAGAGCAAATTCACAAATTAGTTTATATGAGTTAATATCAAAAGCTTCACACTTACTTCTTGGTTTTGGTGGACATAAGAATGCTGCTGGCTTATCTTTAAACTCTTCAAATTTAGAGGCATTTAAAGAGATAATAAATAGTGAATTAAATCAAGTAAATGATAGTTTACATAATGAATATATAACTTTAGGTGAACTTGATGTTAGTAGTGTAGATTTAGAATTTATATCAATAATTGAAGAGTTTGAACCCTATGGACTTGAAAATGAAAGACCTATTTTTAATGTATCAAATGCAAAATTAATTAAGAGTGAATTAATAGGAAAAGATAAAAATCATCTAAAACTTACATTAAATAGTGATGGATTTATTTTTGAAGCTTTAAAATTTTATGATAATAATACAAGTTTAACAGATACTTTAAACTTAATACTGTCTATTTCAAAAAATGAGTTTAGAGGAGTTGTTACTCCATCTTTTTTAATTCAAGAGATTTTATAAAACTAAATGTGGTTTTAAAATAGGGGTTGTTTTTCTCTCTAAACTACCTTCAAGTCCTAAAATTTCATCATCTATATTTGTTCTTTCATAAGATGAAGCTAAAATATTCCCAGTTCTCACATCAATTAATTTTATGAAAACATTTAAAGTTTTACTTGTAATTGAGTAAGTTCCAACTGCTGCATATTTTGATTGAACTGTTTTTGATAAGATTTTTTCTTGTTCTCTTGTGAGAAGATTAAAGCCTGATTTTCCAAGTTCAAACTCTTTTCCTAACTCTATCTCTTTTACAACTATATTTAAAGATGAAAGTTTATCTTTTAGCATACTTGAAAGTAGAAATCCTAATTGAGATCTATTTTGTAGTTTGTCAAGATTTACAAAATCTGAAACTAAAACAACTTCTCCAGATCCAACATATCTTTTTATCTTTTGACCAGATTCATCAACCATAGTAGAGATTAGAGCATGAAAGTTATTTGAGCCATTTAATGGGTATTTGTATGCACAAGAGTTTAAAGTAAAAGATAAGAGTAGTAAAATAAGAATGTGTTTTACTACCCTTAGATAAGGTTTTTGCATTATTTCTCTTTAACTATATTTATAGTTCTTGCAGGTGCACAATCTTTGAAAAGTGTACAATCATTTGCTAAATTATGAAGATATGTAGCTCTGGCACTTGTTATTATTTTCCCACTAATATTATCAATAATTCTTGCATTTAATATAACTTTTCCAGCTTGTCTTGAGTAAGTACCAACAACTACATAAGTATTTGGAGTTGAACTTTTGATTTCATGAGGTTTTCTAGAGATGAAATATTCACCTTTATCGTTTATAGAAACAGCCATTTGCCCTCTATATTCAATTACATTAAAACCTCTATTTGATAACTCATTTATTAAGCTTTCACCTAAAACTCTTCCAAATTCTGAAGTCTCTTTTAGCTGGTCTAACCTTACAAAAGATGTAATAAGTACAGGTTTATCAGTATTAATCTTTTGATTTTGCATTAATTGAGTTGAAAGAGATGCAATTGTAGCTTCAAGAGTTGTTTGGCTTGTTACATATTTTTGCATATCCTCTGCAATATCTAAATGGTCTCTGGCATCTTTTACTTTGTTGTACTCTTTGTTTAAGTTGCTATTACTTGTCGCATCAGAAGTGTTTGCACTTCTATATTTATATGAACAACCTGAAAGAATTAAAACAACTAAAGATGTTAAAATAGCAGTTTTAGAAATATTTCTAAACATTGAAAAACCCCTTTTATAAATTGCTAAGATTTTATAAAAAACTTACTTACATATCCTTGAACTAACTTTAAACTTAATTTAATATAATCCATAAAACAGATAAAAAAGGAGATTTTATGACAAAAATTTTAGTTCCTATTGCAAATGGTTTTGAAGAGATAGAAGCAATTACAATAATAGATATTTGTAGACGAGCAGAAATAGAAGTAATAACTGCTGGAGTTGAAGATAAAATTTTAACGGGTGCTCATAATATTAAGATAGAAACAGATAAAAAAATAACTGAAATATCTAGTGCTGATTTTGATATGATAGTTCTTCCAGGAGGAGTTCCAAATGCTTTTACTTTGGCTGAAGATGAAAATGTTCAAAAACTTCTGAAAGAGTTTAAAGCTAAAAGTAAAAAAATAGCTGCTATTTGTGCCGCTCCTTATGCTTTATATAAAGCTGATGTTTTAAATAAAAATTATACTTGTTATCCTAGTTTTGAAGAAAAAATAAAAGATAGTAATTATCAAGTAGATAAAGATGTTGTTATTGATGAAAATGTAATAACTTCAAAAGGACCAGGAACTGCTATAAAATTTGTTTTAGAGATTGTAAAAACTCTAAAAGGTGAAGATGCTTACGCTTCAATAAAAAATCAACTTCTTGTATAAAAAAGACCAGTTTTTGGTCTTTTCTTTCTTAACTAGACTCAAATTAAACTTTAGATAAACTATAAAAAAACTAATAAAGATTTATATAATATGTCACAAATACCACAATTTACACATTTACATTTACATACTGAGTATTCACTTCTTGATGGTGCAAATAAGATAAAACCACTTGCGAAAAAACTAAAAGAGTTTGGAATGACAAGTGTTGCTATGACTGATCATGGAAATATGTTTGGAGCAATAGACTTTTACAATGCTATGAGAACTGAAGGTATAAAACCAATTATTGGAATGGAAGCATATATTCACAATAGTGAAGAGTTAGGCGATAAAACAAATAGACAAAGATACCATTTATGTCTATATGCAAAGGATGAAATAGGGTATAAAAACCTTATGTATCTTAGTTCACAAGCTTATATAAATGGATTTTATTATTATCCAAGAATAAATAAAAAACTTCTAAAAGAGCATAGTGCAGGGCTTGTTTGTAGTGCTGCTTGTTTACAAGGAGAGGTAAATTGGCATTTAAATACTCAAAATGAGAGAAATGTAAAAAATGGTGCAAAAGGTTATGAAGAAGCAAAGAGAATAGCTTTAGAGTATAAAGAGATTTTTGGAGATGATTTTTATTTAGAGATTATGCGTCATGGAATTGGTGACCAACACTTTGTTGATGATTTAATTTTAAAAATTTCAAATGAAACAGGAATAAAAGTAGTTGCTACAAATGATACACACTATTTAGAGCAAAAAGATGCTGATGCACACGAAGCTTTTATGTGTATTGCTATGAATAAACTTTATGATGACCCAAATAGATTAAGACATAGTGTTCACGAATTTTATTTAAAATCACAAGAGCAAATAAGCAAACTTTATGCAGATATTCCTGAAGCCATAGAAAATACTCAAGAAATAGCAGATAAATGTAATTTAACAATAAAATTAGGAAACCCCACTCCTCCAAACTTTAAATTTACAAGAGATAAGCTAAAAGAGAAAAATATAGATATTCCAGAGCCAGAGAATGAATATTCACTAGAAAATGATAAGGTTTTATTTGCATATGAGTGTAGAAATGGACTTGAAGATAGATTAAAACTTGTTCCTATAAGTAAACATGATGAGTATAGAGCTAGATTAGAGTTAGAAATAGAGATTATAAACAGTATGAAATTTCCAGGGTATATGTTGATAGTTTGGGATTTTGTGAAAGTTGCAAAAGATATGGGAATTCCAGTTGGTCCAGGACGAGGTTCAGCTGCTGGAAGTTTGGTTGCGTATAGTTTGAAAATTACAGATATTGACCCAATTCCTTATGGATTACTTTTTGAGAGATTTTTAAATCCTGAAAGGGTATCAATGCCCGATATTGATATGGACTTTTGCCAAAGTAGAAGAGGAGAGATAATTGACTATGTTGTAAATCAGTATGGAAGAGCCAATGTTGCTCAAATTATCACTTTTGGTAAGCTTCTAGCAAAAGGGGTTATTAGAGATGTTGCAAGAGTTCTTGATATGCCTTATGCAAAAGCTGATGCCATGGCAAAATTAATTCCTGATGAATTAGGAATTGATCTTAAAAAATCTTGGGAGAAAGAGCCAAAAATAAAAGAGCTTTGTGAAGCTGACCCATTAGCAGCTAGAGTTTGGGAATATGCACTTGCTCTTGAAGGATTAAATAGAAATGCAGGAACTCATGCTGCTGGAGTTGTTATCTCAAATGAACCATTGTGGAATAAAACACCACTTTTTAAACCAAGTGGGCTTGATACTCTAGCTACTCAATATAATGGGAAATACATTGAAGATGTAGATTTAATCAAGTTTGACTTTCTAGGATTAAAAACTCTTACAGTTATTGATGAAGCTATAAAATTAATCGAGCAAAGACATTGTAAAAGAATAGATTTTAAAACAATAGATGTAAATGATAAGGGTGTCTATGATTTAATTCAAACAGGAGATACTTTAGGTTTATTTCAAATAGAGTCTGATGGTATGCAAGATTTGTGTAAAAGATTAAAACCATCAAATTTTGAGGATATTGTAGCCGTACTTGCACTTTATAGACCAGGACCTATGGAATCAGGAATGCTTGATGATTTTATTGAAAGAAAGCATGGAAGAGCAAAGATCGATTATTTTCACGATGAACTTGAAGAGGTTTTAAAACCGATTTTAGAAAATACTTATGGAGTTATTGTTTATCAAGAGCAGGTTATGCAAATTGTTCAAAGTGTTGGTGGCTTCTCTTTGGGTGGGGCAGACTTAGTACGAAGAGCTATGGGTAAAAAGATTAAAGAGGAGATGGATAGATTAAAAGGGCAGTTTGCTGATGGTGCAGAGCAAAAAGGATTTACAAGAGCTTATGCTGA
Source organism: Aliarcobacter faecis (assembly GCF_013201705.1). Lineage (NCBI taxonomy): Bacteria > Pseudomonadati > Campylobacterota > Epsilonproteobacteria > Campylobacterales > Arcobacteraceae > Aliarcobacter > Aliarcobacter faecis. The sequence goes on along the minus strand of NZ_CP053837.1, from coordinate 1,988,202 downwards.
AGAACTTTTTGATTTGATTGTTAAATTTGCTGGATATGGATTTAATAAGTCTCACTCAGCAGCTTATGCTTTGGTTACTTTTTATACTTCTTATTTAAAATGTTACTATCCAGCTGAATTTATGGCGGCACTTTTAACTCTTGAAAAAGATAATACAGATAAGGTTGTAAGATATGTTGATGAGGTAAAAAGGCTAGGTTTAGAACTTTTCCCACCAGATATAAATAAATCGGATTTAGTTTTTTCAGCTACAAATATTAATGGCAAAGAGGTTGTTATGTTTGGAATGGGAGCAATTAAAGGTGCTGGAGATATAGCAATAAACTCTATATTAAGTGCGAGAGGAAAAGATAATTTTAAGGATTTATCAGATTTTATTTCAAGAATTGATGCAAGTAAGGTAAATAAAAGAGTTATTGAGTCATTGGGGAAAGCGGGAGTTTTTGATAGTTTTGGGTATTCAAGAAATGCACTTTTAAGCCAAATAGAAAAGATAATGGATAGTTCTTCAAAAGCTTCAAATGCTAAAAAAATGGCAACAGGTTCACTTTTTGGTGATAGTGATGAACTTACAAAAATTGAAATAGAGCTTGATAATTTACCTGAATACTCACAAAAAGAGCTACTTGAACTTGAAAAAGCTAGTTTAGGATTTTATGTTTCAGGACACCCTCTTGATGAGTATAAAGAGCAAATAGAGAAGATAAACTATACTTTAAGTTCGAGTATTGATGAACTTGCTGATGGAAGCCAGATTTTAATAGTTGGGAAAGTGGAAGAGATAGTTGAAAAAATTTCTAAAAAAGGTTCAAAATTTGGTATTGTTTCAATTTTAGATTATCATGGAACTATAGAGTTTATGTTATTTGAAGATAAATTAAAAGAGCTTCAAGAGAGTTTTAATTTAGATGAACCAATAGCAATTAAAGTTAGAATCTCAAAAAACGACCAATTTACAAGAATGAGTGTTTTAAAGATAGAGACTATTTTTGATGCACAAAAAGAGAAAGTAAAAATAAAACAAAAAGAGATAGTTGAACCACCACTTATTATAGCACTTCCTTTTAGTGAAGATGAGCTTATAATTCACGATTTATTTGATTTAGTAGTAAATAATCAAGGAAAAAGAGAGTTGAAAGTTTTAATAAAATCAAAATTAGCAGATTTAGAACTTGATAGTGCAATAAAAGTAAATAGTGATATTGAAAAATTAATACATAATATAAAAGGAGCATATATAGTAGATGTTGAAAATTCTTCTAACAAATGATGATGGATATGATGCAGTTGGATTAAAAGCTTTAATAAAAGTTCTTAGTCCAATAGCAAAAATTATGGTAGTAGCCCCAGCGAAAAATAAATCAGCTTGTGGGCATTCACTAACTTTAGATAGACCTTTAAGGCTTATTAGTATAGACGATGATTTTTATAAGATAGATGATGCAACACCAACAGATTGTATATATCTATCATTAGGAAATCTATTTAAAAATGGTTATAGACCAGATTTAGTAATAAGTGGAATAAATATTGGTGCAAATATGGGAGAAGATATTACATATAGTGGAACTTGCAGTGCTGCTATGGAGGCAATTTTACATAAAATTCCTGCAATTGCTATTTCTCAAGTTTGTAAAGATATGTGCCGACACATTGCATATAATTGGGATTTTGAATTAGCTTGTAAAGCTATTGTTACACTAGTAGAGAAGATTTTTCAAGGGGAATTTCCATTAGATGAAAGAAAGTTTTTAAATGTTAATATTCCACCAATTAGTGCAAAAGAGTGTAAGGGATTTAAGATTACAAAAGCTGGATATAGAGAGTATGGAAATGATGCTTCAAGACATACAAATCCAAGAGGAGAAGAGTACTATTGGATAGGGCTTCACCCTCTTAGCTGGAGAAGTAGTGTGGATGGATCTTGCGATTTTGAAGCAGTAAAAGATGGATATGTTTCTATAACTCCTGTTCATCTTGATATGACATCTTATGATGATATAACAAAACTAGAAAATTGGTTAAATAAATAAAAATAAAAAGGAAATTCCATATTATGAATTTTGAGAATTCAATTAAAAAACATATAGTAAAACTTGTAGGATTTTTAAAATCTGAAGATGAACTTCAAGAGATTTTAAAAAGAAAATTTACAAAAAAAGAGTATAAAACTTTTATAGCTTTTGAAGAAGGAAAAACTCTTGACGAGATAAAAGTTCTTTTAAAAGAAGATGAAGAAAAAATAGAGAAAACTTACCAAACTGCAATTAAGAAATTAAATCAAGAGATATTTAAAAGAGAATTAGTAGAACTATAAAGTTCTACTTTTATTCATCTATAACTGTTATTTTCTGTTTTTTCTCTTGTTTTGTTTTTTCTCTATTCTCTTTAAAGTTTAGATAAAACTCTATTTCACTAGGAGTTAAAATTTTTATAGTATTTGTACTTCCAGGGATTCCAACAGGATAACCAACTGTACAAATGTATAGTCCATTTTTATTTAATAACTCTCTTTTTTCTAAACTTCTTAACATTTTTTGAATCATTTTAGATGCTTGAGCTTCTTTTACTGTTGTTATTGGTTGAACTCCCCAAAGAGCTGTTAAACTTGTAAGAGTCTCTTTTTCATGTGCAAAAGTAAATAGAGGAGTTTTTGGTCTATATCTTGACATTTTTCTAGCAGAATTTCCACTACTTGTAAGTGATAAAATACCATCTGCATTTAAGTCATCAGCTAGTTTTGTAACTGTTGCTTGAATTACATCAAACTCATCTAAATATGTAAAATTATATCTTTTATCATGATTATAGATTTTTTCTGTTTGGCTTATGATATTGTTCATTGTTTCAACAACATTTGTAGGGTTTTCACCAACTGCACTCTCCTCTGAAAGCATTACAATATCTGTTCCATCTAAAACAGCATTTGCAACATCTGAAATTTCAGCTCTTGTTGCTCTTTCATTTTGTGTCATAGATAAAAGCATTTGAGTTGCAGTAATTACTGGGATTCCTTTTGCATTTGATTTTTTAATTAGCATTTTTTGAATAGTTGGAACATCATAATATGGAACTTCTATTCCTAAATCTCCCCTTGCAACCATTATTCCATCACTTGTTTCTATTATTTCATCAATATTTGAAACAGCATCAAATTTCTCTATTTTTGCTATTAATTTACCTTTGTAATCTCCTAAAAGGCTTCTTGCTTTTCTCATATCTTTAGCACTTTGAACAAATGATATAGCAAAATAATCAACTCTATTTTTTACTCCCCAAGCAATATCAGCTTCATCTTTTTTTGTAATAACTTCAATATCTATAACTGTATTTGGAAAATTCACCCCTTTTCTACTTGATAGTATTCCATTATTTTCGATTTGGGCTTTTACTTTTGGAGTTGTTTCTATTACTCTTGCTCTTATAATTCCATCATATAAATAGATATACTCATCAACTTTTATTTTTTCTAAAATATCTGGATAATTTATTGATACTACATACTCTTTAGGAGCTTTTTTGTATCCAATAATCTCCTCTTTTTCAAAAGTTATAGTATCTCCACTTTCAAGTAAAAAAGGCTCTTTTAACTCACCAACTCTTATTTTTGGTCCAGATATATCTTGTAAAATTCCTACAATTGTTTTCTTATTTTCCATAGCTTGTCGAATATTGTTTAAAGTCTCTTGATGATACTCGTGGCTTCCATGTGAAAAGTTTAATCTAAACATATTTGCACCAGCATCAATTAATCTTTCTATCATTTCTAAACTATTACTAGCTGGTCCTAGTGTTGCTAAAATTTTTGTTTTTTTATTCATAAAATATCTCCTATTTTTTAAAATGGGTAATTATAACCTATAATAGTTTCTATTTAGTTACAATAAAATATTTATAAAATGGTAAATTATATAAATTTCTAATCAAATCTTTTAAAATTATCATCTTCACTTCCATCTTTTTTTCTATTTTTAAATTTCCACATAGTAATAAAATATTTCACACTAGCAAAGCTTAAAAATAAAGATATTGAAAAAAGAATAACATATATTAATATCATAGCTATTTCCATAATTCTTCCTTTTATTTTGGATAATCTATTTTATATAAATTTTTGTTCATTATTATTTAAGATTTTATTATCTATTATTCATCTTTTATTTTTATTGCATGTAGATTGGTAGCTAAATTCTAAATATAACAAATATTATATTGGAAAAATATTTGTAACTTATACTTTAAAAATCACTAATATGAAATTCTAGAACTTAGAAAAAAGTTTAAGAAGAGATTACGTTATTATATAAAATTTAATCAAGCTTGGAGGAGTAGATTTAACTTTTTTAAACCAAAATCCTATTTTAGAACAAAGTCGAAAACCAAAATATATTTGTACAGATAATGAAAAATGTTTTAACTCTAACCTTTTTAAAGAATAACTTTATTTGGACATGATAACGATTATTCCACTATTGTTATGTTAAAATCATAAAAATAACAAAAAGGTTTATTATGAAAATTTTAAATTTTAAAACTATTATATCTAGTCTTGCTGTTGTAGCACTTCTTTCAGGTTGTGCATCTACAATGAATACAGGAAATGAAACATTTGATAATAATCAAAATGCAATTATTGGAACAACTGTTGGAGCAATTGCAGGAGTTGTTTTAGGAAATAATATTGGTGGTGGAAGTAAAAGTAGAAATAAAGTAATTGGTACTGTTGCAGGTGCAGCAATTGGAGGGGCTATTGGATATAGTTTAGATAAACAAGCAAAAGAAGTAGCACAAAGTTTAAATACAAATGTAAATAATAATCCAAATGCACAAATGGATCCAAATCAAGATTTAATTGTTTCAAATACAGATAAGTATGTAAAAATAATGTTTAGAGACGATATGATGTTTGAAGTAAATTCAGCAACTCCAACATATAGTGCAAGTCAAAAAATCTCAAAAATAAATGGTGTATTAAAAAATTATCCAAATACTTTGGTTCAAGTTGTAGGGCATACAGATAATTCAGGAAAACATGCATATAATCAAACTTTATCAGAAAAAAGAGCTAGTAATGTGGGAAATATAATCTACTCAAATGGTGCGACTAATCAGATATTTTCAAGAGGATGCTCTTTTGATAAACCAATAGTTGCAAATAGTTCAAAAGAGAATATGGCACTAAATAGAAGAGTGGAAGTATATTTATATCCAAATCAAGAGTCTGTTATTGATGTTTGTAAATAAGTGGGCTTATTTGCTAAAATTTCAAAATGATAAGATTTAGCGAATATTTTAACTCTTGGCTATATGAAAAAGATGGCTATTATACAAATTATAAAAATATAGGTAAAGAAGGAGATTTCTTTACCTCTGTTAGTGTATCTTCATTTTTTGGTGGAGCAATAGCAAAAAAAATAGTTTTAGCTATTGAAAATGGTTTTTTAAATAAAAACTCTACAATTTTAGAAATAGGTGCTGAAAAAGGTTATTTACTAGCAGATATTATTCAATTTATATATACTTTAAAACCAGAATTACTTCAAACTTTAAATTTTGCAATTTTAGAAAAATATGAAAGCTTAAGAGATATTCAAAAAAAATATCTTTTTGACTCTTTTGGAAATGCTATAAAATTTAGACACTTTAGTACTTTAGAGGATATAAAATTAGATAGTGCTTTTGTTATTTCAAATGAACTTTTTGATTCATTTGCTTGTGATTTGGTATTTACAAAAGATAATATTCTAAATCAAGCCTTTGTTCAAAATCATCAAATAGAGTTTTTACCTTGTAAAAATGAGAATATTTTAAAACATTGTAAAAAATATGGTATAAAAAAAGGTGAAATATCTTTAAGTTATTTAGAGTTTGTAACAAAACTTTGTAAAAATATAAAAAGCTTTGAGTTTGTAGCTTTTGATTATGGAGAAAAAAGCATAAGAGATGATTTTAGTATTCGAATTTATAAAGAGCATAGAGTTTATCCTTTTTTTGAAGAGAATTTGGACTTAAAAGAGTTATATAAAAAATCAGATATTACTTATGATGTACATTTTGATTATTTAATTGATTGTTTTAAAGAGAATAAAATAGAAGATATAGAACTAAAAACTCAATTAAAAGCACTTATTGATTTTGGGATTTTAGATTTATTAGAGATTTTAAAATTAAAAGTAGATGAAAGAATTTACCAAAAAGAGCTACAAAAAGTAAAAATTTTGTTACAACCAAGTCAATTAGCTGAAAGATTTAAGTGCTTAAGCATAAGAAAATAGCTCAAAAAGTATAATCCTCAAATAATCAAAGTTGAAAAATTAAAGGATATTTGTGAAAATTATTGTAAATGGTAAAAATTTAGAGTTTAAAGATAATTTAACACTTTTAGAGATTATAAAAGAGTTAAAAATTGAAGATAAAGTAATGGCTGCTGCTGTGAATATGGATATTATAAAAAAAGATATTTGGAGTAGTTATAAACCAAAAGAGAATGATATTTTAGAACTTTTAAATTTTGTTGGTGGTGGATAAATATGAGTAGAGAAAAAGGAAATTTTGCTGAAAAAAGAGCAATTTCCTTTTTAGAAGATTGTAATTTTACTATTATTGAGACAAATTTTTATGCAAAAAAACTTGGAGAAATAGATATAATCGCAAAAAAAGATGGGATTTATCACTTTTGTGAAGTTAAATCTGGTTTAGATTATGAAGTTGCAATTTCAAATTTAACAGCTCAAAAGCTATCAAAAATAAAAAGAAGCGTTGATTATTATCTACAAATTAAAAAAATAGATACGGCTTTTTGTATAGATGCTATTATTATAAGTGATGATAATATTGAATTAATAGAAAATATTACTATATAAAAAAAACTAAGGGTGAAGGTCGCAAAAACACCCTTAGTGACATTTTGTATACTTAATTTTGTAGTACAAAAGAATTATAATTTATATTAATAGCAAAAAACTAGCATTATATTAAAATTTTATATTTATTTTATTTAACCTACTTAATATCACTTTTTTGCTATCATTTTTAATAATTTATGGAGAAATATTTGTACGAAAAAGAGTTAGAGAGTATAAGAAAAGCAAATCGTTTTAGAAATAGAGAGGTTTTTTCTAAAGATTTGTTTGATCTTGCTTCAAATGATTATTTAGGCCTGGCACAAAATAGAAGTCTTTTAAAAAAAGCCTATAAAAGAGTTTTAAAAAATCACTACTTCTCTCCAAAAGCTTCTATGTTAGTAAATGGTTATTCAAAAATTCACCAAAAGTTTGAAAAGTTACTTTGTAAAGTAAATGGCTTTGAAAATGGAATAATTGTTGGGAGTGGATTTTTAGCAAATATCTCTTTGATTGAAGCAATGGTTCGAAAAGGAGATACTCTTTTTATAGATGAAGAGTATCATGCAAGTGGGATTTTAGCTTCAAAATTGCTAGAATCTAAACAAGTTATAACTTTTAATCATAATGATGAAAAAGATTTGGAAGAGAAGTTAAAAAGTTGTTTTTCTAAAGGAAGAAAAATCATAGCAATAGAGGGTGTTTATTCTATGAGTGGGAATTTAGCAAAAAAAGAAATTTTTGATTTAGCTAAAAAATACGATGCTATTTTAATTGTTGATGAAGCACATAGTTCAGGTGTTATTGGAGAAAATCTTTTAGGAGTTTTTGATTATTATAATATCAAAATAGAAAAAAATCATATAAAAATGGGGACTTTAGGAAAAGCTTATGGCTCTTATGGGGCTTATATATTAGCAAATAAAAATATTATAGAGTTCTTACAAAATAGGGCTAAACCAATTATTTACTCAACTGCTCCATCACTTTTTGATACAGCTTTAGGATATGAGAGCTTAAAATATATTATAAATAACAAAAAAGTATTAAGGCAAAAAATTAAAGAAAATTTAAATATAATCCAAAGCTATTTAGGAATAAACTCAAGATCACTTATTATTCCAATAATAGTAGATGATAATAAAAAAGTCTTAAAGATACAAAAAATCTTAAAAGAAAATGGCTTCTTAGTTGGTGCTATACGGCAACCAACAGTTAAAAAAGCGATTATTCGGCTTATTGCTAAAGTTGATATTAAGGCAAATGAGTTAAAAAAAGCTTGTAATTTAATAAAGGATTTAAATGCAAATAAATGATTTAATAAAAGGTAACAAAAAATTTAGAGAAGCTAGATTTTCAAAGTATGAGACAGATTTAAAACAACTATCACAAGAGGGACAAAATCCAGATATCCTCTTTATTGGTTGTAGTGATAGTAGAGTTACTCCTGAACTTGTACTTGATACAAAACCAGGAGATATGTTTACACTTAGAAATGTTGGGAATTTTGTACCTCCATATAATCCAGATAACGATTATCATGGAAGTAGTGCGGTTATAGAGTATGCTGTAAATGTTTTAAATGTAAAACATATTATTGTCTGTGGTCATTCTCATTGTGGAGCTTGTAAGAGTCTTTATAAAGATTTAGGGGATTCTCCAGAACTTATAAATATCAAAAAATGGTTAGAACTTGGTAAAAAGGCAAAAGAGTATACACTTTTAGCAACATTAAACAAAGAAGATAAAGAGCAAATTTATAGAACTACTGAAAAGGTGTCAATTGTATATCAAATGGAGAATCTTTTAACTTTTCCTTATATTGTACAAAGAATTAAAGAAGGTGCATTGGAAATTCATGGCTGGTACTATAAAATAGAAGATGGAAGTATAGAGTTTTATGATGGAAGCGATTGTACTTTTAAGCCATTAGAAGAGTTTAGAAATGACATATGAAAAAAGAGAACTTCCTAGAAAAACTATAATAATTATTTTTATAATTTGTATAGTTGCTCTATGTGGCTTCTTATTTTTACAGTTTTTAAAAGAGCAAAAAATTGTTGAAATTTTATCAACTTTAGGGTATAAAAATGTATCAAAAGTAAAAGTTGTAAATAAATTAAATGTTGAAGATATGCAAACAAAGATGAAAAGTAGTGTCTTTAAAGTAGCTTTTTATGATGAAGATTTAAAACAGACTTGTATGGGATTTTTACACCATGAAAGAGATAATAGTTACACAAAAGATTTAGATTGTAAATAAGAGGATATGATGACTTTAATTGAAAAATTGGAAAACAATATAAGATTAGATTATGAAGATGGAGTTAAACTTTTTGATTTAGATGTTATAACTTTAGGATATTATGCAAATAAAATAAGAGAAAAAAAACATCAAAAAAAGACATATTTCAATATAAATAGACATATAAATCCTACAAATATATGTAAGGATGTTTGCCAATTCTGTGCATATAGTGCAAGTAGAAAAAATCCAAATCAATATACTTTAAGCCATGATGAGATTTTACAAACAGTTAAAAACTCTTCAAAAAATGGAATAAAAGAGGTACATATAGTTTCAGCACATAATCCTACTACAGGAATAGAATGGTATATGGATATTTTTAAAAAAATAAAAAAAGAGTTTCCAAATATTCATATAAAAGCATTAACAGCTGCTGAAATTCACTTTTTAAGTACACAATATAATTTAAGTTATGAAGATATTATAAATACTATGATTGAAAGTGGTGTTGATTCAATGCCAGGTGGTGGAGCTGAAATTTTTGATGAAAAGGTACGAAAAAGAATTTGCGGGGGAAAAGTAACTTCTTCTCAATGGCTGGAAATTCATAAACTTTGGCATGAAAAAGGAAGAAAAAGTAATGCTACTATGCTTTTTGGGCATATTGAAACAAGAGAACATAGAGTGGATCATATTTTAAGGCTTAGAAATTTGCAAGATATTACAGGTGGATTTAATGCTTTTATTCCTTTAGTTTTTCAAACAGAGAATAACTATTTAAAAGTAAAAGAGCCTGTAACGGCAAATGAGATTTTAAAAACATATGCAGTTGCTAGAATTTTACTTGATAATATTCCAAATATTAAAGCTTATTGGGCAACTTCTACTGTAAAATTGGCTTTAATCGCTCAAGAATTTGGAGCAAACGATGTAGATGGAACTATTGAAAAAGAGTCTATTCAAAGTGCTGCAGGGGCAAAAAGTAAAAATGGAATTATGCAAAATGAGTTTGTAGAACTAATAAGAAATTCTGGATTTATTCCTGTAGAAAGAGACAGTATTTATAATGAACTAAAAGTTTGGTAAATTTTACCAAACTAGTTTTTTAGAAATCTTTTCATTTTTCTAAGATTTTGTAACTCATCTTTTGTATACTCTTTATGAGCTTTTAAAAAATCTAGATTTTTATAAAAAAGTTCTTCTAATCTTTTTAAATCTTCTAATTCTAAATCAAAATCTTCAATTTTTGAAGTTATTAAATAGTCTTGGCACCAAATAACTAAAGCATCTGCTTTTTCAAAAGAGTCAAGTGAATCAATATAGTTTAATTCACTTAAAGCTTTTATAGACCTGTTTCTTCTTTCCATGCGTCTATTAATCCTTGAGTAACTTTCATAACTTGATTAACTGCATTGATATTATCATCAATCCCAGCAGCAAATAGAGTCTCTATTTGGTATAGATACAAACCATCTAAATAGTATGCAACTTCTCCTCCATCAAAATCAAGAACATTTCTTAATTCATCAAAAATAGCAATAGATTTATTTATATATGTGAATTTTTGCTCAACATTATTATCATCAATAGCATTTTTTACAAAAGATAGATATTTAATAACACCTTCATATAGTTTTAAAACTAAAATATAAGGGTCATCAGAAATTGCTATTTGCTGATTGTATGCTTCAATACTCATAAATTCTCCTAAGAATAATTTGTGGAGTTAGTATATAATAATTTCCTTAAATAGGAAGTGAAATTAATCATTTCCTATTAACTACTTGCAGTTGATTGCTGAATTAACATTTTTAAACCAGAAAAAGATAGTTCCATCTGATTTATTATAGCTCCATAAGAGGCAAATTGTAAAGACATCTGCTCATATTTTGCATCAAGAGCTTTTTCTGCTGTTTCTTTATCTTTTTTTAATTTCTCTTCTCTTGAAAGCATATTTACATCATAATCAAGAAGATTCTTTTTTACTCCAGAAATAGATATAGCTTCATCTAAAAGTGTTGCAATCCCTGGTTTTTCAGGAACCCCAGTAAATAAATTTTGTAAACCTTGTTTATCTTCTTTTAAAGCTTTTTCAAACTCTTGAGAATTAAATTTTAAATCCCCATTAGTTTCATTGAAAGAGAAACCATAACTAAAAATTGATTTATCACTATTCCCTGTACTAAAAAGGTTATTTTTTAGTTTTGACATAATATCTTTTAAAGCACTTTTATCTGTAACACTTGAATCTGTGCTATAAAGCTCACTATCAATAAGTGCATTTAATTCATTATATGCTTTTGCAAAATTTTGCATTTGAGTTACTAATTGTGAATTATCTTCTTCTATATTAATAGTAGAAGTTCCAACTTTTGTTGCAGAAATTTTTAAACCATCTATTGTCATACTATTTGATGAACTTTGATAATCTACACCATCAAGTTTCATTTTCATATCTTGAGCTTTTAAAACATTATCAAAACCTAAAGAGCTATCACCTGATATAGTTATTTTATTTGCTTCACCAGTACTATCACTTTTAATTGATAATCTAAATCCAGTAGTTCCAATATTAGCTAAAGATGCAGTAACACCTGGTACTTCTTTATTTATCTCTTTTACTAATTCCTCATAAGTAAAATTTGCAGTATCAAATTCTTTACCATTTATAGTTAAAATACCTTGATTTATTTTTTGATTTTTTAAAGAGTTATCTATTGGGTCTCCACTTGTTTGCCAAACATCTTTTTGTGCTAATTGAGTAATTTCAACTGTTGTAAACCCTGTTTTTAAAGCATTTACATCCTCTGCATCAAATAGAACAGCATCACCTGAAGTTGTTGCTGATTTACTATTAAAAGCATTTGTTCCTGTTGTTTGGTTTAAACTGAAAACTTTTACAGCAGCTAAAAGTTCATCAACTTTTGTTGAGATATTACTCATAACTTCTCTTTCAGAAGTAAAATTTTCTAGTTTTGTTTCTAATGGTTCTACTGTTGATTTTCTTTCTGCTGTTTTTAATTTATCAATTAAGTCACTGTTTAGTGTAGATGCTTGTCCTGAACCTAATCCTAATATTCCAGTTGCCATTTTGTTCTCCTTATATTAAATTATCTTCTCATTCCAAGAATTGTTTGAATCATTTCGTTTATTGCTGTTATTACTTGAGCATTAGCATTAAAAGCAGCTTGAAATTTCATAAGATTTAACATCTCATCATTTGAATCAACTTTTACTAAATTATTATAAGAACTTTCAAGTGATGTATATATAGCTTCTTGAGTCTCTTTTAAAAAGTCATTACTCTCTTTATCAGCTGAAACAGCAATTTTTAAATCTTTATAGTAATCAGTTAAAGATGCCTCATTTGAACTTGGTGTTCCTTGACCTTTCCCATCAAAATTTAAATCTCTTTTCCATTGAATAGTTGCTAAATAATCAAGTTGTTCTTGCTTTAAATCATTTACTACTTTATCATTAAATTCTAAACTTTTTACACTAGCTCCTGTAAATAAACCAATAGTAGTTATATTTCCTAAATTTTCATCACTAGCAGCTTCTCCATAGATATATTTATCTTGATCTACTTTTATATATTTATCAGTAATATCGGCAAAAGTCATAGCAAAATTATCTAATTTATCTAAATATTGTTTATATTTATTGTTTGGTGAACTACTGCTTAAATTTTCAATTTGAGCTTTTAAAATACCATTATTTATATTAATTTCTCGTTCGTATATTGCAATACCTGTATCTGATTTAGCTTCTTTACTTTCAGTCTCATTTTTATAAATAGATTCTCTTTTTTCTACAATAGTTGGATCTGTATTATCAATTTTCTCAATACTAAATCTAGCTTCAAAACTATTCTCAACTCCAGTTAAATTTGATTCAAGTCTAAGATAATTATCCTGAGAATTATTTGTTATTTTATTTCCATTTGCATCAATTGTATAATCACCATTATATGCTGTAACTACACCTTTTAAATTTGCATCAGAATTTATTAGATATGCCATAACTCTTGTTAAATTATTTTCATCTACTGTAACATTTTGAATACCAGCTCCATCACCTAAATCTGCTTGAACAGTACTTCCTATTGTTACAGAAACTGAATATTGATTATTTAATTTAAAAGTTACAATATCATTAGCATCAATATTCTTTGATGAATAATCAGCATTATATTTTAATGAATCATAGGTAGTAAATGTATTGTCACCATTAGGTTTTACATAATTATATTTATCAATTTGATTTGTTTTTATATCAAGAGCATTTATCTTTTGAACATTTGTATTATTGCTAATAACAGTTTGATCACCAATTTTTAACTCATAAAAATCACTATCTCTTGTTACTTTAATATCTACATATTGTGATAGTTCAAGCTCAAGAAGGTCTCTTTTATCTAATAAATCATTTGTTGCTGTATCAACTTTTTGTATTTTTTCATTTACTTTTGCAATATCACTCAAAATATTATTAATTTTGTCAATATTTGTATTAAACTCTGTTTTTTCATATTTTTGTTGGTCTTCAATTGTAGTATATAGATTTTTTAAAGAATCAACAACAATTTGACCATTTCTTTTTAATTCACTTTTATAAATTTCAGATGATGGATTTGTTCTTAAATTTTCTAATGATTGATAGTATCTATTTAAATCAGCAGAAAAACCAGCATCTTTTGTTTCGACAAAAACTGCTTCAACACTACCAATAAGATTTGACATTTTTGTAAAATAGGTATTTTTTGAATTTTCACTAATCAATTTATCATACATATATTGAGATGTAACTCTATATACACCATCAAGATATACACCACGACCAGTCATAATCCCATTTACTTGACCTATTTCACTAAGTCCAACAACTCTTTTTTTATAACCAGAAGTGTTCGCATTTGCTTGGTTATTCCCAACAGTATCAATAGCATATCTTGCAGCATTAAGACCAGTATGTGAAACACTTAATGTACCTAGCATCTCTACTCCTTTTTATATCTTATAAAAGTATATAACTACATTTCTTAATATTAGTTTAAAATGGCCATATGCTTCTAAGTAATCTTGTTCCCCAAGGTGTATCTAAAATATCAGCCTCAGCACCATCTTTTTCATATAAAATCTTTAAATCAGCCATTTGTGAAGAGTTTATAGAATTATCAGATGTTATATCATAAGGTCTTATTATTCCACTTATAATAATCGTTTGTTTTTGTTCATCTAATAAAACCTCTTTTTTCCCTTTGATAAAGTAGTTTCCATTTTGATAAGTCTCTTCTATAATTGCAGAAATTGTAGTTTGAAATTTTTCTGAAACTTGAGTTTTTACTTTTCCTTTATCAGAAGTCGAACTTTTTGTATTAAAATTCATTCCAAGATTTCTATTGACTGAATTAGTTGCACTACCTACAACTCCTCCAATTTCTCCACCATCTATAGCAGCAAACACTCCACCACCTAAATTATTATTTCTATCACTTGTTAATTCTCTTTTACTATCTGTTTTTGATGTTAAATCTTCATTTATTACAATTTGAATAATATCTCCCATTTGTAAATCTTTTTTATCTGCAAATAAAGAAGTTCCTTGAACGGAATATAAAGAACCTTTATTCTTTCTAGGTTCTGGTTGTTTTTTTGGAGTTTGAATTTCAGGTTTCTCAAATTCTAAAGTAGGTTTAGATAGAGAACTACAAGATACAAAAATAAATGTTAAAAGAGTTAAAAATATACTATTTTTCATATAATCTACTTTTTAAAATAAAATTAATATCAACAGCAATTACAGTTTCATTTAAAGTCTTTTTTATCATTGCCATTGCACCATATCTTACAAATAGGGCTTCAAGATTTGAGTTTGGTTCACAAACAATTACTATTTTGTTATCAATGATTTTTATAGTTCGAATATGTTCTTGTCCCACAAGTTCAACAGCTTTTTCTACTTCAGATAAAATAGCTTTTTCAATATCAAGTTTATCTTGGTCTTTTTTATTCGCTTCTATTTTAATAACTTCTTGCTCTTCGTTAGCTAATTTTATCTCTTCTTGATTTATTTTGTAGTTACTGTATATAAAAAATAGTAGTATTGCCATAAAAATAGAAAAAATAACTATTTTTATGGCTTTTAAGTTTTTATTTCTTTTAACAGCTACTATCATTATTTAATTACAAATGTTGTAAATAAAATTGTTTTAACACTGTCTTTTGCAAATTTCTTTTCAGCAGGAACTTTGTTTAAAACACCATTTATATCATTTACAAGTTCATCTTTTAGAAGATTTTTTCCTCCAAGAGTTAATAACTCTTCAGAACTTCTAGCACCAATTTGAGATATTACAACATCTATGATCTCAGCTTTATACTCTTCTACAATAGCAGCAATTGTTGGTTCGCTACTTTTTATAGAAAAAGATAGTTTCATCAGTTTCTCTTTACCTCTTGAATCTGTAAGATTTAAAACAAGATCATTTATATCTGCTTTAAAATTTCCAGAATCATTTGTAGGTGCTGCTACTTGTTCTGTTTGAGCTGGATTTTGATTATTATTTAGGTTTGAAGTTTGAGTATATAAGAAGTAAAACCCTCCTGCAACTGCAATAATTAATATAAAAATTAATGCAATTAGAACTATCATTAATCCTTTGCCACTACCTTGGTTTTTTACTTCTGCATTATCATCTGCCATGTCTATCCTTTTTACTTATTTTTATAATCTTCTAGTAAGTGAGTAATAATAGAAGAGTGAGAAATATCCATAAATTTCAATATTTGTGTTACATTATTCTCTTTTAATCTTAAGATTATAGCAAAAACATCATCAATTTTACCCTCACTAATCATATTATCAAAAATCTCTGCAGCATTTTTTGCTTTCATTGCATTATAAATTTTTGCTATTTTAGTATCAATTTCGAGTTTTATCTCTTTTAAAATTTGTTCATTTCTATCATGAAGAGCTTTTATCTCTTTTTTCTCTTTTTCAATTTGAGTTAAAATATCTTCTAACTCTTTTTTATTTTCTTGATACTCTTTCTCTTTTTCTTCGTAAAAGGTATTTAACTCTTTTTTTAGTTCCATAACTTCAAGTTTTTGTCTAGTTAATGAACTGCTCGTCTCTTGAGCATTTAGAAAAATAACAAAAAAAACATTAAAAATAATTATTATTCTAGCCACAACTTTTCCTTATCTTCTTATATATTTACTTTGAATAAACTCTTCAGTTGTCTCTTGTTCTATTTTTAAAGCTAAAGCTCTTGCCTCAATTTTTTGCTCTTCAAGTATATATTTAAATTGTTCGGCTTGTTTTTGAAGCTGAATTATCTCTTCTACTATCTTTTTAAGCTCTTCTTCTAATTTTATTTTCTCTTTTTCTAACTTTTTTATATGCAATTTCATTGTATCTTTA
The DNA here is from genome assembly GCF_013201705.1 of Aliarcobacter faecis. Lineage (NCBI taxonomy): Bacteria > Pseudomonadati > Campylobacterota > Epsilonproteobacteria > Campylobacterales > Arcobacteraceae > Aliarcobacter > Aliarcobacter faecis. Next base: position 1,971,687 of record NZ_CP053837.1, on the reverse strand, counting down.
TGCATAGTTAATATTACAAAATCTGCAATTGCTCCATTTTTTTGAACAGTTGCACTTGTAATACTATTTTTTGTAAGTAAAATTTCTGTATTAATTTGATCTATTTTTGAATCGATTTGTGATTTTAAAATTAACATCTGATCTGTTTGATTTTTTTTAAGATTATATAATTTATTTATCAAAATTATTCACCAAAAGTTAAAATATTATTCCATAATTCTGTTGTGTAAGTACCTATATGTTCACCTACCCAAGGAAGAGTAATTAAAATAAAGATAGATACAAATATCATTTTTGGAACGAAACTTAAAGAGGCATCATTTACTTGAGTTACTGCTGAAAATATAGATATTACAAGTCCTATAATCATACTTACAATAAGAGAAGGTAAACCTAAAATTAAAATTAGTTTTACAGTACTTTGTGCAATTCCTATTAAATCCATATTAATCTTTTATTTTTATTGTAATTTCTAAAGTTTTATTATTCAGAATTTTAGAGAAAAGTTTTGCTAAATCATCAATATTTGAACTATTAATATTTATAATCTCATTACTATTTGTGTTATTTATAACTTCAACACTACTTTTAGTTTGATTAGTAAAAGAGTTTTGTTCTTTTGTTTGTTCTAAATTTAAGGCTTCTAACAAGTCTTTTTCATCTATTAAATCAAGTTCAGAAAAATCATTATTTGCCATTTGTACTCCTTTTATAGGTTCTTCTTTAATTATTATTTTATCTTCTTTTATAGGCTTAGTTTCTAGCTGTTTTGTCTCTTCAATCTTACTTAAAAGAAGATTTAATTCTAGCTCTTTTTCTATATCAACTTTTTCATTATTATTCTCTTTTTTTAATGATTCTTCTTCCTCTGTTTTTAAAAGAGTATCTATAAAATCTAGATTTTCAGAAGATTTTTCTATATCATTTTCAAAACTATCTTCTAAATCTTCATTAGGACCACTCATTAAACTTTTGAGAAGTTCTTCATCATCTAATGAGATATTTGAATCATTTATAATAGTGCTATCATCATAATCAAATGATATATTATTTAATCCAAAATTGTCATTAAAATCAACAACATTTGTATCATAAACACTACCTATTTTATCATCATCAACAAAGAGATTTTCAAGTTCAGCAATACTACTATCTAAATCTTCATTTAAAGTATCTTCTGAATTCTTTATTAGAAGTTCTGATAGTTCATCATCAAGAGGTTCCTCTTCTTTTTGACTTATCTCTTCAACTGTATTTAGAAAAAAGTTATCATCATCTAAGATTATTTCTTGTTTTATTATAGGAGTTTCAAACTCTTGAGCTTCTTTTTCTTGTATCTCATTTATTGCTTTTTCTTGCTCATATTTTTTTAAGATATATTTAGGAATTTCTTCCAGAGAATCAACAGATAAATCAGCAATTCCACTATTTAATAAAAACTCCTCTTCTATTGCATCTTTTGGAGTGAGAAATTTAACTTTTTTTGCAAATGAATTTTTTTTGATTATTTTTGAATCATCTATTAAGAAAATCTCTTTTGGATTTTGAGCTATTATCTCTTTTAATGCACTAAGGCTTTCAACCTCTTTTATTAGGTTATTTACACCTAATTTGAGTTTAATATTTGAATCTATTAAGGTTTTATGAATCTCTTTCTTAAAACTAGGTGTTCCATATATATAAATATTCAATATTCTTGCCCTACAAATATAGTTTAATAGCATAGATTATACCTTTTTTTATTAAATTTTTGATAAAATGAAAATTATTCTATTTTGGAGATAAATATTGAGATATTTTTTTATAGTTATATTTTTTATTTCAAGCCTTTTTTCTCAAACTATCAAAGATATTTCAAATGTTATAGGGATACGAGATAATCAGCTAATAGGTTATGGACTTATAGTTGGTCTTGCAGGAACAGGTGATAAATCTAAGTTTACAATGCAAAGTTTACAAAATCTTTTAAGAAACTCATATATAAAAATTCCAGCAGGTTCAATAAATTCAAAAAATATTGCAGCTGTAATGGTAACTGCTGATTTACCAGCCTTTTCAAGACAAGGTGATAAGATAAAAGTAAAAGTTTCAACTATTGGAGATGCAAAATCTATTGATAATGGAGAACTTTTAATAACTCAATTAAAAGGTGTAGATGGAAATGTATATGCTCTTGCACAAGGAACAATAGTAGCAAATGAAGCAAATAAAACAACAGGTTTTATTTATGATGGAGCAACTGTTGAAAATGAGATAGAGTATGATTTCCAAAACGAAAAATCGATTCAATTAAGTTTGTTAAAAAGTTCTGCTACAAATGCGGATTTAATAGAGACAAAAATAAATGAAAAATTTGGAAAAAAACTTGCAACTGCTGTAGATACAAGAACCATTGAAGTTGAAAAACCAGCAAATATAAATATTGTAAAATTTATTGCAATGGTTCAAAATATTGAACTTGATTCAACATTTAAGAAAAAACTTATTATTGATATAAATAGAGAATCAGTTATTACAGGTGGAGATGTTGTAATAGATCCAGTTACAATAGCAAGAGGAAGTTTTACAATAAGAATTAGTAAAACTCCTCTTAAACCTGAAGAGTGGGATGATATGAGAAAAAATCCTGGAATGAATATAGGAGACGATGTTAAAATAGCTGATAAGGCAATTGTAAATATTGATAATGCGATGATAAATACAAAAAGCAATCCTACGGTCTCTGATTTAGTACGATCTATGAAGGTTATGAAACTTCCAATGAGTGAGATTATTGATACTTTGAAGCTTTTAAAAGAGATGGGTGCAATTGATGTTGAAATAGAAGTAAGAGGGTAAAATGGCTGAATTCTTAAGTCAAGATGAGATAGATGCTCTTTTAGATATAGCAGAGCAGGGTGAAGATTTTGATGGCTCAAGCCCTTTAGATAAGGTTGTATCAAAAGAGAAAAATTACTCTATTTATGATTTTAAAAAACCAAATAGAATTACTCCTGAACAATTAAAAGCATTTTCTACTATGCATGATAAAATGCTAAGAGATTTTATAAATGAGCTATCTTCTATGCTTAGAAAACTTGTTGATGTAAAGCTTACTTCAATAGAGCAGATGACTTATGGAGAGTTTTTATTATCTATTCCACAAGTTACATCACTAAATACATTATCATTTAAACCACTTGATGGAAGATTGGTTGTAGAGTGTAATCCAGGAATTTCACATAAAATAATTGCTGATTTACTTGGAAGTGGAGCTGTAAATACTTCTGATAATATAGATAGGGAATTAACAGAGATAGAAGTTGAGATTTTAGAGCATTTTTATAAAATGTTTATTAGGATTATGCATAAAACATGGGGAGAAGTTACAAGTTTAAATTTTAAAATTGAGTCGAAAGATACAAATGCAAATGCTATTCAAATAGTTTCAGATCATGAAGTTGTTTTACTTGTAGTTTTGGAGATAACTATAGATGAAGATTCTGGATTTTTTTCTATTTGTTATCCTGTTTCATATTTTGAATCTTTGCTAGATAAAGTTGTTGAAAAAGTATTTACAGAGAATAGTAGTAGGAAATCTAGTAGAAAAAGAGATATAAAAACTTTAATTGCTGGAGCAAAAATGGAAGTTGAAGCTATTATGGCTGAAACAGAGCTTAGCGCAAGAGAGATTTTAAATCTAAAAGAGAATGATGTAATAGTTTTTTCAAAAAATGCAACATCATCATCATCTACAATATATATAAATAAGAAAGAGAAATTTTCTGCTATTTGTGGACTTTCGAATAATAGAAAAGCTATTCAAATAAGAGCGAATTTAGATAAAGAGAAACAAGAAACTCTTGATAATTTACGAGCTATGAGAGAAGAAAGAGAAGCAAAAGCAAAAGAACAAGCTGAAAATATTAGAAGACTTTTAGCTAAAAAAGTTTAATTAAATCTCTGGAAGTGGACTTTAGTCCCATCAATAAAAAGAAAGTAAAGGCTAAAGTCCTTGTTCAGAAAATAAATTATAAATCTTTATAATCAATAATATTTGTAATATTTGATTATAGAAGCTGTTTATCTGATGTTACTAAAATTGTATTATTCTCTAAAGCACTAGCAATTATTAAGCTATCAGGTAGTTTAAAGTTGAACTCTTTTCTAATATTTATAGTTTTTTCTTTTATATTTTGTGAGATATTTATTATTTCAAATTTTTAAAATAGCTTTTTTAAATTTTGTTCATCATTTTTTAGTAATTTACTATATGATAATAACTCTATTTCTGTGATAATAGATATTAAATATCTTGTTGCCATTCTAAAGGATTTTTTATCTCTTTAAAAGAGTTTATATCAAATTCTGAAAAATTAAAATTATCATTTATATTATGTTTAGTCTTATCTTCTATAATTTCAATTTTTTTCTTATCTAAACTTTTTAATAAAAATATTATATGGTTATAAATATCATCATGAACTTTTAGCTTAATTGTATGCATAATTATCCTTTATAAAGTTTATTTTTTGATTATAACATAAATTATGGAAAAAAAGGGGATATCAAAAACTGAATACTTTGCTTAAATAATAGTAAAAAAAAAGGTTGAGCGAAAGCCCAACCTTTTGAAAGAAAGTTTTTATATTCTAAAAAAATTAGAATGTATAAGCAACTTGAACTCTTCCTCTATCTTGGCTAATAGTTTTATCACCAGTTGAATATTCTTTTTCTTCAACATTACCATATCTTAAATATGTAGTGAAGTTTTTAGACATTTTATATGTTAATTGTCCATAAACTTCTTGTTGTTTTATATTATCATAGTTTTCTTTAGATTTTAAATTACCATAGTTAACTGTAAAGTTTAAGTTATCTAAAATATCTGCACCTAAAGCTGCTTGCCAATATTTAGCTTTATCAACATTATTAGAAGATAATGCCCATCCTAAAGATGTATTTTTCGCATCTTGATCAACTGCAGTTAAACCACCATGTTTTCCTGTTTGAGTATATGCAAGTCTAGCATTAACGATAGAGAATTTACCATCTGCCGCAAGTCTAAACATATCATTTTTTCTATCATCAGAACTTGCTCCAGGAACAAATTTGCTATCTAATTTTAAATTTACATATCTAGCTTCTAAACCGATTTTTGCATCTTGTGCTAAATCAATATTTCCAGTAGCTGCTAAAGTGTAAGAGTTAAATGTATCTTCTAAACCTAAGTACCAAGCTTCTAATTTAACGAAATCTAAATTACCTTGAACAGTAGCCACATAAAGATTTTCATTTCCAGTTAATCCTAAAGTAGAACCCTTATCTCCATTAAAAGCATTTATATCATTAGTTTTATCTAAATTAGTTTGGTTAAATGCCCCAGCACCTAAAGTTACTACATCAACAGTTGTAAGAGCTAAAACCCCAGTACCATTTTGTTCATTTCCATTGATATCAACTGCAACTGTATATGGAGTAGCTAAACCTTGTTTACCAACATTTACAACAGTATTTGGAATAGCTGTTAAACCAAAGTATGCGTTTGATAATGTAGTTTCAACATTTGAATCTGAATCAGTTTTAGCATCTAATCCAGCAAAACCTGAATCAGCTCCCGCTACTAAAAATCTTGAGTTAAATTTAACATAATCATTTACTTTTGAAGATAGGTTTAATCCAACTTTATAGTTATTTTTCCCAGAATCTGTATTTCCAGTTTGACTATATTTGTTATCATTGTGGAAATTGTCATATCTGTAAACTACTGATCCAGATACTTCTACGTTTTTGATTGCTTCTTCTAATGGTTGAGCATTAGCTGTACTAAATCCAGCAACTGCAACAGCTGCTACTAAACTAAGTTTTGAGATTTTTCTCATGGGTTTTCTCCTAAAATTTCGAAATTTTAATCGATTAACCAAAATGTATAATTATTTGGTCCACCGTTGCAGGCATTTTATATGAGAAGAAATTAAAGTTTTCTTAAAATCAATTATTTTCGGTTAATTTTCGGTTAATTTAAGCCTACTTTCAAATATTAGCTCAAGAAAGTTTTTTTATTAATATTATGAAGATGAAAGATTAGTAGTTAAAACTGGGTTAAAACCCAGTTTCTAAAATAACTTTTTCATAGTATTTATTTAAATCTAAAATACCATATTCTAGAGGATTTGATTCTTGAAACTCTTTATTAAAGTAGTCAAAGGCTTGCCAAAAGTTTGGATTTGCACGATTTATAGTATATTTTAAAAATTTTTTATTATATATTGGTGTATTTTCATAGTTTTGTATCAAATCAAAAAAGTCATTTAAATCATCTTGATTTACATATACAAAGATATTTGGATATGAGCCAATAAACCCTTCTATAAAATCTATATCATCTTTTGTTGGGTCAAGTCTTGATTTTTCATCAAACATCAAAGCTATATTTTTATGCCATCTATTTACCACAAGTGTATAGTTTAGATTCTCTTTATTATTTAAAAGAATTCTAATATTTGCAGTATTTGCTCCAGCTCCTATAAAATGTTGTATTACTTTTGAGACATTTGGAGTTGAGAGAGATTTCAAAGCTTCTTGAATCTCTTCTTTTGTATTATAATAAGGTTTTAGAGGAATTGGTTCATAATCTTTTTCTACAAAGTTTATTTCATCTTTTTTTGTATTTGTATAGGCTAAAAGATTTTTTACAAATTCAAATTTATAATCTTTTGTTTCAAATTTAATACCTGTTTCATTTTCGCTTGGCGTGTAAACTGTTAAATATTTTGCTAACCAACCAATATACCATGAATTAAAGTAGTCAATTCTACTTTTTTGAGGAAGAAACTCTAAAAAATTACTTTCTCCTTCTACTCTTAATCTATCCATATGAGTTCGTACTAATAGTTGATGAGCTGTATTTCCAAATACATCAAATCCAGCAACAAGTGAGTAGTAAATTCTCTCTAAAAGAGGAAAATCTATAACCCAAAGAGTTTTTGGAATATTTCCTAAAGCTCCTTTATGAAGTGATGCAGAATCAAAATGTCTATAAACTGTAAGAATAGAGTCATTGTTTGGGCTATTTCGTAAATAGTTTAGTTTTAGACCATCTTTATAATGCTTTTTATATAGGGCTGCTCTATTTGTTTGATAATCTTTTGTCTCTTTCTCTTTTCCTAAATTTTTAAATGTTTGAAAAAGGCTAGGGTCTTCACCTAGTTGATTTGGAATTTTTAAGTTTTCAAAGTTGTTTTTTAAAAAGTTTTTATCAATTACACTTAAATCATATTTTGGATCCATAAATGCTACCCAAAAGTGGTCTTGGATTACATTCAATGCAATTTGACCTTTGCAAACAGGACCTTTTATAAAAGTATTTATTATAAAATAGATATCTTTTAACATAAATTCATAACGACTAAGTGCTGGAATTTGTTTAAAAACTTCGAGTGCATTTGGGCTTTCTTGTTCATTATAGCTAGGAAGATAAGGTTCTTCTTCCCATTCGGGTTTTATAAATATATCATTATAAAATTTTAGTTTTTCATCATCTATTTTATAAACCATATGAGTTTTATGAACTATTGTAGAGTTTACTTTTTGTAGTCTATAATAAAAAGGTTCTTTTACTTCATCATAAGGAAATCTTGTTGCTATTATTTGTGGTTTTTCTCCACTTGGAGTAGTTGAACGAATTAGTTCATAAAAATTACCACTTGTTTCAAAAAAATATATATGAGCTAAAAATAGGTGCTCGTAAATATATCTTGCTGTTACTTTATGTTTTATATCTGGATTATTTAAAAAATCTTCAAACTTTTTTATCTCTTTTTCTTCAAAATTTGGGATTTTTGACTCTTTTGTATCATTTAAAGAGCCATTATCTAACCAAGTCATAATAGTGTTATATTCTTCTTTAGTAAGTCCTGGAAAACCATATGGCATTGCTTTGTGTGGATTTTCATTTAGATAATTTTCAAGCTCATCTCTATTTTTTACACAAGTTAATTTATCAGTTTCAGGAGAGTAGTTTCCTTTTAATTGTGGATTTAACTCTTTTTGAAATAAAAATTGCATCATTATTGATTCATTTGAGTCTAAATCTTTATCTAAAACAGAAGAGAAGTTTTTTGCTCTCCAATCATTTGTAGATAAAGCATCTATAAAAAGTCTTGTTGGTTGCGCTGCATTTAGTCTTGTTGCATAAACTTCATCCTTTGAACTACCACGTTCCAATCCTTCATAAGAGTCTAATTTTAATTGACAAGGTGAGTTATAGCAAGAGTGACAAGAGACACAACGATTATCAAGAATTGGTTTTATATCTTTTTCATATGAGATATTTTTTTGTACTTTTTCAAACTCTACTTCATCTAATTCTTTGTTTGAACAAGCTGTAAATAAAAGAGTGAATAGTAAAATTATTAAAATTTGTAGCTTCATAAAATCCCCTAAATAAAAATTTTGTACAGATTATATAAAAACTTTATTTTTAAAGTGCTTTTTGCTAAAATCCAAAACTAAAATAAAAGGAAAAAAATGCAACATTTAATACGAACTTCTGATTTTACAAAAGAGGAAATTTTAGATATTTTTAATGATGCTAGAGGTTTTTTGGATTTTAAACCTTGTGATATTTTAAAAGGTAAAATTATTGTAACTTTATTTTTTGAAAACTCTACAAGAACTAGAAGCTCATTTGAAATTGCTGCAAAAAGGCTAGGAGCTGAGGTTGTAAATCTTGATGTTGGAACATCTTCTACAAAAAAAGGTGAGACAATGTATGATACAGTTGCAAATATAAATGCTATGAAACCAGATGCTATTATTATAAGACATAGTGAGTGTGGATTACCTGAGAGTTTAATAGGATATGTTGATTGCCCTATTATAAATGCAGGAGATGGAAGACACTCTCATCCTACACAAGCTTTTTTAGACCTATTTACAATTTATGAATATTTTGGTGGAAAAACAGAAGGTAAAAAAATAGCTATTGTTGGAGATGTTAAAAATTCAAGAGTAGCAGGAAGTAATAGAAGATTACTTCCAAGATTTGGAATTGATGTAAATCTTGTAGCACCAGACTGTTTTAAATATGAAGGAGATGAATTTAAACAGTTTAGTACAATTGCTGAAGTTATTGATGATATGGATATAGTTATGAGTTTAAGAAGTCAGTTAGAAAGACATAATATTACATATTTTGAATCACTACAAGAGTATGCTAGAGATTTTTGTATAACTTCTGAATTAATGGAAGGTAGAGATTTCTTACTTCTTCATCCAGGTCCAGTAAATAGAAATATTGATATAAGTGATGATGTTTTAAAACATCCTAGATGCAAAGTGCTTGAACAAGTTACAAATGGTGTTGCTATTAGAGCTGCTATTTTAAAGAAGTTGATACTTGGATAAATTGGACAATATAAAAAACTTATTAAATAAATATGGCTCTTCAAAAGAGCCTTTTTTATTTCTGCTATCTTATGACCTACAAAAAATTTATATAGAGAAATCAAGAAATCTTACAAAAAATATAAAATATGAGTTAAATAGCTTTGGAAATAGTTTACTTAAAGAGTATTTTTTTAAAAAATTTCCACTATCTTTTTTGGAGTATAAAGAAAAATTTGAAAAGGTAAAAGAGCAAATAAGAGCTGGAAATAGTTATTTGCTTAACCTTACATCACAAACAAGAATAGAGACAAATCTTAGTTTAGATGATATATATATAGCTTCAAATAGTCTATTAAAGTTAAGAGTTAAGATTGATGATTTAGATTTTGTATGTTTTAGTCCTGAAAAATTTGTAGAGATTATAGATAATAAAATCTATACTTATCCTATGAAAGGAACTATTGATTCAAATATAGAAAATGCAAAAGAGGTTTTACTAAATTGTCCAAAAGAGAAAGCTGAACATACTATGATTGTGGATTTACTAAGAAATGATTTAGGAAGAGTATCAAAAAATATAAAAGTAGAAGAGTTTAGAACTTTTAGTAAAATAGTTACAAAAGATAAAAATCTTTTACAAACTAGTTCAAAAATTAGTGGAGAGTTAAAAGATGTAGAATTTTTTAATAAAATAGGCTTAACTCACAATTTACTAAATAAAGATTGGCGAGATAATTTAGGAGATATTATGTTAAACCTTCTTCCTGCGGGATCAATTACTGGAACACCTAAAAAATCAACAATAGATATTTTAAAAGATATTGAAAATTATGATAGAGGATTTTATACAGGAGTTTTTGGAATTTTTGATGGGAAAAATCTCCAAAGTTTTGTACTAATAAGATTTATTGAAAAAATAGAAGATGAGCTTTTTTATAAAAGTGGTGGTGGAATTACTATTGATAGTGATGTAAAACTTGAATATGAAGAGCTTATAAATAAAGTTTATTTTCCATTTTAAAGGATTTTTATGTATTTTGAAACAATAAAGTGTGAAGATTTTGAAGTTTTTAATTTGGATTATCATAATAAAAGAGTTATAAGAACTATTGGAAAAAATTTAAATTTACAAGAGTATATAAATCCACCTACAGGTGAGCTTTTAAGATGTAAATTAATATATGATGAAAATGAGATTTTAAGTGTAGATTATTTTCCTTATAAAAAAAGAGAGATTAAAAGTTTTAAAATAGTTTTTGATGATAATATTAATTACTCTAAGAAATATCTAAATAGAGAGAAACTTGATGAGTTATTTATAAAAAGAGATAGTTATGATGAGATTATTATTGTCAAAAAAGGTATTATAACTGATACAACTATTGCAAATATTGCCATACTAAAAGATGGACTTTGGATAAGTTCTAAAAACTGTTTATTAGAAGGAACTACAAGAGCAAAACTTATTGAAGAGAAGAAAATTATTGAAAAAGATATAACTTTAAATATGTTAAAAAGTGCAGAGAAAATAGCACTTATGAATGCCATGATAGGATTTATGCAAATAGATAATTATTCATTTAGTGTATAAACTCTATTTAAAAGCTTCTCCCATTTGTTCTCTTTTCCCCAATTTATAGTGATTTTTTTTATGAATTTATCATTTGTTAAAGAGTAAGAGTCTATTTCATTGAAAGCAAATCTTGGAGTTAAATCGACTCTTTTTGAAAAAGGAATTACTACAGAACTTAGATTATCCATAACTAAAGGAGATTCATTTTTGTTTTCAGAGTATAATAAAATCATATGGCTTCCTCTATTTGCTTTTATATCAACAACAGCAAAATATAGGTTCTCTTTTTTAATTCCTAACTCTAAAAGAGTAAAGTATTTTGCTATTGCATAATCTTCACAATCTCCATGTCCATTTATTAAGAACTCTTTTGGAGTTGCCCAATAGTCATCTATTCCAGAGCTTTTATTATCAAATTGTGGAAGTATTTTATTTATAAAGCTATTTGTGTGAGATAACTTTCGTATTAAATCATAATCTTTAACTTTTATTTTTAATTCATTATATTTTTCTAATCTTTTTTCTATAAATGATTTTTTTGGTGAGTTATTTATAGTTTTATAATCTTTTGAATTTAGCTTAAATTCATATGCAAATAGGCTATTTGATATAAGTAAAATAAGGATAATTAACTGTTTCATAAGATATAATAACAAAAAATCTATAAAAGGAACTAATTTTGCTAGATGATATTATAGAGAGTTATGAATATAAAGAGCTAGTTGAAAAGCAAGTAAAAGAGCAAATATCTTTTTTATTATCAAAGAATCAAGAGTTTTCAATAGTTTTAAATGTTGAGAAAATAGATTTTAATCCTAAATTACCAAAACATTTAATGGATAAAATTAATCAGTATGCCTTATTTACTTTGGCAAACTATACTTATACTACAATAGAACTAACTAATGATTTTATGACTTTTGAAACTGGTTTTGGAGAAGAAAATATAGGTAGTATCTTATCTGTACCTTTTTATTCTATTTTACAGATAGTTGTGGATGAAAAAATCATATTCCTAAATCATACAGCAACTGTTGATAAATTTAAAATGGAAGAACAAAAAAGAAGTTCAGTTGATGTTTTTAAAAACAATCCAAAAAATAGTAAGTTTAGTAATTAAAAGTGGTCTAAAACCACTTTTTTATTTTTTTGGAGAGAACTTAAATAAAGCACTTCCCCAAGTTAGTCCACCACCAAAAGCATCAAATAAAACTGTATCACCTTTTTTTAATTTTCCTTGCTCATAAGCATAGTTCATTGCCATAGGAATTGAAGCTGCTGAAGTATTTCCATACTTATCAACTGTTACAATAGTTTGTTCTTCAGTCAGATTTAATGCTTCTCCCACAGCTTTTATAATTCTATAATTTGCTTGATGAGGAATAAAATGAGTAATATCTTTATTTGAAAGTTTATGTTTTTCTAACATTTTTATAACATCAGAAGTGAGAGTTTTAACAGCTAGTTTAAAAGTCTCATTTCCTTTCATGCTAATACATGCCATTTTTGTATCTAAAACCTCTTGAGAACATGGATTCTTACTTCCACCACCAGCAGTTTTAATTAAATCTTCATAAGTTCCATCACTAGAACACTCTACATCGATTATTGCTTCATTTTTATCATTTGTAGCACTAATAATTGCAGCTCCAGCCCCATCTCCAAAAATAAAACAAGTTGTTCTATCTTCATAGTTTAAAATAGAGCTATATTTTTCTGCGCCAACAATTAGAACATTTTTCTTTAAACCAGATTCAATAAAAGCTTTTGCAATATTTAAAATATAAACAAATCCAGTACAAGCAGCACTTACATCAAATGCCATAATATCTTTTATTCCAATTTTAGAAGCGATTAAACAGGCAGTTGAAGGCATACATAGAAAATCTGGAGTTACTGTTGCACATATTATTAAATCTATATCTTCTTTATTTATTCCTGCCCTTTGTATCGCAATTTCTGCAGCACGTGAACCTAAATCCGAAGATGCTTCATTGCTTTCTGCAAGCCTTCTCTCTTTTATACCAGTTCTTTTTGTAATCCACTCATCTGTTGTATCAATGATTTTTTCAAAATCTGAATTTGTCATAATTTTAGGTGGAATATAAGCTCCAATTGATCTAAAAGCTGCATAAGTCATTACATTTTATCCTTGAGTACTAAACAGTTTCTTGTTTAGTACTATATTTTACTAATCTTTGTTCAATAATACTATCTAAGTTTGAACTAGCTGCATTTATTGCTTGAAAGATTGCATTTTTTATTGCTTTTGGGTTTGATTTTCCATGAGAAATTATAACAGGGGCTTTTACACCAAGTAATGGTGCTCCACCATATTCTGCATAATCAACTCTAACTTTAAGGTTTTTAAATACCTTTCTCATTAATACTGCACCAGTAATAGAAATAAGAGATCTTTTTAGATTCTTCTTAATAATTTTACCAATAGTATCTGCAACACCCTCAGCAGTTTTAAGTAGGATATTTCCTACAAAACCATCACAAACAACAACATCAACAGTACCTTTAAAAATATCACTACCCTCTACATTCCCTGCAAAATTAGGAACTTTTGATAGTAACTTATATGCCTCTTTAGTTACTTCATTTCCCTTGCTTTCTTCTTCACCATTACTTAAAAGACCAATAATTGGTTCATCAAGTCTTAATACAGATTGAGCATATGCTTGCCCCATAATAGCAAATTCAAATAGATTTTTTGCATCACTATCAACATTTGCACCAACATCTAAAACTAAAGTATTTTGGTTTTCACTTGTTGGCATAAGTGTTGCAATCGCAGGTCTTGATACACCTTTTATTCTTCCGATTCTTAAAGTTGCTAAAGACATACTAGCTCCAGAGTGTCCAGCTGAAACTACTGCATCTGCTTTCCCTTCACGAACTAACTCTATTGCTTGATAAATTGTTGATTCTTTTCTTTTTAGAGCATCTGTTGCACTATCATGCATTGATATTACATCATTTGCCTCATGTATTTGTATTCTATTTAAAAAAGTAGGGGGGATAAGTTTTAAAAGTTTTTCTTTATTTCCTACAGCTATTGCTGTAAAATTTATGTTGTTTCTAAGTGCTTCAATAAGCCCTTCTATTATAGGTTCAGGACCGAAGTCCCCTCCCATTGCATCAATTGCAATCTTTAACATTAGTTTTTATATTCACCAGTGTTTGGATTAACCATATGAGGCATTTTCCAAGAACCATCACTATCTTTTACTGGTTTTTTTAATGTAATTTTGTAATGAGTTCTTCTCATTGCTGATCTTGAGTGAGACACTCTTCTCTTTGGTACTGCCATATTATTCTCCTATTTAAAATTCTTTTTCGAAAAGTTGGTTATCACTTAAACAATTTTTGCAAATATGATAATCACTTTTTATACTATTTAGCTCACTTTGAATAATCTCATCAAAGTCTATCAAGCTATTTTCTATTTCTATTACTAAAAACTCTTCCTCATCACCTTTAAATATACCATCACTTAAAAGAAGTTTTAACTCTTCTTCTATTGAAAAAGGTTCAGAAGCTCCACATCTTGAGCAATCAATATCAATATTGCCCTTTAAAATTGCTTCGATTTTTACTAAAGATGATGAAATTCTACAAAAAGTACCTTCAATTTTAACTGAATTAAGAGAAGTTTCTAAATCTTTTTTTGTTGTTGGTACTTTTTTAAACTCTATTTTCATAGTTTATTAACAGATTTCTCTTTGTGCAAAGAAGAAAGCAATTTCAACTGCTGCATTTTCTAATGAATCTGAACCATGAACAGCATTTGCATCAATAGAATCAGCGAAATCTGCTCTGATTGTTCCTGCAGCTGCTTCTTTTGGATTTGTTGCACCCATTAATTCTCTATTTTTTGCCATTGCATTAACACCTTCTAAAACAGAAACTACAACTGGTCCAGAGATCATAAATTCAACTAAATCTTTGAAAAAAGGTCTGCTTGCATGAACAGCATAAAATGCTTCTGCATCAGCTCTTGAAAGTTGTAATTTTTTTGTAGCTGCTACTCTTAATCCAGCTGATTCAAATCTATCTAAGATTTTTCCAACTACATTTTTTGCTACAGCATCAGGTTTGATGATTGATAACGTTTGTTCCATCTATTTGTCCTCTTTAATTTTTTAAGTCGCGGATTATATCGAAAAAAATAAAAAAAGACAAGTAAAAAATACTTGCCTTTATAATAATGTATTAAAATATTTTGAAATTATTCAATTACAGGAGTTCCAACAGTCCCTCTATCATCTTTTTCGATTTTACTTGAACCAACTTCATCCCATACAATACAACCTTCAGTTGGACAGGCATCAGCACATGCAGGGGCATCGTTATGTCCTACACATTCTACACATTTATCTTTATATACATAATATATATCTTCACCTGTTGGATTATCATCATTATCAACTATAGCACCAACTGGACACTCATCTAAACAAGCATCACAACTAATACAAATATCAGTAATTAAAACAGCCATTTTTAGTTCTCCTAAATAAATTTTTCTAACTTTAACAAAGAGTTTATAAAATTATCTTTAATTAATATTATAGAGGAAAAAAATTATTAGTCGAAAAATATTTTTTAATTTAAGCTAACTATAAATTTTATTTGATACAATTTCGATATTAAAATTTATTTAGAAGGATTAATTATGTTAGTAACAAAAAAAGCTCCAGATTTTACAGCAACAGCTGTAACAGCAGATGGTCAAATAGTTGAAGATTTTAACTTATATAAAAATATTGGTGAAAAAGGTGCAATTTTATTCTTTTGGCCTTTAGATTTTACATTTGTTTGTCCATCAGAAATTATTGCATTTTCAAAAAGAACAGATGAGTTTAAATCAAGAGGAATCAATGTAATTGGTTGTTCAGTTGATTCTCAGTTCTCTCACTTTGCTTGGAGAGAGACTGCTGTTGAAAATGGTGGAATTGGAAGAGTTAAATTTCCAATGGTAGCAGATTTAAGCAAACAAATTGCAAAAGATTATGATGTTTTATTTGGTGATTCAGTTGCATTAAGAGGATCTTTCTTAATTGATGCTGATGGAACAGTAAGACATGCTGTTATTAATGATTTACCATTAGGAAGAAATGTTGATGAGATGATTAGAATGGTAGATGCAATGTTATTTACAAACGAGCATGGAGATGTTTGTCCAGCTGGTTGGCAAAAAGGTGATGAGGGAATGAAAGCAGATACTGCTGGAGTTGCTGAATACTTAGCTAAAAATGAAGGAAAATTATAATATTAATTTTTCATAAAGGGTACTAATTTTTTAGTGCCCTTTTTTATTTTTCTTGACAAATTTAGAAATATTAACTAGAATTGTCCTTTTACTTTATAAAAAAATCTCAAAAAACTACAAAACTACATAATTTTATGTGAAATCAAAGGCAAATACACTCATGGAAGAGTCTAAAGAAGAACTAAAATCAAAAACTACAAAAAAGACAAGAACACATATTCCTGTTGATGGTTATAAAATAGAGCAATTAAGAGAGTTACCTATAGAGACTCTTTTAGATATTGCAAATGATTTGGATGTTGAAAATCCTCAAGAGCTAAAAAGACAAGATTTAATGTTTATGATACTTGCATCTCAAATAGATGCTGGTGGATTTATTTTATTTACTGGAATTTTAGAGATAAAAGAGGGTGGATTTGGATTTTTAAGAGCAATAGATGGAAACTTTTCTGATACATCAAATGATTCTTATGTAAGTGCTACTCAAATTAGAAAGTTTGCATTAAGAACTGGAGATATTGTAACAGGACAAGTACGACCTCCAAATAAAGATAGTGAAAAGTATAATGCTCTACTTAAAATTGAAGCAATAAACTATCTACCTGTAAAAGATTCAAAAAATAGACCACTTTTTGATAACTTAACTCCACTTTATTCAACTATGAAATTTAATTTTGAATATGAATCACACAAAATGACAGGAAGAATGCTTGATTTGTTTGCTCCAATGGGAAAAGGGCAAAGAGGATTAATTGTTGCCCCACCAAAAACTGGTAAAACAGAACTTCTAAAAGAGTTGGCACATGCAATAAGTAAAAATCATCCAGAAGTTACTTTAATGGTTCTATTAATTGATGAAAGACCTGAAGAGGTAACAGATATGCAAAGAAGTGTAAAAGGAGAGGTTTATAGTTCTACTTTTGATTTACCTGCACAAAATCATGTAAGAGTTGCTGAGATTGTTATTGAAAAAGCAAAAAGACTTGTTGAGATGAAAAAGGATGTCGTAATTTTACTAGATTCTATTACAAGATTAGCAAGAGCTTATAATACTGTAACTCCAAGTTCAGGGAAAGTTCTTTCAGGTGGAGTTGATGCAAATGCACTTCATAAGCCAAAAAGATTTTTTGGAGCAGCTAGAAATATTGAAGAAGGTGGAAGTTTAACTATTGTATCAACTGCTTTAATTGAAACTGGTTCAAAAATGGATGAAGTTATTTTTGAAGAGTTTAAAGGAACAGGAAATAGTGAAGTAGTTTTAAGTAGAAATGCTGCAAATAAAAGAGTTTATCCTGCTCTTGATATTATTAAATCAGGTACACGAAAAGAAGAACTTCTTTTATCTCCTGATATCTTACAAAAAACATGGATTTTAAGAAATGCAATTTCTCAAATGGATGAAGTTGAAGCTCTTAAATTTCTCTACTCAAAAATGCAAAAAACAAAAAATAATGATGAATTTTTTGCTTCTATGAATGAATAAAAGCTTTATGTTTGCTTAAAAATGCCTAAAAAAGTAAAATATTTACAAATTTGTAGATATTTTACTTGTAATTTAAACAAAATTAAATAAAACCTCTGATACAATCCTTCTCCGAAATTTGAACAAAGGAAGGAAAAATGGCAAATATCAACGAACTTTTAGATTATCTAAAAAGAACAAGTCCTGGGCAAGATGAGTTTCATCAAGCTGCTGAAGAAGTTTTACACTCACTAGAACCTCTATTTGAAAAATATCCAAAATATAAAGATAATAAAGTTTTAGAAAGATTAGTTGAACCTGAAAGACAAATCATGTTTAGAGTTACATGGGTTGATGATAAAGGTGAGATTCAAATCAATAAAGGGTATAGAATCCAATTTAGTTCAACTTTAGGACCATACAAAGGTGGATTAAGATTTCACCCTACTGTAAATACTGGAATTATTAAATTTTTAGGATTTGAACAAATCTTTAAAAATGCTTTAACAGGTCTTCAAATTGGTGGAGGAAAAGGTGGAAGTGACTTTGACCCAAAAGGAAAAAGTGACAATGAAATAATGGCATTTTGTCAAGCTTTTATGACTGAATTATTTAGACATATTGGTGCTACAACAGATGTTCCTGCTGGAGATATTGGAGTTGGTGGAAGAGAAATCGGATATATGTTTGGTATGTATAAAAAATTAGCAAACACATATGATGGAACTTTAACAGGTAAATCTCTAAAATGGGGAGGTTCTCTTGTAAGAACTGAAGCAACAGGATATGGTTGTGTGTATTTTGCAAAAAATATGCTTGATGCTAGAGGAGAGAGTTTAAAAGGTAAAAGATGTGTAGTTTCTGGTTCTGGAAATGTTGCTATTTATACTATTGAAAAACTTTACCACTTAGGTGCATTACCAATTACTTGTAGTGATTCTAAAGGTATGATTTTAGATGAAGAAGGAATCGATTTAGATTTACTTAAAGAGTTAAAAGAGAATCAAAGAGCAAGACTTACAGAGTATGTAAAATATAGAAAAAATGCAAAATATATTCCTGTTGAAGATTATCCAAAAGGAAAAAATGCAGTTTGGTCTGTTCCTTGTTATGCAGCTTTCCCAAGTGCAACACAAAATGAGTTAAATTTAGAAGATGCTAAAGAGCTTATTAAAAATGGTTGTAAATGTGTAAGTGAAGGAGCTAATATGCCTTCTACTAATGAAGCCGTTGATTATTTTGTTGCAGAAAAAATTGCTTATGGTCCTGGAAAAGCAGCTAATGCTGGTGGGGTTGCTACAAGTCAATTAGAGATGGCACAAAATGCAGCTATGATTTCTTGGACTTTTGAAGAAGTTGATGCTAAATTAGAACAAATTATGTATGGAATTTTCCAAACAGTAAGCAAAACAGCTGAAGAGTTTGGTGAGCCAACAAACTTTGTTTTAGGTGCAAATATTGCTGGATTTAGAAGAGTAGCAGATGCTATGATTGAGCAAGGAATTGTTTGATAAAAAATAAAACTTAAGGATTTTCCTTAGGTTTATAAAAATTCTCTCTTAAAAAATATAATACTACACAAAATATACAATAATCATTTTGAAAACTTAAATTGCCTTTTCCTTAGTTCAATTAAATTTTAAGTTTTCAAATGATAAAGCTCTTTTATACTCATTTAATCTAAAATCAAAATGTGTAAAATCAATATTTCTCTTTTTTTCTTCTTTGTATAAAATATTTGAGCCTATAAATCTATTTGCTGCATTTGATGGAGATGTTAAAGAGATTGTAATAATAGTTCTATTTTCAAAAATAAATTTATGAACTCTTAAAAATTTATCTTCTACTTTTTCAAATTTTATTTTTTCCTTTTTTAGAATTTGTCTAAAAAAATATTCTGGAGAATTTTTAGAGTTCTTTCCTGTAAAAAATATTGTATCTATATTTTTATAAGTAGATAGATATTTTAATAGATCTCTTAATTTTATATTTAACATTCCATTATCACTTGCATCAAGTTTTTCTCTATGACAAGACTCTACAATATCACAAATTCCAATTTTCTTATTTTTCAAGAAATCATATCTTTGCTCTATTGCTTTAGTTGAGTTTTCAAAAACTAAATTTAGAGAAAATATTTGATTGAAAATTTGCCAAAGTAGATTATCTTTTGAACCATAACAAAAATCTACATCTTTAAGTTTTAGCTCTTTTGAGCAAAATCTTGGAGGTGGTAAAGTTCCAATTATTAAATATTTTGTATTTTCATATAAAATAGGATTATATGGATGATAATGGAAAAACAAAGAAATCCTTTATTTAGATATATAATTTTTATATTATTTTAACATTTTAGTTATATCTTTTTAGTTATAATTCCCACAAAATTTCAATAAGGATATATTTGAAAGTAGGAGTTTTTGATTCAGGAATAGGTGGATTAACTATATTAAGCGCTATTGCTAAAATTGTAGAAAATACAGAATATGTATATATAGCTGATACACTATTTGCACCTTATGGTGAGAAAGATACAAATGAGATTTTAAAAAGATGTGATGATATTACAAACTATTTAATACAAAATTATGATATTGATATTTTGGTAGTTGCTTGTAATACTGCAACTTCTGTTTCAATAAAATATTTAAGAGAAAAATATAAAGATTTACCAATTATTGGAGTAGAACCAGCTTTAAAACCTGCAATTTTATCTTCAAAAACAAAAAATATAGCTATTTTGGCAACTCCAACAACAATAAATGGAAAAAAATATAAAGAGCTTGTAGAAAATTTATCAAATAATCAAGAGTTAAATTTATATCATATCCCTTGTAGTGGCTTGGCAAAAAAAATAGAAGAAGCAGATATTGAAACAATTAGTTTAAATGAGTTTTTAACAAAATACTTAAAAGATTTAAAAGATAAAAATATTGATAGTGTAGTTTTAGGTTGTACACACTATCCAATTATAAAAGATGAGATAAAAAAGTTTTTCCCAAATGATGTTGTTTTATATGATTCTGCAAATGCTATTGCAAAAAGATTACAAGATTTAGGTAAAGATAAAAATAGTATAAATAAAGATCAAAAAATTGCTATTTTATATACTGGTAAAATAAGTTTAGATATGGTAAATATGGTTTTAAAGAATATAAATTTTGAGATAGGAAAGTGTGAAATATGATTGATAATAATTTAAAAGATAGAGTTTTAGCTTTAAAGTATAGACCAAGAAGATTTGAGGATTTAATAGGACAAAGTACAGTCTCTCAAACTTTAAGCCTTGCTCTTGATAGTTCAAGATTATCTCATGCCTATTTATTCTCAGGTCTTAGAGGAAGTGGAAAAACTTCAACAGCCCGAATTATGGCAAAAGCTCTTTTATGTGAAAAAGGACCAACTTCAAAACCTTGTGAAGTTTGTGAAAATTGCCTTAGTGCAAATAGTGGAAAACATCTTGATATTATAGAGATGGATGCTGCTAGTAATAGAGGAATTGATGATATAAAAGAGTTAATTGAACATACAAAATATAAACCAAGTCTTGCTAGATTTAAGGTTTTTATTATTGATGAAGTTCATATGCTTACAACACAAGCATTTAATGCTTTACTAAAAACTCTTGAAGAGCCTCCAGGATTTGTAAAATTCATACTTGCAACAACAGATGCTTTAAAACTACCTGCAACAATTTTAAGTAGAACTCAACATTTTAGATTTAATAAAATTTCTCAAAATGATGTTGTTCACCATTTAAGCCATATTTTACATGAAGAGAAAATAGAGTTTGACAAAGAGGCTTTAAATATATTAGCAAGAGGAGGGCAAGGTAGTTTAAGAGATACTTTAACTCTTCTTGACCAAGCAATAATTTTTTCAAAAAATAAAGTATTCGCTCAAAGTGTTGTTGAGATGTTAGGTTTAATTAATCCTGAAAAAATGGAATCAATATTTATGATGATTTTAAATAAAGGTGATATTAATGATATTCTAAAAGAGTTGGAAATTTATGAAACAAGTCAAATAATAGATGAGATGACTTTATATTTAAAAGATAAAATGATTTTAAAAGATAGAAGATTTGATATTGTTGTTTTTGATAGATTCTTTAGAATTTTAAGTGACGCAAAGCATTTATTAGCAATAAATAGTGATGGAACTTTTGTTTTAATTTTAACTTTTATGAAATTAATGGAAGCTACAAAACTAAAATCAATAGATGATATTATAAATCAAATTGAAAAAATTGAAGCAAAAGTTGAAGTTGTAAAACCTGTAAAAGTGGTTGAAATACTAAAGGAAGAAATAAATATTGAAGATATAAAAGAAGAGAAGATAGTTGAAAAAGTTGAAGAAAAAGTAGATGAAGAGAAAAAAGAGGAGATTTATCAAACTTCAACAAATATAACTTCTTTGGATATTCTTGATTCAATTCCTAAATTAGAATTTGAAACACCTTTTGACGAACTCCCAAAAGTTGCTCCTATTTCACAAATTATACAACAAGAGATTATTGAAAAAGAGATAGTTAATGAGGATAAAAAAGAAGTTGAGATTGAAGAGTTTTCTTATTCTGCTACTGAAGATATAGAGTATATACCTTTTGTTGATGAAAGTGATGAATCAAGTGATTTGTATACAAAATTAACTGAAAAAGTTTATGATAGAGATTTTGAATTGGGAGAGTGTTTTGAAAAAAACTTTATTTATAATGGTTTTTCAAACAATGTTTTACAAATTATCTCTTATGCAAAAGATGAAGAACGAAAACTTTTATATAAACATTTTCCAATAATTAAAGCTTTTGCTCAAGAGGTTTATGGTTCTAATGTTGAGCTAGATTTTAAAAAGGAAGATGCCACCATATTAAATGACTCTATAAAAAAAGAGCAGATTGAAGAAAATATTTTAAGTGATAGTGATATTGGTTCTATGATAGAGGATATTGAAATTGGTTCAGGATGTGTTGCTGATATGACAAAAAGTTCAAATGAGACTTTATCATCAAGAGAGTTACAAATTAATGATATTCTAAATTCAAAAATGGTGGATAAGGTAAAAGAACTTTTTGATATTAGAAAAATTACAGTAAAATCACGAAGTTAAAATTAACTTTTTATTAAAGATAAAAAGATAGACTATTAAAATTTTTAAAAGGAAAATATATGATAAAACAAAGTAAAAACTTATTTACAGGTAAAAAAATCTCTACAGTACTGGCTTTAAGTACACTTTTAGGTACTTCACTTTTTGCAGATGATAATTTAGTTTTAGATTATGAGAAAAAAAGAGTTTCACAAAACCCAAATATCAAAATAAAAGATATTAAAATAAATACAAAAAAAGAGCTACCAATTGCTGGATGGACAGGATATATTTTAGATATTGATGCTGTTATTCAAGGAAAAGATATTAAAGCAAAAGATTTTTTATTTACAAATGGAACACATATTGCACCAGAATTAATTGATATAAAAACTATGCAATCTCTAAAAGATAGTATTGTTCCAAATTTAACTGATAAATACTACACAAAAGCAAATTTTATAGCTGGAAATGAGAAAGCAAAAAATAAAGTTGTACTATTCTCAGACCCACTATGCCCATTTTGTATGGATTATATACCAACAGTTATAAATGAAGTTAATAAAAATAAAGAGAATATTGCTTTATACTATTATGCTTTTCCTTTAACGCAAATTCATCCAGCATCTTTACCTTTATCTAAAATAATTGATATTGCACATACTAAAGGTGTTGCTGATGTTATAACTAAAGCATATACGACAGATTGGTCAAAATATTTTGATGAAAAAACAACAGATGAAGCAAAAATCTTGGCAGCATTCAATAAAGAATTAGGAACTGATATAAAAATTGAAGAGTTAAATAAAAAAGAGATAAATTCAAAAATTGAAAAAGATATGACTATGGGTGATGAGGTAATGGTTTCAGGAACACCAACAATATATGTAAATGGCGTAAAAGAGAGTCCAAAATTTAACTTTGATACTTTAGGGAAATAAGATATGGAAAAACTTGTAATTGCCACAAGAAGAAGCCAACTAGCTCTTTGGCAAAGTGAGTATATAAAAGCTGAACTTTTAAAACACTACCCATCTATGCAAATAGAGTTACAAGAGTTTGTAACAAAAGGGGATAAAATCTTAGATGTTCCATTAGCAAAAATTGGAGGAAAAGGACTTTTTACAAAAGAACTTGAAGTTGCTATGATTGAAGGAACTGCTCATTTAGCAGTTCATTCACTAAAAGATGTGCCTACACAATTTGAAGATGGTTTAACTTTAGCTGCTGTTTCAAAAAGATTTAATCCACAAGATGCAATTTTAAGTAATCTTTATAAAAGCCTTGATGAACTTCCAAAAGGTGCAGTTGTTGGGACTACAAGTCTAAGAAGAAGAATGGCTATAAAAATGTTAAGACCAGATATTGAGCTTAAAGATTTAAGAGGAAATATTAATACAAGAATTGCAAAATTAAATGCCGGTGAGTATGATGCAATAATTTTAGCAGCTACAGGAATAGAGAAATTAAATCTTCAAAATGAGGTTAAATATTTTTCACCAATTTCAACAGATATTATGATTCCATCTATGGGGCAAGCAACTTTAGGAATAGAGACAACAACAGACCCAAAAATTATAGAAATAGTAAAAGTTTTAAATGATAAGAATGCTGAAATTGAGTCAAAAATTGAACGAGGTTTTGTAGATACTCTTCAAGGTGGTTGTCAAGTTCCAATAGGTGTAAAAGCTACAATTTTAGATGAAAATAGTGTAAAGATATCTGCAATTGTTGGACTTCCAGATGGAACAGAGTATATAAAAGATGAAAAAATAGTAGATATAAACTCTTTTGAAATAGCTGGAAAAGATTTCGCAAATGAGTTTATAAGTAAAGGTGCAAAAGAGCTTTTAGCTAGAGCTGAAGCTATGGCTTTCAAATAAGAAGAGATATTTTATTCTCTTCTTTTCATATAAAAAATCTTCTAAAATTCTTATATTATCTTAACTTATGAATAGCTATAATCTTTAATCTTACATTTCTAAGGAGAAAAAAATGAGAATAAGATTAGAAGATTCACTGTTTTGTTTGGTTGATGTACAAGAGAGACTTTTCCCACATATTGGAAATAAAGAGGAACTAGAGAGAACTCTTCCTATTTTGGTACGTGGAATGAAAGTTTTAAATGTACCAATTATTGTAAATGAGCAGTATAAAAAAGGAATAGGAGAGACAATTCCTGTTTTAAAAGAGTTAGTAGAAGAATATACGGCTTATGAAAAAACTACATTTTCAGGTTGTCAAACACCAGAAATTTTAACTGCTTTAAAAAATAGTGGTAAAAAAAATATAATAGTTGCTGGTATTGAAACTCATGTTTGTGTACTTCAAACTTGTATTGATTTACTTGAAAATGATTTTAATGTAATTTTGGTTACAAATTGTAGTGGAAGTAGAAGTAAATTAGACCATAAAATGGCTATAAAAAGATTAGTTCAAGCAGGAGTTGTACCAACAACTTATGAGTCAATTTTATTTGAACTTACAGTTGATGCAAAAAATCCAAACTTCAAAGCTATTTCTAGTTTAATTAAATAAGTTTTGTCCTCATTGGGGACAAATATTCACTTTTCTTAAATAAAAAAAAGGAGATAAAAAAATCTATCTCCTTTTAAATTTTAAAAATAATTGAAAAATTCTAATTATCCTAAAATCTCAGCAGGTGCATATACTTCACCTTTCATAATAATTCTTGCACTTCTACTCATAGTAGCTTTATCTACAATATATTTTCCGTTCTCTTTTTTAATAACTGCTCCAACTTTTAAAGTTCCAGATGGATGTCCAAATTCAACAGCAGATTTTTCTCCCCCACCAGCAGCTAAATTTACCAAAGTTCCTTCAATACAAGCAGCAACACCAATAGCAACTGAAGCTGTACCCATCATCGCATGATGTAGTTTTTGCATAGATAATGCTCTTACATGTAAATCAATTTCTGAAGCTTTTACCTCTTTCCCACTTGAAGTTGTAAAGTCTGATTTTGGAGCAACAAAAGCTATTTTTGGAGTGTGTTGTCTAGTTTCTGCTTCTTTTAAATCGGAAATTAATCCCATTTTAAGTGCTGCATAACTTCTTATAGTTTCAAATCTTGCAAGTGCCTCTGCATCACTATTTATATCAGATTGAAGCTCTGTTCCAATGTAACCTATATCAGTAGCATTTAAAAATACTGTTGGAATACCTGCTGTTATCATAGTAGCTTTGAATGTTCCTATTCCTGGAACTTCTAAATCATCTACTAAGTTTCCAGTAGGAAATAGTTCTTCACTTGGATCAACTGGTTCTGCAAATTCTAATAAAATCTCTTCAGCTGGAAAGGCAACACCATCGATATAATAATCTCCCATCTCTTTTACTTTTCCGTCTACCATTGTTACATAGCAAAGGATAGTTTTTTTGATATTTGCTTGCCAAATTCTTACACAACAAACACCATTTTGTGGTACATTATCAACTAATCCTTCATGAATTGCAAAAGGTCCAACAGCAGAACTTAAATTTCCACAATTTCCACTCCAATCCATAAAATCTTTATCTATTGCAACTTGTCCAAAATAGTAATCTACATCGTGATTAGGAACTGTTGATTTCCCAACTAAAATAGCTTTTGATGTACTAGAAGTCGCTCCTCCCATACCATCCATTTGTTGTTTATAAATATCAGGGCTTCCTACTATTCTTTGAAGAAGTTTGTCTCTTTTTACTTTATCTTCTTGTGCTTCTTTTGGAAGGTCTGCAATATTAAAAAATGTTCCTTTAGAAGTTCCACCTCTCATATATGTTGCTTTTACTCTTATTTGTGGTTTGTAACTACTCATATTTATTCTCCTAAAATTTAAGCTTTTAAAACTTTATAAAATGATTTTTAAATCGCTTTATAAAATTTTATTAGGCTTGGGTAAAAACCCAAGTTCCTAATTATTTACCAGCAATAACATCTTTTGCGAATTTTTGTAAAATTCCACCAGCTTTGTAAACTTCAACTTCAGCAGTTGTATCTAATCTACAAGTTACTTTAAATTCTACTTTTTCACCATTTTCTCTAGTCATTGCAACTGTTAAATCACATCTTGGAGTAATATCTCCAAGAATGTCAAATGTTTCAGTTCCTACAATATTGTAAGTATGTCTTGTTTCACCATCTTTAAATTGAAGTGGAAGTACACCCATACCTACAAGGTTAGTTCTATGAATTCTTTCAATACTTTCAGCAATTAAAACTTCAACACCTGCAAGTCTTACACCTTTAGCTGCCCAGTCTCTTGAACTTCCTTGTCCATAGTTTGTTCCAGCAATAATGATTAGAGGTTGTTTTCTACTCATATATGTCTCTATTGCTTCCCACATTCTTGACTCTTTACCTTCTGGCATAATTTTAGTCAAGCTTCCTTGTTTAACATTTCCATTTTCATCTTTAACCATTTCGTTAAATAGTTTTGGATTTGCTAAAGTTGCTCTTAAAGCAGTATTATGGTCTCCTCTATGTGTTGCATAAGAGTTTAAATCTTCTAAAGGTAATCCCATTTTTAAGCAATACTCTCCAGATGCACTTTTTGCTTGAATAGCATTTGATGGAGATAGGTGGTCTGTTGTAATATCATTTGGAAATACACCAAGTGGTCTTAAGTTTTTAAGAGCTGGCATACTCATAAATTCATCTTCCCAATATGGTGGTTTTTGAATATATGTAGATTTTGCATCCCATTTATAGAATGGTTCAGCTGCTTCTTTTGCACCTTTAGCAAACATTGGGTCATAAATTGCTCCAAACATTTCAGGTTTAACTGCACTATTAACAACTGCATCAATCTCTGCATCACTTGGCCAAAGGTCTTTTAATCTAATATCGTTACCATCTTTATCTTTTCCTAAAACATCAGTTTCAATATTAAATCTAATACTTCCTGCAAGTGCATAAGCAATAACAAGTGGAGGAGAAGCTAAGAATGCTTCTTTAATAAATGGGTGAATTCTTCCATCGAAGTTTCTATTTCCAGATAATACAGCAGTTGTATATACACCACTAGCAGCAGCTTCAGCTTCTAGTTTTGGATCTAAAGCTCCACTCATACCATTACATGTTGTACAAGCAAATCCTACAATTCCAAATCCTAATTTTTCAAGTTCACCTAATAATCCAGACTCTTTTAAGTATAGTTCAGCAACTTTAGATCCTGGTGCTAATGAAGATTTAACCCATCTTTTTCTTGTTAATCCTAATTCATTTGCTCTTTTTGCTAATAATCCAGCAGCAACAACATTTCTAGGATTTGAAGTATTTGTACATGAAGTAATAGCAGCAATTAAAACTGCACCATCAGGTATAACTTCATTTGTAATCTCAATTTTTCTAGTAATTCCTTCTGAATCAAGTGCAGAAACTGGAAGTAATTTATGTGGTTTTGAAGGACCTGCTAATGTTCTTGTAACTGTTGTTAAATCAAACTCAATAGTTCTAGCATAAGTAGCTTCACTTAAACTATCAGCCCATAAACCATTTGCTTTTGCATAAGTTTCAACTAATTTTACTTGCTCAGGAGTTCTTCCTGTGATTCTTAAATAATCAATAGTTTTATCATCAATAGCAAACATAGCAGCACTTGCACCATATTCTGGTGTCATATTTGAAATAGTTGCTCTATCTCCTAAATCTAAATATTTAATTCCACTTCCATAGAACTCTAAGTATGCAGAAATTACATTGTTTTGTCTTAAGAATGATGTTAAAGCTAAAGCAATATCAGTTGCAGTAATTCCTGCTCCTCTAGTTCCTTTAATTTCAACTCCAATAATTTCTGGAACTCTCATATATGATGGGTTTCCAAGCATAACATTTTCAGCTTCTAATCCACCAACACCAACAGCAATAACTCCTAAAGCATCAACGTGAGGAGTATGTGAATCTGTACCAACTAATGTATCTGGACTTGCAATTCCATCAATATTATGAATTACAGGAGACATTTTCTCAAGGTTGATTTGGTGCATAATACCATTTCCTGGAGGAATAACATCAACATTATCAAATGCTTTTTTAGTCCAGTTAATAAAATCGAATCTATCTGCATTTCTTCTATCTTCGATATCTCTATTTTTTTGGAAAGCATCAGGGTCAAATCCACCACATTCAACTGCTAAAGAGTGATCTACAATTAATTGTGTTGGAACAACTGGATTGATTTTTTGAGGATTCACACCACTTGCAGCAACTGCTTCTCTAAGTCCTGCTAAATCAACAAAAGCTGTAAGACCTAGAATATCGTGACAGATAACTCTTGATGGATACCAAGGGAAATCTTTATCTGTTCTTTTTTCAATTAATTGAATTAAAGACTCTTTTAAATCTTCACTTGGACATTTTCTAAGTAGGTTTTCTGCTAGTACTCTTGATGTATAGTTAAGTTTTGCAAAAGAACCAGCTTTGATATCTTCAACTGCACTTTTTACATCATAGTATTTTGTATCTAAACCGTCTAATTGTTTAAGATATTTTTCGTTTGTCATTTTATTTTCCATTTTTTTGAAATTTTTTGTAAAAAAAAAATTTAGGCAAAAAAGCCTAAATTTTTAAGATTATTTTCTGTCTTCTAAAGGAATATAAGCTCTTGGCTCTGGTCCAATATAGTTAGCTGATGGTCTAATTATTTTTCCATCTTCTCTTTGTTCAATTACGTGTGCACCCCATCCTGTAACTCTTGCAATAATGAAGATAGGAGTAAACATATCTGTTGGAATTCCCATTTGATTATATGAAACCGCAGAGAACCAGTCAAGATTTGGGAACATTTTCTTTTGATCCCACATAACTTCTTCAAGTCTTGCAGCTACATCATACATTAACATATTTTTATTCTCTTGAGATAACTCTTTTGCAACTTTTTTGATAACAACATTTCTTGGATCTCTTGTAGCATAAACAGGGTGTCCAAATCCAATGATAATCTCTTTTTTAGCAATTCTATCTTTGATATCTTTTTCTGCTTCATCTGCTGAAGAGTATCTTTCTTGAATTCTAAATGCAACTTCATTTGCACCTCCATGTTTTGGACCTCTTAATGCTCCAATAGAACCAGTAATACAAGAATACATATCAGAATTTGTACCAGCAATTACTCTTGAAGTAAAAGTTGAAGCATTAAATTCATGTTCAGCATAAAGAATTAAAGATACGTGCATAGCTTTAACCCATGATTCTCTTGGTTTTTCACCATGTAATAAATGTAAGAAGTGTCCACCAATTGTATCATCATCAGTTACAACATTAATTCTTTTTCCATTATATGCAAAATGGTACCAGTATAAAAGCATAGAACCAAAAGATGCCATTAATTTATTGATAATATCTTGTGCCGCAGCTTTTGGATGAGATTCATCTTCTTGATTTAATGCTCCAAGAACTGAACAACCTGTTCTCATAACATCCATTGGATGACAGTTTTTTGGTAATTGCTCTAATGCAACTTTTACACCTTCTGGAATATCTCTAAAAGATCTAAGTTTCTCTTTATAAGCTTTTAACTCTTCTTTGTTAGGAAGTTCACCATGAACTATTAAATATGCAATTTCTTCAAATTCAGCTTTTTCAGCAAACTCTAAAATATCATACCCTCTATAATATAAATCATTTCCTGTATTTCCAACTGTACATAATGCTGTACTTCCAGCTGCTACACCTGAAAGTGCAACAGATTTTTTTGGTTTAAATTCCGTACTTGTAGTACTCATATTTTCTCCTTAGTTTAATCTGAAATAAAAATAAAGGAAAAGCTAATTATTTAGCTTTTCCTTTTGAAAATAACTCATCCATTTTTTGCTCATAAGCATGGTAGTTTAACATATCGTATAACTCCATTCTTGTTTGCATTGTATCAAGAACTGCTTCTTGAGTACCTTTATCTTTTAACTCTTGGTAAACATTTAATGCAGCTTTATTCATAGCTCTAAATGCTGATAATGGGTAAAGAACCATATCAATTCCAACACTTGCTAACTCTTCTGTTGTAAACATTGGAGTTGCACCAAATTCAGTAATATTAGCTAAAACTGGTACATTAATAGCATCTGTAAACTCTTTGTACTCTTTTAAAGTGTGTACTGCTTCAGCGAAAATTGCATCTGCTCCAGCTTCAACATAAGCTTTTGCTCTTGCAATTGCAGCAGCTTGACCTTCACTTGCGTGTGCATCAGTTCTTGCAATGATATAGAAATCTGGGTCTAATTGTTGTTTTGCATCAACAGCAGCTCTAATTCTATCACACATTTCTTCAGTAGATACTAACTCTTTATTTGGTCTGTGTCCACATCTTTTTGCAGCAACTTGATCTTCAATATGCATACCTGCAGCACCAGATCTAATAAACTCTTTTACAGTTCTAGCAACATTGAAAGCATGTCCCCAACCTGTATCAGCATCAACGATTAGTGGTGTATCACAAATAGAAGTAATTCTTCTAACATCAATACAAACATCTTCAATCATTGTCATACCTAAATCAGGTAAACCATAAGATGCGTTTGCAATTCCTCCACCTGATAAGTAGATAGCCTTATGTCCTACTCTTGTAGCTTGTAATGCTTGATAAGCATTAATTGTTCCAACTATTTGTAGTGGATGTGAAGCTTTTAAAGCTTCTCTGAATTTTTTTCCTGCACTTGTCATATACTTCCTTTAAAAAATATTGTAAGTCATTATACTAAATTTGGAAAAAAAATATTGTATTATTTTAAATAGAAAAAATACAATTTTTATACAATATAAATAAATTGTACAAATTTTGTTTTTATGTAAAAAAATAGTACAATATGCAAAAGATATATTAAAGGTAGCTTATGAATTTTAAAAATTCTATTGAAAAGTTTGTAGAGATTTTCAATCGTTCAAACTTAAGTATTTCTAAATTTGCTTTTATGATAAATAAGGATAGAAGGACGGTTACATCGTGGATTGATAATCATACGAATATAGAACCAACAAAAGAGACAAAAGAGAAAATTTGCCAGATTTTTAGATATCCAGACTATATTTGGGAAGATGCTTGTAGTGGTGAGGAGTTCTTAAAATCCATCACTCAAATACCTCAAAAAGAGGTAAGAATTATAGATGAAGATTATAAAGGAAGATTAAATTATATAATTGAGCATGAAAAAAATAGAAGATTTGTAATTCAAGCACAGTTTCCAGGACCTATGTATAGAGATAGTGCTGTACGAAAAGTGTACAAACATACAACAAGTTTAGATATTGAAGAGTTAAAACAAGAGAGAATTGATCAAATGCTAAGATATGATTATGATACAACAGAATGGTACTCTATAAAATCGGTTCTTAGTTTTTGTTTTGCAAGTATTGGAAACTTTTTTACAAAAGATGAGAAGATAAAAATACTTGAACTTATGTATGAGTTATTTAATAACAACTATAATAAAAAATTGTTTCTTTTTGATTCATTTTCAAGAAAGATTTATGGTATGGAAACAACATATATCTCTATAAATGTAAAAAATAAGATTCTATTTTTTAAATCGCCTATTGAATCGGTTTTTATTGAAATAAGAAATAAAAATTTAGTTGAAAGAATGCACAAATATTATAGTTCTCCAATAGAAGCACCTTCTCATGTAAACTTTTTGGAGTCTGTAAAAATATTAAAA
Source organism: Aliarcobacter faecis (assembly GCF_013201705.1). Lineage (NCBI taxonomy): Bacteria > Pseudomonadati > Campylobacterota > Epsilonproteobacteria > Campylobacterales > Arcobacteraceae > Aliarcobacter > Aliarcobacter faecis. Next base: position 1,939,260 of record NZ_CP053837.1, on the reverse strand, counting down.
ATTTTACAAGATGCACTAAAATATAATAATGATATTAAGCAAGCTTACGAGACAATAAATCGTGAAACAAATTATGGAGAACTTTTTTATAATAATCTTAGTATTGATTTACAAAAAGAGG